>CAZHSO010000001.1:0-66090 GCA_964535105.1 uncultured Gemmatimonas sp.
TCAAGAACAAGGTCGCGCCGCCGTTCAAGCAGGCGGAGTTCGACATCATGTTCGATGAGGGCATCAGCCACGCGGGGCTCGTGGTGGACATCGCCTCCGAGGCCAACATCATTCAGAAGTCCGGCGCGTGGTATTCCTATGGCGATCAGCGCATCGGGCAGGGCCGCGAAAACGCCAAGCTCTTCCTCAAGGACAACCCGGCGCTGCTGACCGAGGTCGAAGGGCGGGTCAAGGAATTCCTCGGAATGAAGGTGGCGGCCGGGATCCCCGCCGATGCGGATACGGATGCCGGCGACGACGAGTGAGGCGCCGCCGCGTCCGGTCATCGGGGCCGTGGTTCCCGATGCCCGGCGCGCCGACAGTGTGCGCCTGCTGGTGGCGGGTCGGCCGCTTCTGACGGTGCCGCGCAGTGTGGCGGAGCAGGAGCGCCTGGTACCGGGGCTCGCGCTGGACGAGCCCCTGTATGCCAGGCTCTGCCGGGCTGCCGACGGCGAAGCGGCGTATCGGACGGCGCTGCGAATTCTCGAGCACCGGCCCTTCGCCGCGCGGGCGCTCACCCGCCGGCTGGTGCTCAAGGGTCATCCTCCGGAGGCGGCCGAGGCCGCACGAGAGCGGCTCGAGCGGCTCGGCCTCCTGGACGACACGAAGTTCAGTCTCAGCTACGCGCAGACTCGTGGTGCGCGGGGACGGGGTCCCCTCCGCCTGCGCCGGGATCTCGCCGCGATGGGTGTCGAGCGCGCCGTCATCGATGGCGCTCTGGCGCAGGCCTTCGGGGCCGGCGGCGCGGAAGCGCCGACGCCCGATGGGCTCGCTCGGCGGCGCATCGGCCAGCTCCGCGGCCTCCCGCGGCCGGTGCAGCGCCGCCGGCTGCTGGCCTACCTTGCCCGGCGCGGATTTGCTGGACGAGAAGTGACGGCGCTGGTGGGGGAGCTGCTGGGCGGTGTGGTGAGCGGTGAGCGGTAAGCGGTGAGCGGGAAATGCTGAAGGCTGATGGCTGAAGGCTGAAGGCTGTCGGCTGTATATTCCCCCAATGAATTCCAGCACAATCCGCCGTCTCTTCCTCGATTTCTTCGTGACTCGGGGGCACCGCCTGGTGCCCTCGGCGCCGCTTGCTCCCCAGGACGACCCCACCCTTCTCTTCACCAACGCCGGCATGGTGCAGTTCAAGCGCGTGTTTCTCGGACAGGAGCAGCGCGACTATGTGCGCGCCACCTCCTGCCAGAAGTGCGTCCGGGCGGGCGGCAAGCACAACGACCTGGAACAGGTGGGGCTCACCGGACGGCATCACACCTTTTTCGAGATGCTCGGGAATTTCTCCTTCGGCGATTATTTCAAGCGCGAGGCGATCGCCTACGCCTGGGAATTCGTCACGTCGAAGGAGTTTCTCGGGCTCGAGCCGGACCGGCTTCGGGTGACCGTGCACCACACCGACACCGAGGCGCGCACCCTTTGGAGCGATGTGGCGGGGATGCCTCCGGAGTCGGTGTACGGACTCGGCGACGCCGACAATTTCTGGCAGATGGGAGAGACCGGCCCCTGCGGACCCTGCTCGGAGATTTATGTCGACCTGGAATGGAAGCCCGGGACTCCCCCGCGCATGCTCGGGCCGGCGGAGTTCGAAGCGCAGGTGGAGGCGGGCCGCTTCCTGGAGATCTGGAACCTGGTGTTCATGCAGTACGACCGTGCGGCGGACGGGACGCTCACCCCGCTGCCGAGGCCGGCGGTGGATACCGGAGCGGGGCTCGAGCGAATCGCATCTGTGCTGCAGGGCAAGGACGACAACTTTCATACCGACGCCTTCCAGCCGCTGCTGGACCGGATCGGGGAGCTGGTCGGCTCGCCCTATCCCGGCAGCATGGAAGGGCCAGGGGCATCGTTCCGCGTTGTGGCAGATCACGCGCGCGCCGTCACCTTCCTCCTTGCTGATGGCGTCTTCCCCGGCAACGAGGGCCGCGGGTACGTGCTGCGGCGGATTCTGCGACGCGCGGTGCGGCACGCGTGGCTTCTCGGCAGGCGCGAGCCGACGCTCGCGCCACTCACCGGGCTGGTCATCGACCTGATGCAGGACGCCTATCCCGAGCTCGCCGGCAAGCGGGGAGAAATCCGGCAGTGGACCGAGACAGAGGAAGTGCGTTTCCTCGAGACCATCGAGGGAGGGCTCGGTCGCCTCGAAGAAATCTTCGCGACGGGCGTCTCGGCGATTCCGGGTGAAGAGGCGTTCAAGCTGTACGACACGTTCGGCTTTCCCATCGATCTCACTCAGCTGATCGCCGCGGAGCGCGGGGTCGGGGTGGATCTTCCAGGGTTCGAGGCCGCGCTCGCGGAGCAGCGCAACCGGAGCCGGGCTGCGCGACGCGGAGCGGCGGGTGGGCAGTCCGCCGGTCCTGTGATCCGCTCCCGGAAGCCCAAGTGGAACATCCTCCGCCGGGGAAAACAGAAATTCGTCGGCTACGACACGACGCGCGCCGAGACCGAGCCACTCGCCTTCCGGCAGGACGCTGGGCGCGTCGATCTCATCCTTCACCAGAATCCGTTCTACGCCGAGTCGGGCGGTCAGGTCAGCGACATCGGTGTCGTGCGCGGCGCGGGCTGGACCCTGCCGGTCGATGCCGTCCGGAAGGACGAGCGGGGCGTGGTCGTTTCGGGGCCGATACCGGAGTCGTTCGAGCCCACCCCCGTCGAGGCGGAGGTCGCCGAAGCGCGTCGCCGGAACATTGAGCGGAATCACAGCGCGACCCACCTGGTGCACGCCGCGCTTCGGCGGCACCTCGGCACCCATGTCCGCCAGCAGGGATCCCTGGTGGATGCCGACCGGTTGCGCTTCGATTTTTCGCATCACGGTCCGATCGAGTCCGCGACGCTCGACCGGATCGAGCGGGATGTGAACGAGGCGATCTGGGCCAATCACCCGGTCTCGACCCGCGAGCTGCCCTATCCTGAGGCCCTGGCGCTCGGCGCGATGGCGTTCTTCGCCGACAAATACGGGGAGGTCGTGCGCGTCGTGCAAATGGGGAATTCGATCGAGCTTTGCGGCGGAACCCACGTCGCCACCACCGGCGTGCTGGGACTCTTCCGGTTCAGCTCGCAGGGCGGTGTCGCGGCGGGGGTGCGCCGGATCGAGGCGGTGACGGGGCCCGGCGCCTATGCGGCGCTGGACGCGATCGATGTCCGGCTTCGCCAGGCGGCCGATCTCCTGCGCACCCAGCCCGAGCACATGGCGCGCCGGATCGAGCAGCTCTTGCAGGAGCGTGACAAGCTCGAGAGCCGGGTGCAGGAGATGCTCAAGGACGGTACCGGCGCCGGGGCCACCGGGCAAGAGCTTACGGTGCGCGACATTGCCGTGACGATCGGCGAAACCGCGGCCGAAGACCGGGAGGAGATCGGGCAGCTCGCCGACCAGTTCCGGTCGGGACGCAAGAGCGCAGCGCTGGTGCTCTTCGGCACGTCGGGTCGCGGTGCCCTGCACGTCGCGCTCACCGACGATCTGGTGCAGCGGGGCTTGAAGGCGGGTGACCTGGTGAATCGCATCGCCGCCGCGAGCGGCGGGCGGGGGGGAGGACGTCCGGGATTCGCCTCGGCGAGCGCAGGCGATCCCGCGCTCCTCCCCGCCGCTCGCGAGGCGGCGCCGCGCCTCATCGAGGAATGGCTGGCCGGCGCGTGACGCCAATGCTCGACTGGTTCCACCAGGAGAGCGCCGGGGCTCCCCCCGCGCTTCGGGCCCGGGCGGCACGCTATCTCGAAACCACCGCCGTCACCGATGACATGGCTACTGATCTGGCGGCCGCCGCGATGGGGGCCCTTCGTGCCACGCTGGAGCATGCCGGAGGGCGCGACGTCGCCCTTGATCTGCTGGCGGCCGATGCGCTGGTGACTCTCGCGCTCAAGGCGCGCGCCGCCGCCGATCCCGCCGACCTTGGCGGGTTCGCGGCGCGGGTTCGCGCCTCCGGTTCGGGGGCGCGGTGATCGATCTGCACTGTCACCTGCTGCCCGGGGTCGACGACGGATCCCGGACGGTGGAGCAGTCGGTCCGGGTGCTCACCGCCATGCAGGAATCCGGCGTGACGGCGGTCTGCCTCACACCGCACCACACGGTGGGTCAGCTGAGCCAGGGCCTTCCACCCTCCCATGACGCCGCCTTCGCGGCGCTCTCCGCGGCGGCGCCCAAAGGCGTGCAGTTGTATCGCGGCGTGGAGCTGATGCTCGATCGGGCGATCTCACCCGATGTGCAGCACCGTCCCGAGGCGCGCCTCGCGGGCACCCGGCATATCCTGGTCGAATTCGGCCGGCTCACGGCGGTGACCTCCATCGCCAATGCGTTGCACCAGATTTCCCAGCTCGGCCTGGTGCCGTTGCTCGCGCACCCGGAGCGATATGCCGCCTGCACCCCGGAGGCGGTGCGCCACTGGAAGTCGCTCGGCGCGATCATGCAGGTGGATGCGACGACCATTCTCGCCACCCGGGGTCGCGGCCAGCGCGCGCGGAATCTGCTGGCCGCCGGACTCGCGGATATCATCGCCGCCGACAACCACGGCGACGATCGCATGATGGGGACGGCCTATCGGTATCTCTGCGAAGCGGGTGGAGCGTCCCAGGCGGACCTCCTGTCCCGGCGCAATCCAGCGGCGATCCTCGCGGACAAGGAACTGGAGCCGGTGCCTCCTCTTCTCTTCAAGACGGGACTGATGCAAAAGCTCCGGAACCTTCTGGACGACGGCGAATGAGCGCCGCCGAGCGGATCATGGCGGGTCTCGCCGATCTGGCGCGGACCGCCGAGGCGACCTCGACGCTCGCGCCGGCGGTGGCCGCCCTGGTGCGCCGCTACGCGGACACGATTCGGCGGGGCGGCACGATCTTCTTCGCCGGCAACGGGGGCAGCGCCGCCGACGCCCAGCATCTCGCCACCGAATACGTGGTGCGGTTCCGCGAGGCGCGACGGCCCTATGCCGCGATCGCGCTCACGACCGACACCTCCCTGCTGACCGCGGTGGGCAACGATCTCGGGTTCGAGCAGATTTTCGCGCGACAGATCGAGGCGCTGGGCCGGGCGGGCGATCTGCTGGTGCTTCACAGCACCAGCGGTGCGAGCCGAAACCTGCTGGCGGCCGCGAGCGCCGCGCGGATCCGCGGTGTGTCGGTCGTCGCCTTCCTGGGGCGGGGCGGTGGGCCGCTCCGGTCCCAGGTGGACGAGGCGATCGTGATTCCCTCCGACAACGGGAGCCGGATCCAGGAGATGCACCTCGCCCTCGAGCATCTGATCGTGGAAGCCGTCGAGGAGGAGCTGGACCGGTGATCTCTCTCACCGGACAGCGGGTCCTCGTTACGGGCGGCTCGCGCGGCATCGGCCGCGCCGCGGCGCTCCTCTTCGCCCGGGCCGGGGCCGACGTGGGGATCACCTACCATACCCGGACGGCCGACGCCGAAACGGTGTCCCGGGAAATTCGCGCAATGGGGCGGCGGGCGTTTCACTCCGGCGGCGACCTTGCCCTGCCCGAGGTAGTGGACCGGGTCTTTCGGGAATGCAAAGCGGCATTCGGCGGGCTCGACTGCTTCGTCGCCAACGCGGGGATCTGGCCGGTCGAAGAAGTACCGCTCGGCCGGCTCAGCGAGCAGCGCTGGCGGTCCACTCTCGCGCAAAACCTCGACGCGGTCTTCCTCACCACGCGCGCCGCGCTCGGCCTCATGGGCCGCGGCGGACGCATCGTGCTGGTCTCCAGCACCGCAGGGCAGCGAGGCGAAGCGTTTCACGCCGACTACGCCGCCACCAAGGGCGCGCTCATCTCGATGACCAAGTCGCTCGCGATCGAGTGTGCACCGGACATCACCGTGAATTGCGTGGCACCGGGGTGGGTGGACACCGAGATGAGCGCTACGTCCTATACCGGCGAGGGCAAGGCCCGCATCGCCGCAACCATCCCCCTCAAGCGAATCCCGGCGCCGGAGGACATTGCGGGGCCGATCCTGTTCCTCTGCAGCCCGCTGGCGCGGCACATCACCGGCGAGGTGCTCAACGTCAATGGCGGGAGTGTCCTGTGTGGGTGAGCAGTGAGCGGTGAGCGGTCGCAGTCCTGCAGCCGCGTGGGCCTCGCGGGCACGGGTCGTTTCCCGCTCACCGCTCACCGCTCACCGTCCGTCTCCTGCTCACCGCTCACCGCTCACCGCTGACCGTCATGATTCATCTTCTCGCCACCGGCGGCACCATCGCCATGCAGCGCAGCGCCGCCGCGGGCGGAAATGTCCCTGCCCTGGATGCCGAGCAGCTCGTGGCCGCGGTCGGAGGACTCGGTAGCCGGAGCGAACTCCGGGTCGAGGACTGGGAGCGGCTGCCGGGCGTGCATCGTGGGCCGGCCGAGCTCTGGGCGCTGCGCAACCGGGTCGCCGAGATCGTGTCGGCGCCCGATGCGCCCTCCGGCGTCGTGATCACCCACGGGACCGATACTCTGGAAGAAACCGCGTACCTCGTCGCGCGCACCGTGCCGCTGCCGGTGCCGGTCGTGCTCACCGGCGCGATGCGTACCTCCAGCGACCCCGACTGGGATGGTCCCCGGAATCTCCGCGGGGCGGTGCAGGTGGCGCGCTCCCCCGCGAGCAGGAACCGCGGCGCCCTGGTGGTGTTCGCCTCCCGGATTCTCGATGGGCGTTTCGTCGCCAAGGTCGACACCTTTGCGCTCGAGGCCTTCGGCTCTCCCCACGCGCCGGCGGTCGGGACGGTCGACGATTCGGTGCGCTACGAGCGCCCGCCGGAGCCGCATCACCTCCTGCCGGCGCGGGATCTCTCCCCCCGCGTCGTGATCGTGCCGCTGATTCTGGGAGACGACGGCGCCCTGCTGGACATGGCTCGCGAACGGTTCGACGGGGTGGTGATCGAAGGCTTCGGACGCGGAAACATTCCGCCGGGAGCGCTGCCGGCGGTCCGCCGCTGGATCGATGCCGGCAAACCGGTCGTGCTGTCCAGCCGCTGTGCGGCGGGAGAAGTCGGCGGCGAATATGCCTTCCAGGGTGGCGGCGGCGAGCTCCTCAGAATGGGCGTGACTCCCGCCGGGCGCCGCACTCGGGCGCTCGCGCGGATGGAGCTCGTGCTCTCCCTCTCCGCCGGAGTCCCCTACGGAGCGACCGCCCAGTGACCGCTCCAAGTCTTCCGGCGCTCCACGATCTGCCGAAGGAGGTGGCCGAGATCGCCGCCACCCTCGAGCGCGCCGGGTTCGAGACATGGTGCGTCGGGGGAGCGCTTCGCGACCGGATTCTGGGACACCGCGCGGTCGATGTCGATCTGGCGACGGCGGCAACGCCGGACCAGGTGCAAAAGCTCTTCCCGAAAACGATCGCCGTCGGCCTGCGCTACGGCACGGTCGGCGTGCTCGATCCGCGGCGCGTCCTGCACGAGGTCACCACCTTCCGAAAAGATGTGGAGACCGATGGACGTCACGCGGTGGTCGAGTACGGAGCCAGCCTCGAAGAGGATCTGGCCCGGCGCGATTTCACCATCAACGCACTCGCCTATCACCCGCTCCGGCACGAATGGCGCGATCCGCACGGCGGCGCCGCCGATCTCGACCGCCGCGTGGTGCGGGCCGTCGGCAATCCCGCGACACGCTTCGCCGAGGACTATTTGCGGATTCTGCGTGCGCTCCGGTTCGCCGCGCGATTCGAGTTCGCGATCGAGCCGGGAACCTGGCAGGCCGCGGTGGCGGGGGCGCCGGGTCTTTCCGGGCTCTCGGCCGAGCGGGTGCGGGACGAATGGTTCAAGGGGCTCACGACCGCAACGTCGCTGACCCGCCTGGTTGCGCTCTGGCACGACGTGGGGGCGGCCGCGGTGTGGCTGCCGGAGCTCCGGAGCTCCTGCCCGTTGGCCATCGATGCTCCCGCGCGACGGGATCCCGTGGTGCTGACCGCGGCGCTCTCATCCGCGCCCCATGAGGTCCTGGGACGACTGCGCGCGTCCAACGAGGAGATCGCGCGCGCGCGCGCCATGCACGCGGGGCCTGCCAGGCCCGCGAGCGATGATCCCCGCGACGTGCGGCGCTGGATGGCGGCGGTCGAAGGCGCTGCCGATGATTTGCTGAGCCTGGCGGAGCTCGCCTCGGGCTCGCCGCCGCCGTGGGCCGCGGTCGTCGCCGGCATTCGCGCGCGGAGCGAAGCCACCTCACGAGGCCAGCTCGCCGTGACCGGAGCCGATCTGCTGGCCCTGGGGATTCCCGCGGGGCCGGAGCTCGGGCGTCTGCTGACCCGGCTGCTCGAGGCCGTTCTCGATGACCCCGCGCGCAATACACGAGAGAGCCTGCTGACACTCGCCGAGGCATGGCGGTGACGCCGGTTTTCTTCGCGATCGCCGCCGCGCTGGGCAACCTCGCCGGCGCCTTTGCCGTGGTGCGGCGCGAGCGGCGGAGTCTCGTCTTCATCGAGACCTGCCTTGCGTTCGGCGCGGGGTTCATGGTCGCGCTGGTCCTGGTCGGCGTCCTGCCGGAGGTGTTCGCGGCGCCGGGCGCGTTTCCCTCGGCCGGGCTCCTCGTGCTCCTGGGGTACGTCCTCGTGCACGTCGCGCAGCACGTCATCACCCCGCATTTCCATTTCGGTGAAGAGACGCATACCGTCTCGGCGCGCGCCGGCGACAGCGCGCTGGTGGGGCTCACCCTCCACGCCTTCTTCGACGGGGTCGCCATCGCCAGCGGATTCCTGGTGTCGGAGCGGCTCGGCCTCCTGTTTTTCCTCGCGGTCGTGCTGCACAAGCTTCCCGAGGGCGTCACCATTGCGAGCCTGATGCTCGCCTCGGGACGGGGGCGTGGTCCGGCGCTGGGGTCCGGCGCGGTGCTGGGGATCGCCACCATCGGGGGGGTGCTGCTGACCGAAGCGGTGGCCTCGCTCGCGCGGTCCGGTCTTGCGCTCGCCGCCGGGGTCACCCTCTACGTCGCGGCCTCCAACCTGGTACCCCAGTTCCAGGCCACCCGCGGCGTTCGGATGACCGCCGCATTTCTCGGTGGAGCGGCGGCGTTGCTCCTGCTCGGACCCCTGACCGGGTCGGCCGTGTGACCGATGCGATGGACGACACCCCGGAGCTCTTCTCGACACCGGCGCCGCTGGCTGCGCGGATGCGCCCGCGCACGCTGGAGGAATTCGCCGGGCAGAGTCATCTCCTCGCGCCTGGACGGGCGCTGGGCGACGCGCTCCGCCGCGGGGACATCGGGAGCGCGATTCTCTGGGGACCGCCGGGGACCGGCAAGACTTCGCTCGCGCATCTCGTCGCCGGACATACCGGGCGGGCGTTCATCGCGTTCAGCGCCGTCACCGAAGGGGTGCAGCGGGTCCGCGAGGTGATCAAGGAGGCGGAGGAGCGGTGGCGCCTGGGCCGGGGTACGATTCTCTTCTGCGACGAGATCCACCGCTTCAATCGCGCGCAGCAGGATGCCTTCCTTCCGCACGTCGAGCGAGGAACCATCACGCTCATCGGTGCCACGACCGAAAATCCGAGCTTCAGCCTGAACGCGGCGCTCCTCTCCCGTTGCCAGGTCTTCGTGCTGCAGCCGCTCACCCCCACCGACACCGGGGTCGTGGTGCGGGCGGCGCTGGGCGACCGTGACCGGGGGCTCGGACGGCTCGAACTCACCGTGACGGACGATGCGATGGGCTGGCTTGTCGTTCAGGCGGATGGCGATGCCCGGCGCGCGCTCACCGCGCTCGAGGCTGCCGCGCAGCAGGCCGGCCTCGGGGGACGGATCACACTCGCCGACATGGCCGAAGCCTTTGCCCGAAGGGTGCCGCGATACGACCAGTCGGGCGAAGAGCATTTCAATCTCCTCTCCGCCTACCACAAATCGCTTCGCGGGAGCGATCCACAGGGCGCCCTCTACTGGATGGCGCGGATGCTCGAAGGGGGCGAGGACCCGCTGGTGCTGTTCCGCAGGGCGATTGCGATGGCGGCGGAGGACGTCGGGCTGGCGGACCCGCACGCCCTGCAGCTGGCCGTGGCGGCGCGTGAAGCCTACCGGCAGCTCGGACCGCCCGAGGGATACCTCCCGCTGGCGGAGATGACGATCTACCTCGCGATCGCGCCCAAGTCGAACAGTGTCAAGGCCGCGCTCCATGCGGCCATGGGCCTGGCGCGCGACACTCCCGCGGAGCCGGTGCCGGTACATCTGCGCAATGCGCCCACGGCTCTGATGAGGGAGCTGGGGTACGGCGCCGAGTATCGCTACGCCCACGACTATCCCGGCCACTTCGTGAAGCAGGAGTATCTGCCGGAGCCGCTGGCAGACCGGGCGCCGTACGTACCCGGCGAGCTGGGGTACGAAAAGAAGGTGGCCGAGCGCATGGCGTGGTGGAAGAGCCGGGGCGCGGAGTGATGGGTGGGCCGGATTATCTTACCGAGCACTCTTTCGAGCGACGAGGACGACCATCCGAGATCTGATTGCGGTACAGCCCCCGGCGGAGCGCGCGGTGCTCGTGGCCGTCACCCGCAAGGGTTCGCGCGAAGTGGACCAGGTGCAGGAGCATCTCGACGAGCTGGGGCGGCTGGTGGATACTGCGGGCGCGCAGGTCGTGGGACGGCTGACGCAGCAGGTACAGTCCCCCAATCCGGCCACGCTGCTCGGCGAGGGCAAGGTGGAGGAGCTCAAAGCGCTCGTTGCCGAACGCGGGGCCACGCTCGCCATTTTCGACGATGAGCTCGCGCCGGTGCAGGGCGCCAACCTGGAGCGCGAGCTTGGCATCAGGGTCATGGACCGCGCGGAAGTCATCCTCGACATCTTCTCGACCCGGGCGCGCACGGCGGAGGCCAGGCTGCAGGTCGAGCTCGCCCAGCTCGAGTATCTCCTGCCGCGGCTCACGCGGATGTGGACCCACTTGTCGCGGATCCGCGGCGGTATCGGTCTCCGGGGCCCCGGCGAAACCCAGCTCGAAACCGACCGGCGAATGATTCGCCAGAAGATTCAGCATCATCGCGGGAAGCTGCGCGATGTCGCCCGCCACCGCGAGACAATTCGCAGCGGGCGCCAGAAGCTCCTGAATGCGTCGCTGGTCGGATACACCAACGCCGGCAAATCGAGCCTCCTGCGCGCCCTGACCGGCGACCATGACATTGTCGTGGAAGACCGCCTCTTCGCGACGCTCGATACGCTGACCCGAGAAGTGGAGGTGGGCGACGGCGTGCGTGTCCGGGTCACCGATACCGTCGGCTTCATCCGGAAGCTGCCCCACCATCTGGTCGCGAGCTTCCGCGCCACCTTGGAGGAAGCGCGCGAGGCCGATGTGCTGTTGCACGTCATCGACGCGAGCCATCCCGAGTGGGAGGAGCAGGCGGCGGTGGTGGAGCAGGTGCTGGGAGAGCTCGAGCTCTCCGACCGTCCGGTGGTGCTCGTGTTCAACAAGATCGATCTGGTGGAGGATCCGACCGCGTTCGCCGCGCGCATCCGCGAGATTCACCCCGACGCGGTGCTCACCACGACGATGCGCACCGACGGCGTGGCCTCGGTCAAGGCGGCGCTCCGGGATCGCGCCCGCGCCGGCCGTTCGACAGTCCGCGTGGTGGTGCCGGCCGGGGATGGAGCGCGGCTGGCGGCGGTGTACCGCGCCGGCGAGGTGCTGTCACGCGAGGTCACGCCGGAGGGTGTCGTCCTGACGGTGCGCATGGAAGGATGGCGCGCTCGCCAGCTCAGCCTGACCGACGGGGCGGCGTGACAGCGGCGACACTCCCACTGACCGGCCGCACAATCCGCTTTGCCCTCGCCGGATGCGGGCGCATTTCCGCCAATCACTTCGATGCGCTCGCCGCGCATCCCGATGATGCGGAGCTCGTCGCCGTCGCCGATATCGACCCCGCTGCCCTCCAGCGGGCGATGACTGCGACCCACGTCCCGGGCTTTCCCTCTCTCACGCATCTTCTGGCCGGCTCGACCCCCGACGTGGTCATCCTGGCCACGCCGAGCGGCCTGCATGCATCCCAGGCGATGGAGGTCGCGCGCGCCGGGCGGCATGTAATGACCGAAAAGCCGATGGCCACCCAGTGGGAAGACGGCAAGGCGATGGTGCAGGCCTGCGAGGCCGCGGGAGTCCGCCTCTTCGTCGTGAAGCAGAATCGCAGCAATCCCACCCTGCAGCTCCTCAAGCGCGCGGTGACCGAAGGGCGTTTCGGCCGGATCTGTCTGGTGACGGTGAACGTGTTCTGGAACCGTCCCCAGTCCTACTATGACAGCGCGCCGTGGCGGGGAACTTGGGCGCTCGACGGCGGGGCGTTCATGAACCAGGCCAGCCACTACGTGGACATGCTCGACTGGCTGGTTGGTCCCGTGGAGAGCGTGCAGGCCTATACCGCCACGCTGGCCCGGCGGATCGAAGCCGAGGATTCCGGTGTGCTGGCGCTGCGCTGGCGCGCAGGCGCCCTGGGCTCGGTCAACGTCACCATGCTGACCTACCCCAAGAATCTCGAGGGGTCGGTGACGGTGCTGGGCGAGCGCGGCACCGCGCGCGTGGGCGGCGTCGCGGTCAACCGGATCGAGCACTGGGAGTTTGACGCGCCGCACCCGATGGACGAGGAGATCGAGCGGGCGAGCTACGAAACGACGTCGGTGTATGGGAAGGGCCATCAGCGCTACTATCGGAACGTGATCGATGTTCTCCGCGGAACGGCCACCCCGGAGACCGACGGCAGGGAAGGGCTCCGCTCGCTCGAGATCCTGGTCGCCACCTACCTCTCCGCGCGCGACGGGCGCCGGGTTTCTCTGCCGCTGGAGTAGCCGGTATCGTGTCGGCGGGACTCCGGGAGGCGGAGCTGGTTCCCGATTACGCGCCGCGCGCAGGCTGATTCCGGCGCGCGAGCACCTGCTCCCAGAACGTCAGCGTCCGCTGCGCCACCGCCGAATCGACGAATTCCTCGAGAATGCGTCGCCGGGCCCGCTCTCCCATGGTCCGGACCCGGGCGGGATCCGCGAGCAGCTCCTGCAGGGTGTTCACCATTCCTTCTCGATCGTCCACGACGATCCCCGCGTCGCCCACCAGCTCGGGAAGCGCCCCTGCGCGGGTGACGACCGGCGCGATGCCCCGGGCCATTGCCTCGAGCAGCACCGGGTTGGAGCGGTCGACCCAGGTCGAGGTATCGTGCGATGGGACCACGAGGCAGTCGATCTCTTCCCAGACCGGAGTCAGCTCGCTCCGCGGCACGCCACCGAGCCAGCGAATCCGCGAGGCCAGGCCGAGTCGCTGCGCCAGCGCCTCCAGCGCTTCCTGCTCGGGGCCGGTGCCCACGATGGTGAGGGTCCAGGCGCCCATGACCCCCGCGGCGGCACGCAGCAGCATTTCGCCACCGCGCTCGGGAACGAGGCGGCCGATGAAGCCGAGACGGATGCCGCGGCGCAACTCGCCTCGGAAGACTGGCGGCTCCGGGGTCACCCCGAACTGGGGTAGCATGGCACGGAGTGCGGCGGGCGCCGCCTCGGCGAGGAGGTCGGCGGCCATGCGATTCCCGCCGATGACACCTGCCGCCTCGGCGAGTGTCGCACGATAGCGGCGACCCTCGAAGAGTCCCCGGCGGCGGCGCAGACTCTCGGCGCTGAACACGACGCACGGAATCCGCAGCCGGCGCGCCGCGGATGCCAGCGCAGCGGCGGCCTGGGTGCCTGGGGGCTCCTCGATGTGGACGAGGTCGGGCCGGAAGTCGGACAGGATGCGGCGGAGCGCCCGGGCGTTCCAGTCGAGCCGGGTAGGATCGGCGCGGTCCCCCTTCACGGGAACCGGGGTCAGGCGGATGCCGCCGTCGAGTGCGAGGGAGCCGCCCGGGAGGGCGACCGTGAGATCGACACCGAGCCCGGCGAGCGCACGGAGTTTGCCGCGAGTTGGAGGATCGGCGTAGAGATGGGAGAGAATGAGCGCCCGCACGGGGGGAATTTAGCGAGGGCGGGCGTCGAATCGGCAGAACCGTGCTGCGAAGTTTGGGTGAGGACGATAAGTTTGGAGCGCGGGCCCTTAGCTCAGCCTGGTTAGAGCAGCGGACTCATAATCCGTAGCGCGCTGGTTCAAATCCAGCAGGGCCCATGACAGAGGCAAAGTGGCAAAGAGGCAAAGAGGCAAGGAGGAAAGAGGCGACGACCTTGCCTCCTAGCCTCCTTGCCTCTGTGCTTCTTCGTATGAGCGATGAACGGCTCGAACCCCCGACCTCGCGCATGTGAGGCGGATGGGGACCGCGTACCTGCGTCGATGCCTCCGTTGGCACATTGGCTGACACGGTCTCTCAGCGGCCGGTGGCGCGAGGTTGGGCTCAGCGCCCGGCGCGGGCGGAGGGAGTTCGCGTTCCGGGACCCAATAGACCTCAAGAGGAATATTGCAAGGTTTTCTTATAGCCCGTCCATCGCGGCATCGAGGGGCCGGGGCGGAATCGCGGAGGGCAATGCCGGTCTTCGCTGGAGATGGCTGGAGACGCCACGCCCAATTGACAATCCGTGTCTGAAGTTGGTAGGATCCTCACAATTGGCGTATCTTCGTTTTGGACTGCGGGGCGCAGACTCCAGAGCATTCGGTAGGTCCGCTTTCACGACGGGCATTCACAGTGGCTACCCTATTCATCCAGAGTTTCGGTCGAGCACGCTTGGCGCTCCTCGGAGCGGCGATCGGATTCGCGAGCCTTGCCGGATGCGGCGAGACCACCGTCAATGCGCCGCTCCCGGCAGCGCGGGTGGAGGCCGTGGCGGGCCCGGCGCTGCTTGGTCCCGCGGGACTGCTCCTCCCCGATCCGATCGAGGTCCGCGTCTTCGGTAGCGACAATCAGGAGTTGCCAGGAGCGACCGTGACCTTCAGCGCCGCAAACGGAGGCTCCGTGAATCCCGCGACCGCGACGACCGATGGGAACGGTGTCGCCGGCACCCGCTGGACACTCGGGCAGACGGCTGGGCCGAACGTCCTTACGGCCACCGCCGCGAGCGGCGTATCCACTACGATCACCGCCACCGCGACTGCGGGCCGCGCGGCGACCGTCACCGGGCTAGCCGGTGCCAATCAGACCGCGGCCGCCGGCACCGCCGTCCCGATCGCGCCCAGCGTGCGTGTCGTCGATGCCTTCGGCAATCTGGTGGCAGGCGCCCCGGTGACCTTCACGGTTCTCTCGGGCGGCGGCCGGGTGACCAATGGCCTGACCGTCACCAACTCGCAGGGCATCGCCACCGTGGGCAGCTGGATCCTCGGCCCCGCCGCGGGGGCACAGACATTGGCCGCGAGGGTCGAAGAGAATGGGGTGACCAACAATCCGATCGTCTTCACCGCTACCGGGGTGGCGGGTCCGCCCGCCACGATGGTCGCTGTCTCCCAGACCACGCAGACGGCCCTGACCGGTTCCAACGTCAACGATCCGCCGAGCGTGATCGTGCGGGACGCGTCAGGCATACCGGTATCGGGGCTCGTCGTGACGTTCACCGTGACGGTCGGTGGTGGAAGTGTTGTCGGCTCGCCGGTCACGACCAACGCCAGCGGCGTTGCGACGCTCACCTCGTGGAGGCTCGGTGTGGTGGCCGGGCTCAACACCTTGATCGCCACCGCGCCCGGGCTTCCGAGCGTGACCTTCAACGCGACGGGCACCTCGGGCTCGCCGGCCACCGTCGTCGTGAGCGCCGGCGCCAATCAGGTAGCGCTGCAAGGTACAGCCGTGGCCCAGCCGCCGACCGTCAAGGTGACGGATGTCAACGGCAACGCGGTGGTCGGGGCGACTGTGACGTTTGCCGTGATACTCGGCGGCGGGTCGGCCAATGGGTTGAACCAGGTCACCGACGTGCTCGGATTCGCGGGGGTTGGCAGCTGGACCCTCGGCAGCGGGGCCCCCAACACCCTCGGGGCGACGGTCACGGGGTCCGGCATCATCGGCAACCCGGTCACATTTACCGCCCAGTCGGCCACCCAGATCACGGTCGTGAGCGTCGTGCCCAGTGGGTCGATCGCCCTCGGGACGAACTTTGCCATCACGGTGCAGTTGCTGAACTCGGTCGCCGCCGCCGTCGCGCTGTCGGGCAGGCCGCTGACCATTTCCATCGCCTCGGGTGGCGGCATCCTCAACGGCACGCTGACACGGACCACGGATGCCAACGGCGCGGTGAGCTTCACGCTCCTCAACGTGACCGGGGTGGCGGGCGTCCGCACCTTCACGATCACCGGGGCCGGGCTGCTTTCCGCGACGACCGGCGCGATCACATTTAACTGATGACTATCACCATGAGCCGCGAATCGATGAACGTGATGGCAACGGCGCGCCGGGCAGTCGGGCTCGTGGCCGGTGCGTTGATGGCGGCGACGGTCGCGAGTGCGCAAGTCCAGCAAACCGCGGGCGGGTGGCGGATCGGGGCCTCGACTGGCGGGTACGTGCCCCACTCCTCGCTCATCAGGGCCGCCGACTCCAACGACACGCGGCTTGGGGCCGGGCCGGCTTTCTCGCTCGACCTGCAGTATCTGGCATCCAGGTTCGTCTCGGTCTACGCGAATGGCCTCCTGAGCTTCGGGACGATCACATTCGGGAGCTCGATCCGCCCATCGGTGGTCGGCCCATCCAACCAGGTGATGCTGACGGCTGGCACGGCGGGGCTGCTGCTCACGGCCAACGGCTGGCTCGGAGAGCATGTCCAGCCGACCCTCCGGCTCGGCGGCGGGTTCAAGTGGTACTCCTTCGATCTCACCGATACCCGGAGCCAGGTGCGGCCGACCGTTGACATCGGCCTGGGCTTTCGCGGTGTCGGCAGCGGACCAATCGAGGTGACGGCGGAGGTACGGTACCTGCTGAGCTCGTTCGATCAGGGCAAGCTGCCCACCCGAGGCATCGCCCCCCAGGCCCAGCGGCAGAACGACCTGGTCTTCGCGATCGGGTTCGGGATCCGACCCTAGTCAGTCGCGGGCCTGATGGTGATCCGGAGGGTGCTCGCCCGTCTTCGACAACCCGCTCCGGACGAAGCTGTTCCGCCATGTCCCAACGAGAAAGCCCCGTCCGCGTAAGCGATGACGGGGCTTCTTCGTTCAAGCATGGGCGCTGAGGGGCTCGAGCCCCCGACCTCGCACATGTGAGGCCGCTGAAGCCCGCGCACCGGCAACGACCGGCGCGAAAGAGCAACAACTTACGGATTTTTCCCCGCGTGGCTTCGCCGGCTCTCGCGGGACCCTTTGGCCCATAGCTGACACTCAGAGCGTCGGACGCTTTCGCTATTGCGGACGCATAAGTGCCTTCCCAGGTTGCCGTAGTCACCGTGCTGCGCTGGGCACGCCAGCCGAATGGCTGCTTGCGCCCGGCTGTTGTCCGCGAGAACGGGCGAGTTTCGCGCATCTCGCGACGCCGACGCCCTGAGAGCTCCGCGACGCCGGGGGTGAGGGAAACGGGGTGAGTGCTGCAGTCGGCCCACCCCGTCCCTCTTTCCCTGCTTGCCGCCTAATGCGCCGGGTGCGGGGACCTGGTGCAGTCTCCACCGATCTCAGTCGTCGAGATCGGGTAGAAGCGGAACTGCGCCAAGCGGAGCCCGGTGTTCTCGTAGTGCCAGAAGTAGTCTTCGCCCAGGCTCGAGAATAGCGGAACGAGCCCGAGCGTCCCGTCGACGTCGGCGCAGACCTGCAGCAACTGCTTGCTCACGTCGATGAATTTCGGAGGAGTCACCTTGTTCAGCGGCACGATCAGGTCACCGGCATTGCACCAGGTCGAGGCGGTCGAGAACTCGGTGAAGCAGGTCCGGATGGTGGCGCTGCCCTTGTTACCGCCCAGGGCGCGCACCCACACGGAGTACGCAAGGGTCCCGTCCCCGTTGTCCGGGTTGGGGAGCCAGAAGTCGGCGTCGCCGTCGCTGTCCAGGCAGTTGTAGTCGGTCACCGCGTAATCGCCTTGGTGCAGGAAGATGTCGCACGCCGCAGTGGCGTTCTTGCCAAGCGGCACGAAGATCCGGTGCCCCTGGCTGTTGGAGTTGTCGACGCTATGGCCCTTCTCCACCCCGATGATGTTCAGCGTGAAGTGCCAGCCGCTGGGGGCGCCGTTTCCGGTCTCACTGACGGCGGCGGAGGGCCGCAGCGGGTCCACGGTCGCCGTGGGCTCGCCGGTACAGGCGACCGCTGCCAGCGAGCCAAGGGCGAGAATCACTGCGACTGCTTTCGTTGGGTACATTGTGCACTCCTGTTGTTGGATTGTAATTCACCGGCCACCCTAGCCCCTTCGCTTCGCTCAGGGTGACAACCGCACAGGGTGACAGCCTCAGGCCGTTGCGAGCTGGCCCTCTTGCTGCTGGACTGCTTCCGCGCGGAACTCGAAGTGGGCCGCCTGCACGGTCTCGAAATCGCGCGCCGTCTTGAGCCGGGTGATCCGCCGCCCGAAAATATCCACTCGGCGCACGGTCACACCGGGAAAAATCGGCGACACGTCGTACCACAGACCAGCACTCAGACGCGGATACCGCAAACTGTATTCGGGCTTCAATCGGGCTTGCATGTCGGGCATGGGTCGGCCTCGGGCGCAGGGAATCGCAGGGATTGCTAGTATCAGCGGGCGTGCAGGAGACCGCAAGATTCGAATAAGCCGACAGTGTTCAGTTTTTTGGCGACGGAATGCCGTTCTCAGCACGCCGTGAGGATCATTGACCGTCCCAGTGCCCGGGGCTACAGTCGCGACTCGCTTTCGGTATTCTCTTCATCTACGAGCGCATTCATCTGCACCACCGCACGACGCGCCGCGCGGCTGTATGACAACACGAAAGCCCCGTCCGCGTAAGCGAGGACGGGGCTTCTTCTTGTGTGCCCAGCATGAAAGGTGACTTGGAGGTGCAAGTCCTCTGGGGAGTGGGTCGTAGCGACCCAAGCAAGCCGCAAGGCCGCGACCGTGAGGAGACGGCTGAAAGAAGCGGGGAGCGAATCTGCGAGCCGAGGAACACGGATCGGATCTGAGGCGCTGCCGAGCAGGGCGAGCGGGCACGTAACCGCGAAGCCCTCACGACCAAGACTCCGGCGGCGTAAATCCGGCGGTTGCGCGGAGACGGCCACCATTCTTACCTGGGGAGATCTCGCCTCACGCCTGAACGGACGACGCCGACGGGCAGCATCCAGCGGCGGAGCGAGACGTCAGCCGAGGCCATAGTACCGGGGGGCGCTCCACTCGGGAAGGGCCGAACGGAAAGGCGAGTAGATGCCGCGAATCTCGATCGTAGTCCCCAGAAATCCGCGCAGGTCGGCGGAGCTCGTGTCGGAGGGTAGGGTGAATCCCGAGAGTACGGCACAGTGGGGAAACGCTACGATGGGCGCGGAGGGAGCCCCTGTACTCAGGTCCGCTTCTTCAGGGAGCCTCAACTTTCCGAACCGCCGTATACGGACCCGTACGTACGGTGGTGTGGGAGGGGACCAGCGGGGATCACCCGCTGGCCCCTATCCCGATTCAATCATGGGCGATGAGGGGTTCGAACCCCCGACCTCGCGCATGTGAGGCCGCTGGGGCACCGTGCACCAGCGCCGAAGGGCGTGTACCAACAACGACTTCGCCAATCCCAGCATCCGCTAGCGTTTGCCAGCGCCGGCTGGCTTGAAGCAGCATCTGTGACAACGGCGGGGGCTGGCCGGGCGCTTCTTCGGCGTCGCCAACGCGTCTACCGGCGGGCGCGGGCGCGGGCGCGCACCGCCACCAACTCGCGGATTTCGCTCAGCAGCTCTTCGCAGCCGCGCCCGCCCTTCTGTACGATCGCTTCCACGCCGCCGTTGAGCCGCCGGCGATCCTCCTCGGTGAGCACCTTCGCCGTGATGACGATCACGGAGAGCGTCGCCCGCGCTGGCTCGGCGCGGAGTTCCTCGAGGAACGCGAACCCGTCCATTTCGGGCATCATCAAGTCGAGGAGGACGATCTCTGGCGCGTGGTCGCGCAGGCGCTCGAGGCCGACGCGGCCGTTCTCCGCTTCGTCAACGGTCCAGCCGGCGCGCTCGAGCGTGCGGCGAACCATCAGGCGCGTGGCCTCGTCGTCCTCGACCACCAGCGCCCGCGCGCCCGCAGCGGCCTGTGCGCAACGTTGGACCGCGGCGAGGAGGCGGGCCCGGTCGATCGGCTTCGAGAGATACTCCGTCGCGCCGAGAGCGAAGCCCATGCGCGTCTCATCCACGATCGTAGCCATGACCACCGGGATGTCGGCCAGGGTGGCGTCGGATTTCAGCGCGGTGAGCACCGCCCAGCCGTCCATGCCGGGCATCATCACGTCGAGCGTGATCACGTCGGGGCGGAAGGCGCGCGCGCGCGCGATACCCGTCTTGCCGTCGGCCGCCTCCTCCACGCGATACCCCGCTTTGGTGAGGTGGCGCTGCAGGAGCGTGCGTGCCGCCGCGTCGTCGTCAATCACGAGCACCGTCAGCGCGCCCGCGCCCGAGGCGGACTCCGCGCGGACCTCCAGGGCCGCGGGCTCGTGGGGAAGCTGCGCGGGTAGCCGGACCGAAAACGTGGACCCCTTGCCGACGACGCTTTCCACGGCGATGTCGCCACCCATCAGTTCGCAAAACCGCTTGCTGATGGCGAGCCCAAGCCCAGTGCCGCCGTAGCGGCGCGAGGTCGACGCCTCGGCCTGCGAAAAAGCCTGGAAGAGCCGCGTCATCTGTTCCGGCGTCATCCCGATGCCGGTGTCGCTCACGCGGAACACGAGCCACGCCGCACCGTCGGCCGCGTCGCGCCGCAGCTCCAGCGTGATCACGCCGTCTTCGGTGAACTTGCTCGCGTTCGACAGCAGGTTGAGCAGGACCTGGCGCGTGCGGGTGAGGTCGGCGTGCATCAAGCCGGCGTCGGCCGCGATGCGCACGTCGAGCCGATTGCGGTTCTTCGCCACCAGAGGCCGCATGGTTTCCACGACGGCGTGGATCGCCTCGCGCACGTCGAAGGTCTCGGGCTGAAACTCCATCCTGCCGGCCTCGATCTTGGAGAGATCGAGCACGTCGTTGATGAGCGTCAGCAAGTGCTTCCCGGCGACCTGGATCTTCTGGAGGTCGGGGATGAGATCGGGCTGTCCCCGCTCCGCCGCTTCTTCCTGCAGCATTTCGCTGTAGCCGAGGATGGCATTGAGCGGCGTGCGCAACTCGTGGCTCATTCCCGCGAGGAATTGGCTCTTGGCGGAATTGGCCGCTTCCGCGTCGTGGCGGGCCTCGAGCAATTCCGAAACGTCGTGGTACAGCGCCATAAAACCCACGCGCCGCCCGTCCACGAACACCGGGACGCTATAGAAGTCCACCTCGACCAGCGTGCCGTCCTTGCGGAGCCGCGGGCTGGTGCCGTGTACCGGCTCGTTGAGCCCCTGGAGCGAGTACGCGACGGCCGCCGCGCGCATCTCCTCATTGGTCACCATGTCATCGAGGTTGCGGCCGATCGCCTCGGCGCTCGTGTACCCGAACAGTTTCTCGAATCCGGGATTGCACGACACGACGTCCTGCCGTTCGTCCACCACGACGATGGCGACCGGGCTATTGGCCAGCAGTTGTTCGAAGTACTGACGCTGCCGGTGGGCGTCGGAGTAGAGCCGGGCGTTCTCAATGGCGATTGCCGCCTGCGGGGCGAACAAGTTGAGCACGCGGAGATGTTCGGAACCAAACTGCTTGGCGGGATCCGAGTGCCAGACGCTCATGGCGCCCACCAGGCGGCGCCCCACCAGCAGCGGCACAACCACGAGGGCGTGGATGTCCATTGTGGCGTATTGCGCCGAGCGACCCCTCCATTGGCCGTAGTCGGGAATGATGAGTGGCTCGAGCGTTTCCGCGGCGAAACCCATCGCGCCTTCGCCGATCTTGAGACGCGTACCGGTGGTGCTGGTGGCCGTCCCGTAGTTCGCGGCGACAAGTAGTTCCGCGGTTTGCTCCGAGTAGGTGGCCAGTTCGCCGCCAGTCACCGCGAGCAGCGCGACAGCGCGGTCGAGGACACCCTGGAGCAGTTTGGACAACTCCAGCTCGGCGGACAGAGCGGCGAGCGTTTCGATAAGCGCCTGCTGCTCATCGGCGCGACGGCGCTCCGTGTCGAGCAGGCGGCGCTGGGTCTCGAGTAGATGAGCGCGCGCGAGCGCGATGCTCGTCTGGATGGCGGCGGCGGTGAGGATCTCGAAGTCCTCTGGGGCAAACGCGTTCGGTCGGCGGCTCTGCACCATCAGGACGCCGATGGTGTTGTACCCAACCCGCAGCGGAAGGTCCACTTCGGAGCCCGCGTCGTAACTCGAGACGTACGCGGGATCGCGAAGGACGTCCGGCGTATAATGCAGCTTGCCGTCGAGCAGGGGCCGCTCGCTCAGCCCCTGTCCCTGGGGAATGCGGTATCCAGCCGTGGCCTGTGGCCATCCCACGCTCGCCTCGAGGACGCGGTCGTTCGTGGTTTCGTCCACCAGGAAGAGCGCGACCAGTTCGTATCCCAGCGCGTCATCGTGTAGCCCGTTGACCACGCGCTTGCAGATCGCGTGCGGGTCGATCCCCGCGGCGACCTCGCCGCTCAACCGGAGGAGCGCGGAAAGTCGGCGTGCCTGGTTTCCCGCGGTCGTCGCGGCCGGTGTGGCGGAACGTGGGGAGGAAGGCTTGGCTCCGGCGGCGCGGGAATGGGTGCCGGGTCGCTGCTTGGGCATCGTCGCGTCGAGGAATAAGGAATCGGAATTCCCTTCGCCCCTGGCAACCTACAACGCCTGGCGCGGGCTGTCCACTCGGCGCCCCACGCCGGCCCTCCGTAGGAGCGGGGAACAGACGCAATTCTTGTGACGATCTCGCACCTACCTTGAAACAACGAACGAGCCCCGCCAGCGAAACCGCTGGCGGGGCATTTCACTTCCGCAGTGGGCGATGAGGGGCTCGAACCCCCGACCTCGCGCATGTGAGGCGCGCGCTCTAACCAGCTGAGCTAATCGCCCGATTTTTCGGGAAGGGGAAAGTACCTATTCAGGTGGAGAGGGTCAACGGAGAGTGTCACCCTGAGGGTAGCGAAGGGCTCGGGCGGACAAATGCTTTTCCCGTTGACCGTTGACCGTTCACCGTTGACGCAGTTCCTCAGATGACTCCCCCTCGCCGCAAGCGCCCAATCGCGTCGTGCCGCTCCTCGTGCACCGCCAGCACCTCCGCCGGTGCCACCGTCGCCACACCCGCCTTCGCGACCTCGAGCCCCGCCGCGTAATTGGCGAGGTTGGCTGCTTCGCGCACCGATGCCCCCGCGGCGAGCGCCGTCGCGACCCACGCGGTGACCGTGTCTCCCGCGCCCGAGACGTCGAACACTTCGCGCGCGAGGCTCGCGATGTGGGTGATGACCTGATCGTTGGTGACCAGCACCATCCCGTCGGCGCCGAGGGTCAGGAGCAGATTGTCGACCCCGAGCTTCTGCAGCGCTTCCTGCAGCGCGTTCTGGCCCGAGAGGTCCAGCGTGGCGCCCAGCGCCGCCTCGAGCTCGCGCCGGTTGGGCTTGAACACAGTGGCGCCGCGGTACGCGAAGAAATTCCGGAACTTGGGATCGACCACCACCGGAATGCCGCGGCGCCGCGCGGCGGCAGTCGCCGCGGTGATCAGCGCTTCGGTGAGCGTACCCTTGTTGTAGTCCTCGAGCACGAGCCCATCCGCGTCCACCAGCGCGGCCAGCGCCGTCGAGATGAGGCGCTCCTGATCCTGGCCCTCGAGCGGCGACTCGATCTCCTCGTCGATGCGGACGATCTGCTGGTTGCGCGCCAGCACGCGGGTCTTGGTCGTGGTGGGCCGGCCGGAGACCGGGACCAGGTGCCGGTCCTCCAGTTGCGCGGCCGCGAGCTCGGCCCTGATCGTGGCGGCGTGGCTGTCGTCTCCCACGGCGCCCACCAGCCGGCACGACGCGCCGATCGCCGCCACATTCGCGGCGACGTTGGCCGCTCCGCCCAGCGCGCTCCGGGTTTCGCGCACGGTGATCACCGGAACGGGGGCCTCGGGAGAGAGGCGGTAGGTGTCACCGAGGAGGTAGCGATCGAGCATCACGTCGCCGATGACGACCATGCGGCGGCTCTTCATCCGGTCGAGCAGCTGCACCAGGCGATCGCGTGCGATGGGCGGCTGCGACGGGGTGGGTCTCATGGGCGGGAAAGGTAATCCGCGCTCCCTGCCCGCGCCGCTATCTTTCCTGGCTGATGAGCTCCTCCGGGTTCCGCGTCGAAGCCATTCGTGGCCCCCTCACCGAATCGGTGCACCGCATCTCCGTCGCCGTCGTGCAGGCCGACGGCCGTCTGCTCGCGTCCGCCGGCGATCCCGGGCACGTCACCTGGTGGCGGTCCGCCGCCAAGCCGTTCCAGGCAATGCCGCTGGTCGAGGACGGCGTGGCCGAGCGCTTCGGGCTCAGCAGCCCCGAGCTGGCGCTCGCCTGCGCGTCGCACTCGAGCGAAGCTCCCCATCTCGAAGCAATAGACCGTTTCATGGCGAAGGTGGGCATCGGGGAGAGCGATCTCGCCTGCGGGGTCCATCCGCCGATCTCTCCCGACAGCGCGAAGGCGGTGCTCTGCGGCACCTCGACCATGACGCCGAAATGGAGCAACTGCTCCGGCAAGCACACCGGGATGCTGGCCCTCGCCAAGCATCACGGTTGGCCGCTCGAGGGGTACAACGCCCAGGGCCATCCGGTGCAGGAGCGGATTCTCGACGTGGTGACGCAGTGGACCGGCGTCGCCCGGGGCGAAATCCGGACCGCGCCCGATGGCTGTACCGCGGTGTGCTTCGCGCTCCCGCTCCGTAACATGGCGCTGGCCTTCGCCCGGCTCGGCGCCTCCGACGCCGCCGCGCCGCGGCGGATCACGGGCGCGATGATGGCCCATCCGTTTCTGGTCGCGGGAACCGGCAGGCTCTGCACCGACCTGATGGCCGGATGGCCGGGCAACATCATCGCCAAGATCGGCGCCGACGGAATCTATTGCGCGGCGCTGCGCTGGCTCGGGTTGGGTGTCGCCCTCAAGGTCGAGGATGGCGACATGCACGCCTCCGCTGTGGCGCTGCTCGACGTGCTTCGCCAGGTCCTCGAGCGCGCCGCCGCGGTACCGTTCGCGCCGTATTCCCTGGAGAGCCTCGCGGCCTATGCCCGCCCGCCCATCGTCAATACCCGGGGCGTGGTCACCGGTGAGCTTCGGCCCGCGGGTGCACTGCAGTTCTTCGATGTCTGACGCGTTCGGGTGGTTCTCTCGGGAACCTCTCCCGGTATGAACTTGAGGGCGCTGGACGACGCGACCCGGGCACTCGTGGGGCTCGCGGCGGCAATCGCCGGCGGGGACGAGGCGGCGGTCGAGCTGCACTGTCGCACCTGTCTGGCCGAAGGGGCTCCCGAGACGTGGGTGGACGAGCTGCTGCTCCAGTCCACCCTGATGGTCGGCTGGCCGCGCGCGCTCTCCGCCGCCGCGATCTGGCGAGGAATCGGCGGTCCCGCGCGATCGCTGGAAGACGGCGCGGGATACGGTGCGACGCTGGAGTGGCGCACCCGCGGGGAGGCTGTGTGCCGGGTCATCTACGGAACGAACTACGACCGGCTGCGCGCCAATATCCGGGAGCTGCACCCCGCCCTCGATGCCTGGATGGTCACCGAGGGGTACGGTCGAACGCTGGGGCGGCCGGGACTGGATCTGGCCCGGCGCGAACTCGCGGTCGTGGTGCAGGTCGCGGTCCAGGGCGCGGAGCGGCAGCTCCACTCCCATCTCAGGGGGGCGCTCAACGCCGGTGTGGCGCCCGGGGTCCTCGGAGAGGCTCTTGACATCGTGCGGCCGATGCTCGGCTCTCGCGAGCGCGCGCTGCTGGCATCTCTCTGGGATCGGATGGGTGCGTCATGACTTTTATCGATCGCGCCCTGGTGCACGTCGTCGCGGGCACCGGCGGATCCGGCTCGAGCTCATTCGCACGATTCAAGTATGTGCCCAAGGGCGGCCCCGACGGCGGTGACGGCGGACACGGCGGGAGCATCTATGTGCGGGGCGACGCGAACCTCTCCACGCTCCTCGACTATCGCTATCGCACGTCATGGAAAGCGGAGCGCGGCCAGCACGGCAAGGGAAAGACGATGACGGGCCGGTCGGGAGATGATCTCTATCTCCCGGTGCCCCCCGGAACCGAGGTGCGCGATGCGGCGACCGGCGAGCTGATCGGAGAAATCCTCCGCGCGGACGACGAGCTGCTCGTCGCCAAGGGAGGGCGCGGAGGGCGGGGGAATGCCCGATTCGCCACGCCGACCCACCAGGCACCGAGGGAATGGGAGCCGGGCCAGGAGGGGCAGGACCGGCAGATCGAGCTGGTGCTCAAGCTGATCGCCGACGTGGGACTCGTGGGAGAGCCCAACGCCGGAAAAAGCAGCTTGCTCGCCGCCATCTCCGCCGCGCGCCCGAAGATCGCCGACTATCCTTTCACGACGCTGGAGCCCAACCTGGGCGTCGTCGGGCTCAGCGGGTCGCGCTCATTCGTCGTGGCCGACATTCCCGGCATCATCGAGGGAGCGCACCAGGGCAAGGGGCTCGGACACAAGTTTCTGCAGCATATCGAGCGCACCAGGGTGCTCGCATACCTTATCCCGCTCGACAGCGAAGATGTGCAGGCCGTGTACCGGCGGCTGCGTCGCGAGCTCCGGGAATACAGTGCTCTCCTCCACGACAAGCCGCACCTCATCGTGCTCACCAAGAGCGACCTGATCCCTCCCGGGGACCCCATCCCGGTGGTCGAGGCTCCGGAGGCACGCGGGACGATGGTGCTGTCGAGCGCCGCGCGCCTCGGCCTCGAGCCGTTCACCTCGAAGCTCTGGGATCTGGTGACGGAGGCGCGCGCCGCCGATCTCGTCGTCCATGAATTCGGAGACGATGCCGATGGATGAGTCGTACCTCGCGCTCGCGCTGGTGCCGGGGGTCGGCGCCGCGCGATTCGCCGCGCTCCTCGAACGATTCGAAACCCCGGACGGCGCCCTCTCGGCGCCGTTCGAGCTTTTACGCGCCGTCCCGGAGTTTCCCGCCGAGGTCGCCCATGCCGTCACGCAAGCGGATCGGGGAGCGGCGGAGCGCGCCCTGGCTCGGCTCGCCGGGTTAGGTGGAACGTTGCTTTGTCCCGGCGCGGATCGGTTCCCCGGCGCTCTCGGTGCGATCCCCGATCCGCCGCTTTGTCTTTTCGCCCTCGGAGATCTCGATCTCCTCGAGCGTCCCGCGCTCGCGATCGTCGGCAGCCGCGATCACTCGCACTATGGCGCCGAAGTGTGCCGGGCCCTGGCGCGGGCTGCGGCGGATGCCGGACTGGTCGTGGTGAGCGGGATGGCGCGGGGACTCGACGCCGTGGCGCACACCGGCGCGCTCGATGCATCCGGTGGGACCATCGGCGTCCTGGGGAACGGCCTCGGCGTGATCTATCCGCTCTCCAATCGACTGCTGTACCAGCGCGTGGCGGAGCGGGGGATCCTCCTTACCGAGTTTCCTCCAGGCCAGCGTCCCGGGCCCGGCAGCTTTCCGCGCCGCAACCGGCTGATCAGCGGACTCGCGCGGGTGACGGTCGTCGTCGAGGCCGCGATTGCCTCGGGGGCGCTGCAGACCGTCGCCTGCGCCCAGAATCAGGGAAAGGAGGTGATGGCGGTGCCTGGTCCGATCACGAGTCCGGTGTCCGGAGGGACCAACCGGCTGATTCGCGATGGAGCGGCGCCCCTGCTCGAGTTGGCGGATCTTTTCGCGCATTTTCCGGAGGCCGCCCGCGCGGCAAGAGGACGAGTCGCTCCCGAGGCGGGGACTCTCGCACCCACCGAGGGACGTATCGTGAATGCGCTCTGGGCGGGCCCCCGTCGCACCGAGGAGCTGATCGAGGCCACCGGCGCTCCAGTGACCGACGCTCTCGACGCGCTCTCGTCGCTCGAGCTCGCAGGGAGAATTCGACAGCATGGCGGGGGGCTATATCAGTTGAACTCGAGCGGGTTGTTCGCATAGATCCTGCGCGTGGACCGTTGACCCACAGATCTCACAGATTCACGCAGATTTGGATTCCTGGTCGCGACACCATTGCATCGGTGACATCAGTGGGCGCTGTGTTTTCGCACTTCGTGGCATGTGTGAGCGTCGTTGTTGGGGGCTTGAGTCGGCTCAGGATGGTAAGAGGTGGTTCCGTTCACCGTTGACCGTTCACCGTTCACGCTGTCCGAGGTGATATTTCCCGGACGATGCATCTCTACGTGCACGTGCCGTTCTGCGCCCGCCGCTGCAGCTACTGCGATTTTGCCATCGCAGTGCGCCGCGAGGTGCCTTCCGCAAAGTACGCCGAGCTGGTGGAGCGGGAGTGGGCGGGATGGCAGGATCACGCCGGGTGGAACGCGTCCCCGGCGCTCGACACGATCTACTTCGGCGGCGGGACCCCGTCCCGTCTCGATCCGGCGTCGATCACCCGATTACTCGATGCTTTCCGCGCGGACCGCGCCGTCACTCCGGGAGCAGAAGTGACGCTGGAGGCCAATCCCGATGACGTGACTCCTTCGAGCGCCGGTGCGTGGCGGGACGCGGGGATCACCCGTGTCTCCCTCGGCGCGCAGTCCTTCGACCCCGGTGTCCTCGGGTGGATGCACCGGACCCACGATGCCACGCAGATCGGTGTGGCGATGCAGACACTCCGTTCGGCAGGATTCTCCGACATCTCCCTCGACCTGATCTATGCCGTCCCACCGGCGCTCCGGCGCATTTGGGCCGACGATCTGGATCGCGCCCTCGCGCTCGAGCCGACCCATCTGTCGTTCTACGGACTGACCGTGGAGCCCGCGACCCCGCTCGGCAAGTGGACCGCGCGCGGGGAGAGCCTCTCACTCGACGACGATCACGCCGCCGCCGAGTATCTCCTCGCGCACGCCCGGCTCGAGACGGCCGGCTTCGACCACTACGAAGTCAGCAACGCCGGGCGGCCCGGTTATCGCGCGCGGCACAATGCGGCCTATTGGCGGCGGGCGCCCTTCATCGGCCTGGGGCCCTCCGCGCACAGCGGCTTTTCGTCGCTTCGTTGCTGGAATGTCCGCGAGTGGGAGGAGTACCGCCGCCGCGCGGAAGCAGGAGAGGCGCTCATGCAGGAGCAGGAGACCCTCGACGACGAACAGGTCCAACTCGAGGATCTCTACCTCGGACTCCGGACGACGGACGGATTGGCGGTCACTCGGCTGCCTCCGGACGTGCTGGATAGATGGACTGTGGCGCGGTGGGCGGTCGTGCGCGAATCCCGGGTGATATTGACCCCGGAAGGGTGGCTCAGACTCGACGCGCTGGTGGCAAGTCTAAGTCGTTGCTAGATTTCCTGTTGTGCAGAGTGCCGAAGGCCTGAGCGACCGCCAGTTTCGGGTGCTCGAAGCCGTTATCGAAATCTTCGTCGAGACCGCGCAACCCGCCGGAAGCCAGGCGGTTGCCAAGCGGTCGCGGCTGGGGATTTCTCCGGCATCGGTCCGAAGCACGATGGGCGAGCTCGAAACGCGAGGCTTTCTCTTCCACGCCCACACCTCGGGGGGGCGCATCCCCACCGACCGAGGGTACCGGCTCTACGTCAACCGGCTGCTGCGGCCGGCTCCGGTCCTCGAGAGCGCGCGGGCGCAGCTCGAAAGCGAAATCCTTCCCGGCTCCCGCAATCCGATCGACGAGATCCTCCGCCGCGCCGCCCAGGTGCTCGGGGTGCTGACCCAGGAGCTTGGCGTCGCCATCGGACCGACGCTCGATGAGCTGGTGCTCGAGCGGCTCGAGCTGGTTCGGGTGAGCAGTGCGCGCCTCCTGGCGGTGCTGACGCTGCAGAGCGGGCTGGTGCGCACCATTTTCGTCGAGGTGCCCGCCGCGGTCGCGCCCGAGGTGGTGGAGCACGTTTCCCGGGTGCTCAACGAGCGTCTCGCGGGGCTCTCGCTGCGGGAAATCCGCGGCAGTATGGCCGAGCGCCTTCGCGACGCCGACAGCGCGCGGCACGGCGGCGAGCTGCTCAATATCTTCGTTGCCCAGGGCGAGGATCTCTTCGATTTTTCCGACGAACAGGGCACGGTGGTGCTGGGGAGCGCGCAGCCCCTCGCCGAGCAGCCTGAGTTCGCCTCCAACGGCCGGATGCGGAACCTGCTCGATCTGACCGAGCGGCGTGACGTGCTGCGCCAGGCGTTCCTCGATCACCATCGCCGCGGGCTGACCATCACGATCGGAAGCGAGAACAGCGATCCCCGGCTCACCGAGTTCACCCTGGTGACCTCGGCCTACCGAGCCGGCAGCGTGAGCGGTGTCATCGGGGTGCTGGGGCCGACCCGCATGCCCTACGACAAGATCATCGGGCTGGTGGAGCACACCAGCCGCATGCTGGAAGGACTGATGGAGTGAGCGACTTTTACAAGCTGCTCGGCGTGTCACGCGATGCCACCGATGAGGAAATCAAGCGCGCGTATCGCAAGCTTGCGATGGAGTTCCATCCCGACCGCAACCCGGCGCCAGACGCGGAGGCCCGCTTCAAGCAGATCGCCGAGGCGTACGAGGTCTTGTGCGACGAGGACAAGCGGGCCGCCTACGATCGGTACGGCGAGGCCGGGCTCCGCGGCGGTGCCGGGGGATTCCATCACGTCGATCTGGCCGAAGCGCTCAGCATCTTCATGCGGGACTTCGGGGGCGGCGGCGGATTCGAGTCGCTCTTCGGAGGCGGGCGGAGCCAGGCCGAGTCGCGCCGCGGCCAGGATATCCGGGTCGCCGTCAAGCTGCAGCTCCAGGAGGTCGCGACCGGTGCCAAGCGCACCGTCAAGCTCAAGAGCATGCTCCGCTGCGACGCCTGCTCCGGCACCGGGGGGAAGAGCGGGACGCGGCCGGTGCCGTGCACGACGTGCGCCGGGAGTGGGGAAGTCCGCCGGGCGACGCGCAGCATGTTTGGCCAGTTCGTGTCGGTCTCGCCCTGTCCCACCTGCGGCGGCGAAGGCACCATCATCACCGATCCCTGTGAGGTCTGCCGCGGAGATGGCCGGGTGCGCGGGGAGCGCGCCGTGCCGGTGGACATTCCCGCCGGTGTCTCGAGCAACAACTACATCACGCACCGCGGGCAGGGCGCCGCCGGGCCGCGCAATGGCCCCGCCGGCGACCTGCTCATCACCATCGAGGTCAAGGACGACGACCGGTTCGAGCGCCATGGCGACGACCTGAGCATCGATCTTCCGCTTTCGTTCAGCCAGGCCGCGCTCGGAACGAGTGTCACCGTCCCCACTCCCTATGGCGATGAGCGCCTCGCCGTTCCGCCCGGGGTTCAATCGGGGACGGTGCTTCGGATCAAGGGGAAAGGGCTCCCGCACCTGGGACAGAACGGCGCCGGCGATCTCAACGTGCGCGTCCACGTCTGGACCCCGCAGAACCTGACCGGCGAGCAGCGGCGGCTCCTCGAAGAATTCCAGCGCGTCGAGGGTCCCCCGCCCAAGGAAAACAACGGCTTCTGGTCCCGCCTCAAGGAAGCCCTCGGCGCATGAGCTGGTGCGCCGTGGACGTCCGGAGTCCCGGCGACTCCCGTGACGCCGTCGCGAGCTGGCTCGTGGGACGGACGGGCCAGGCGGTCGAAGAGCGGGAAGACGGGACGCTGGTGGGCTTCTCGGAGAACGAGGTCGCCGCCGAGGAGCTCGTGCAGGAGCTGCACGCGACATTCGGGAGCAGAGTCTGGGGACGGGCCCGCCCCCTCCCCGAAATCGATTGGAGCACCGCCTGGCGCGACGGGCTGGGCCCGCGCAGCATCGGACGGCTTACCGTCACGCCGAGCTGGGCCGCGCACGCCGCGCCGGATTCTCCCACCGTCGTCATCGATCCCGAAAGCGCGTTCGGCACCGGAGAGCACGGCTCGACGCGCGCCGCGCTGGCGCTCCTCGAGCGTCACCTTCGCCGTGGAGACCGCGTCATCGACCTCGGGAGTGGCAGCGGAATTCTCGCCATCGCCGCCGTCAAGCTCGGCGCGTCCCAGGCAGCGGGCGTCGAGGTCGACGACGAGGCCGACCCGATCGCCGCCGCCAATGCCGCGAAGAACGGCGTCGACAGCCGCGTTCGCTTCGTGACCGGCGACGCCGCTCTGCTGGCCCCGCTTCTTGGGCCGGTCGAGATCGTGATCTCCAACATTCTCCTATCGGTCAACATCACCCTCCTGCCCGTCATCCATTCCTCGCTCCTTCCCGGAGGCCTGGCGATCTTTGCCGGTATGGAGGTCCCGGAGCGCGAGCTCTTCCTGCCCGCGCTCGGCGACGCCGGGTTCGATTTGCTGGACGAGGTCGTGGACGACGCGTGGTGGGGCGCCGTGGGCCGCAGGGCCGACGCGGCCTGCGAGCGCTGAGGTGCATTCGGTTCTGGCCGCTCAGGGCGCGCTGGTCGTCGGCGCGACTGTTCCCCTCGACGAGGAAGAGCGGCACCATCTTCGGGTGCGTCGCGCCGCCGAGGGAGAACGCGTGCGCGCGCTCGATGGCGCCGGCACGATCGCCGAAGGGGTGCTCATGCGTGTCGGGGGCGACTTCGCCGTGCGGGTCGAGCGGCTGCAGGTCGTTTCGGCGCCGCCCCGGTTCGCGCTGGTCGTGGGCGCGGGCGACAGGGAGCGCTTCGGCTGGCTCGCGGAAAAGTCGGCCGAGCTCGGCGTGACCGAGCTGCTGCCGCTCAAAGCGGAACGGACCCGCAGCGTCGCGGCGGGAATTCGAGAAGGCCATGTGCTGGCGCTGCAGCGGCGGGCGCGGCAGGCGATCAAGCAATCCGGCGCGGGGTGGGCCCCGCACGTGGGGGCGCCGGTGGACGTGAAGTTCGCCGCGTCGCAGGGCGATCCGGAGTACCGCTGGCTGGCCGATGCGACCGGCGAGCCGCCTCCCGAGCTTCCGCCCAATGTTCCACTCGTGGTGGTCGTGGGGCCGGAGGGCGGCCTCATTCCGGCCGAGCGGGAAGTCTTTCTTGCCGCGGGCTTCCGGCGGGTTCGTCTCGCGCCGGATCTACTGCGTTTCGAAACCGCCGCGCTCGCCGCCGCGGCCGTCGTCGCCAGCCAGCGACCCCGGAGGTCACGTGAGTGATTGCATCTTCTGCCGGATCGTGAAAGGCGAAATACCCGCGAAGGAAGTGGCCCGGTCCGCGGGGGCCGTCGCGTTTCACGACCTGAATCCCCAGGCGCCGGTGCACCTGCTGGTCGTGCCCGTCACCCATTTCGATAACGCTGAGGCGACCGACAGCGACGAGGGCGAGCGCGTCCTTGCCGGAACACTGCGCCTGGCGGTGCAGGTCGCGCGGCAGCTCGGGCTCGCCGATTCCGGATATCGCCTCGTCATAAACGTCGGCGCGCAGGGGGGACAGTCGGTGGCACACCTGCACCTCCACCTCCTCGGTGGGCGACAGATGAAGTGGCCTCCGGGATGAGCGACCTTGTCTCCCGATAGAAGCGAAGCTATGTTCCATCACTTCAAGTACTTAGGCCTACGCGACCGATGCTTTGTTTCAACCTGACAGATTTCCACGCCGGATGACTGGCCTGGAATCGGAAACAACCCGGGACGGGGTGTCGGCGCATAGGAGCGCCGACACCCCGTCCCCTTTGGCGGGCGAGGGATCCCTCGAGGCCCTCGCGGTTCTCGAGTTCGATCGCGTTCTCGAGCTTGTCGCCGGTCACGCCGCGGGTGAGCTCGGAGCCGAGCGGGTTCGCGCCCGCCGCCCCTCGGCGGATCGCGACTGGATCGAAGGGGAGCTCGCGCCGGTAGCCGAGCTGCTTTCGTTCTTCGCGCAGGGCGGCGGGGTCGACGCGTTTCCGGTTCCATCCCTCCGTGGAGTCATCGGCCGCCTCAGGCTCGAGGGCAGCGTCCTCGAGGGACATGAGCTGGCTGCGATTCATCGCACCCTGGTCGCGGCGCGCGATGCCGCGGCCGAGCTCAAGCGCATCGCCGAGGAGGCGCCGCGCGTCGCTCTGCTGCGCGCCCCGGTCCCCGAGCAGGCAATCGAGCGCCGGCTGGCCCAGTCGGTGGACGAGCAGGGAGAGCTGCTCGATTCGGCGAGCCCCGGTCTCCTCCGCGCGCGGCGCGAAGTGCACCACGCCCGCGAACGCCTGGTCAAGAAGCTGGAAGCGATCCAGCGCGGACTCGATGCCGCCGCCGCGGGCGGAGCCGCCCCCGTCACCGTGCGGAACGGGCGCTACGTCATCCCGGTCCGTCGCGATTCCCGCAGCCGTCCCGATGGCATCGTCCATGACGAATCGGCCAGCGCCGGGACGCTCTTTATCGAGCCGACCGCCGCGATCGAGCTCGGCAACGCCCTGCGCGAGGCGATGGCCGCTGCCGAGCGGGAAGCGCTGCGGGTGCTGCTCGAGCTCACCGAGCTGCTGCGCCCCCACGCTGATCTCCTCCGCGGCGCGCACGAGATGTGCGTGGCGCTCGACGACCTGGTCGCGCGGGCGCGTTATGCCCGCGGCGTGAGAGGAAGCGTTCCCGCCGTCGCCCCGGCAGGGGCGGGACTCGTGCTGCGCAATGCCCGACACCCTCTCCTGCTTGGCCGCGGCGTCGACGTGGTGCCGTTCGACCTCACGCTCGATGAGCGGGAACGCACGCTCCTGATCAGCGGGCCGAACACGGGCGGGAAGACGGTGCTGCTCAAGACGGTCGGATTGGCCGCCGCGATGGCCCAGAGCGGCATCGCCCCTCCAGTTGGCGAAGGAAGCATCCTCCCGGTCTTCCGGCGGATGGCGGCCGACATCGGCGACCACCAATCGATCACGGCCGACCTCTCGACCTTCAGCGCGCACCTCGCCACCCTTCGCGGTGTGCTGGAGGATGCCGACGCGGGAACGCTGGTCCTGATCGATGAAATCGGGAGCGGGACCGACCCTGCCGAGGGTGGCGCGCTCGCCGGCGCCGCCCTTCGCGCGCTGACCCGCCGGGGCGCCCGGACCATTGCCACGACGCACCTGGGCGCGCTCAAGGTGCTGGCAACCCAGACGGAGGGTGTGGTCAACGGATCGCTGCAGTTCGACGCCGAGCGACTCGCGCCGACCTACCGCTTCCAGAAGGGAACGCCGGGCCGGTCGTACGGACTCGCCATCGCGCGGCGACTCGGCATCAACGAAGCCGTACTCGCCGATGCGGAAAGCCGCGTCTCCGGCGCGGAGCGATCTCTCGACACCCTGCTCGAGGCCGCGGAAGCACGGGAACGAAAGCTCGCCGCCGACCAGGAGACGCTCACCGCCCGTCTGGCGGATTCCGAACGGGAGACGGCGCGCCTCACTCGTGAAGCCGAGCTGCAGCGGGCGCGGGACGCGGAGCTCAGGGGTCGCGAACGGGACGCCGAGCGCAAGGCCCGCGCGGAGGCACGGAAGTTCCTGCTCGATGCCCGCGAGCGCGTGGAGGAGGCGCTCCGCGCCGCGTCGGAAGCTGCCGATGATGACCAGGCCAGGGAAGCACGCCGACTGCTCGAAGAGGCCATTCGCCTCGAGGGGGAGGCGCCGCAGGAAGTGGCGGTGCCCGAGTCGGCGCCGGTGGCGGGCGCGGGCAGCGTGGCGGTGGGCCAGCGGGTCAGGCTCGCGACGGGGAGCACCGGAGAGCTGCTCGAGCTGAGATCGGATGGCAAGGCGGTGGTGGTGGCGGGGGCAATACGGATAGTGGTTCCCGCGGAGACCTTGGTGGCTGCCCCGGGGAAGGGGGAGGGGGGAAGGGGGAAGGGGTCTCCCTCCTCCCCCTTCCCCCTTCCCCCTTCCCCCGCGACCGCCATGGAAATCGACCTCCGCGGCATGCGCGGCGACGAGGCCGCCGCGGTCACGGTCGCCGCCCTCGACGCGGCGGTCCTCGCGGACAATCCTTTCCTCCGCATCATCCATGGCATGGGCACCGGCGTGGTGCGGGAGACGGTGCGGCGCGTGCTGGCCGCCGACCGGCGGGTGGCGAGGTTCGATTTCGCGCCCCGCAACCAGGGCGGTACCGGCGTCACCATCGCGGAGTTCACGTCGTGAGTCGCATCGCCGACGAGCTGATCGAGCAGATCCGCGATGGCGCGGACCTGGTCGGCATCATCGGGGAGGCGGTGCAGCTCAAGCGCGCCGGCACGGACTGGCGGGGACCCTGTCCCTTCCACGGCGGCACCCACCGGAACTTCGCCGTGATTCCCAAAAAAGGGATGTACTACTGCTACGTCTGCCATGAAGCCGGCGACGTGTTCACCTATCTCATGAAGAAGCAGGGGATGGACTACCCCACCGCGGTGCGCGAGGTGGCGCGCAAGGTGGGAATCATCGTGCCAGAGCGGGGGACCCGGGAAGGCCCTGACCCACGGGAGCCGCTCTTCACGGCGTCGGCGGTGGCGCAGGAATGGTTCGCAACCCGTTTGCGGGAGGATCCCGAGGCCGCCACCGCGCGGAAGTACCTGGCCGATCGCGAAATCTCCCCTGACGTCGCCGGGGAGCAGGGGCTGGGGTTCGCGCCGCGCGGCGCGGCATTCGTGGACGCGATGAAGACGCTCGGCATCGAGGAGCGGGTGCTCCTCGAGGCGGGGCTCATGGTGAAGCGCGACGACGGCACTATCAGCCCCCGCTTTCGCGGGCGTCTCCTCTTCCCGATTCGCGATCTGCGGGGGCGCGTTGTCGGATTTGGCGGGCGAATCCTCGGGCAGGGGGAGCCCAAATATCTGAACTCCCCGGAAACCCCGATCTTCCACAAGGGCACGATGCTGTACAACCTCCACGAGGCGAAGCAGGCGATCCGCCGCGAGGAGGAAGTCATTCTCGTCGAGGGGTACTTCGACGTGCTCCGCCTGGTGATCTCCGGCACCGACAACGTCGTGGCGCCGATGGGCACCGCGCTCACGCCCGACCAGGCCGCGCTGCTGCGCCGGTTCGCCAAGGCCGCGATCCTCCTCTACGACAGCGATTCCGCCGGGCTTCGCGCAACATTTCGCGCGGCTGACGAGTGCCTGCGGCACGGGATGCGGGTCAAGGTCGCGACCATGCCGGAAGGCGAAGACCCCGATACGCTGGTGCGCCACGGCGGCGCGGCGGCCCTCACGCCGATCCTCCGGGACGCCGTGGACGTGCTCGACCGGAAGATCCAGCTCCTGGAGCGGAAAGGCTGGTTCGAGGGGCTGGAGCATCGCCGCGATGCGCTCGACCGTCTGCTGCCGACCGCGCGCGCGGCCTCCGATCCGATTGCGCGCGATCTCTATCTCGCCCGCATCTCGGAGCGCACCGGCGTGTCGCGCGCGGTGCTCGAACGCGAGGAATCCTCCCGGCCGCCGGCGCTTCCGGAGCGCTCCGCGAATCCGGCTCCGCGACCACAATCCCCCGCGCTTCGGGCGCGGAGTAGGCTTCCGGGAGCTCGGCTCGAGCAGCAGTTGCTCAAGACAATATTGTCCGGGGGCAGCTGGCTCGCGCGCGGGCGGGAGGAGATCCCCCCCGAGACGTTCGAAGTTCCGTCCTATCGCGAAATCTTCGACGCGGTGCGCGTGCTGCCGCCCTCCGCTTCGCCCGGCGCCGCGCTGGACGGACTCTCCCCCCAGGCGCAGGATGCCTTTCAGCGACTGCTTCAATCCGCGACCGAGGAGCGCGCTGCGGGCGTCAGCTTCGATGAGGTCTATGTTGGCGCGCTGCAGGGGCTCCGTGCCCGCGCCGTTTCCCGTACTCTCGCTCCCGTCTCCGCAGTGGACGAGCGACAGCACCAGCTGAAAGCGCTTCCGCCCGACCAGCGGACGCGGTTCATCATTCGCAAGGCTGCAGCCAAGGACACTCGTCGCTCCACACCCACCGACTCTTGAGGCGTCATGCATCCTGATTTGGAAAAACTGCGCGAACTGCAGGCGAAAGACTTGGCGCTCCTCGCCACCGGCCGGGAGATCAAGGCGCTCGACGACGAGCTTGCCGCGCTCGACGCCGCGCTCGACCAGGCCCGGAGCGACCTGGATGCCGCCCGGAGGAAGCACGCCGATGGGGTCGTGCGACGGGAGGAGCTCGAAGGGGTGATCGAGACCCAGCGAAGCCAGCAGGAGAAGCGGCGCGCCAGGATCGAGCAGGTCCGCACCGCCCGCGAGGTCCAGGCGCTGATGACCGAGGTGGACCTCGCGCGATCGGCGCTCGCCAACAAGGAGAGCGACTGGGTCAAGGCCGCGGAGCTGAGCCAGCAGCAGGAGGCCGCGGTGGCCGAAGTGGAGCAGCGGCTCGCCGGCCTCGAAGGCGATCAGACCGGTGAGCGCGCTCGTCTCGCCGAGGCGCGGCGGGCCCTGGAGGCGGCGCGCGCGGCCGCCGGCGAGGTCCGGTCGGCCAGCGCCTCGGCGGTGGAGCGGAGCCTCCTGCTTCGCTACGACCGTCTGTGGACCTCGCGAGCCACGACGGTGGTTGTGGCGCTCCGGGGCGATGCGTGCGGCGCCTGCTTCACAGCGATCCCCAGGAATCGCCGAAGCCAGATCCGCGCCGGTACGCACATCGATGCGTGCGAGGGATGCGGCGTCATTCTCTATCCTGCCGACGGCGAGGAATGACGCTGCCCTTCCCACGCTGGGTTCTGGCGCCCGAGCCCGAAGCGGGCGCGGCGCAGGCGCTCGCCCGGGAGCTCTCCATTCCGGCCCCCCTCGCCGCATTGCTGGTGCAGCGCGGCCTCTCCGGGGCCGATGCGGCGCGGACCTTTCTTCGTCCGTCACTCGAGCAGCTGAGCGATCCGATGTCCCTTGCCGGCCTGCGGGATGCGGTCGCCGCCATTGCGGGCGCGGTGGCGCGACGGGAGACGATCGTCGTGCACGGGGATTACGACGTCGACGGCCAGTGCGCCACCGCGCTGCTGACGCGCGCGCTCCGGCAGACGGGCGCGGAGGTCCACGCCTTCGTGCCGCACCGGATTCGCGATGGTTACGACTTCGGCCCCGCCGGCCTCGCCTTCGCGGTCGCGACCGGAGCGAAGCTGATCGTCACCTGCGACTGCGGCATCACGGCGGTGGAGACGGTGGGCCAGGCCGAGGCCGCCGGCATCCGCGTGGTGGTGACCGATCACCACTTGCCGGGCGCCGAGCTTCCTCCCGCGACCGCCGTCGTCGACCCGGAGCGTCTCGACGATCGCTCGGGCCTGGGGATGCTGTGCGGCACCGGGATCGCGTTCAAGCTGGTGCAGGCGCTGGTACCCGCGCTCGGGCTGCCCTCCGCGCTCCCGATGCATCTGCTCGATTACGTCGCCCTCGCCACCGTGGCCGACGTGGTGCCGCTGACCGGCGAGAATCGCATCCTGGTGCGGCACGGTCTCCGCCTCCTGAGCCAGAGCCGCTGGCCCGGCCTCCGGGCGCTGATCGAGACCAGCGGGTTAGGACAGGGAGAGCTCCGCGCCGGACAGGTCGGCTTCATCCTCGCGCCGCGTCTCAACGCCGCGGGGCGGGTCGGGGAGGCGGCCGACGGGCTCCGCCTCCTCCTCACCGACAGTCCCGACGAAGCGACGATGCTCGCCCAGCGGCTCGAGCGTCTCAACGAAGAGCGGCAAGCGCTTGACCAGCGTTTTCTCGAGGAGGCGATCGCCCAGGTCGAAGCGGCGGGCCCGCTCGACCGGCGCGCCGGCATCGTGCTATGCTCCGACGACTGGCACCCCGGCGTCGTCGGAATCGTCGCCTCGCGGGTGGTCGAGCGCTACGGCCGGCCGACCTTCCTCGTCTGCTTCGACGGCGACATCGGGAAGGGGTCGGGACGGAGCATTGCCCGCTTCGATTTGCACAGCGCGCTGACGGAATGCGGCGATCTGCTCGAGCGCTACGGCGGGCACAAAATGGCGGCGGGCGTGACCCTGCGGCGGGAGAACTTTCCGGCGTTCCGGGAGCGATTCGAGCGGCTGGCGGGCGACCGGCTCGGGTTCGACGATCTCGGTCCGGAGCAACGCGTGGATCTCGAGATCCCGCTCGACGAGGCCACCGACGAGCTCGAAAAGCTCTGCCGTCATCTGGAGCCGTGCGGCATGGGCAACGCGGCGCCGGTCTTCGGGGTCCGCGGAGTGGAATTCACCCGGCGGCAAAAAGTCGGGACCAACCACGTCAAGGGCGCGCTCCAGGACCCGTCGCGCTCACTCGACGCGATCGGCTTCCGTCTCGCCGATCGTCTCGCCGAGCTTGGTGGCGGACCCGTCGATGCGGCATTCCGGCTGGAGCTGAACGAGTTTCGCGGGCTCACCACGCTGCAAGCCCGGCTGCTTGCCGTCACACCGCACCGGCCGGCGGGCGGGCGCGGCAATGGGCAGTGACCCGCATCATCGCCGGGGAGTTCGGCGGACGACGGCTCACCACGCCGTCGGACCCGAGAGTGCGGCCCACCGCCGACCGGGTGCGGGAGGCCTGGATGAGCATTCTCGGTGAGCGGCTTGCGGGCGCGCGCGTGCTTGACCTCTTCGCGGGCTCAGGCGCCCTTGGCCTTGAAGCGCTGAGCCGGGGCGCCGCATCCGCGACCATGGTCGAGCTCGCCCCAGCGTCGCTCGTCGCCATCCGGGCCAACGTTGCCTCCCTCGGCGTCGAGGAGCGGGTGACGGTGCGCCGGGAGGACGCCATGCGCTTCGTGGCGCAGCTCGGCCCGCGGGCATACGATGTGGCGCTCGCCGATCCCCCCTACACGGTCGACCACGCTGCCGAGTTGGTGGCCGCATTCCGGAGAGTTCCGTTCGCTGGGCTGCTGGCGGTCGAGCACCCCGCGCGGGAAACCCCGGGCGGCGATGAAACCCGGCGATACGGCGACATCGCCCTTACCTTCTGTTACGCCCCATGACACGTATCGCCCTCTATCCCGGCTCCTTCGATCCCCCCACGCGGGGTCACGAGGACCTGATCCGGCGGAGCCTCACGCTCGCCGATCGGGTGATCGTCGGGATCGCGGTGAATTCGAGCAAGCAGCCGCTGTTCAGTGCGGACGAGCGCCTCGACATGCTTCGCCATACGCTGGGCAATGATCCGCGGATCGGATTCGACACCTTCGAGGGACTGGTGGCCGACTACGCCGCGCGCATCGGCGCGTCGGTGCTGGTTCGGGGGCTCCGCGCGGTGGGCGACTTCGAGTACGAGTTCCAGATGGCGCTGATGAACCGTCAGCTCCTCGCCGGACTGGAAACGGTGTTCCTGGTCCCGGCGCAGGGGCTCTCGTATATCAGCTCGAGCCTGGTGCGGGAGGTCGCACGCTACGGCGGGGATGTAAGCGAGCTGGTGCACCCCGTGGTCGTCGAGGCGCTGCGACGGCACTTCCGCTCGTGAGTCTGGAAGCGCTGCTCGGTCGGGCCCGCCGCAATCGTGCCCGTGTCGTGCTCGCTGGAGGAGACGACGGGATGGTCGAGGCGATCGCGGGACGGCGCGGGAGCCGGCGGGCGCCCGGCTGCTGGGACCGCTCCTGCTTGGGCCCGCCTGGGTGGTGATGGGCGTGACGGAGGATGCGGATGACGGGGAGATGGCGGGCACCGTCGCGCTGGCTGCGCTGGTTGCCGCCCGGGCAGACACCTGAAGGAGGGAGCGAATGGGATTCACCAAAGTGCAGAACGACGGCGTGGCTGTTCTCAAGGTCGAGGGCCAGCTCATCGTGGGGAACCGCCAGGAGCTCAAAGGCATGGTGCAGGACGGACTCGATAGCGGCGAACGCAAGTTCGTGATCGACTGCACCCAGACCGGCTATATCGATTCCTCCGGCCTCGGCGCGCTGGTCTCGCTTTCGAAGAAGGTGCGCGAGCAGGGGGGCGAGCTCCGGATTGCGGGGCTCAATGAAGATCTCCGCGCGCTGTTCGAGCTCACCAAGCTCGATACCCTCTTCCACATCTCGCCGACCGCCGCCGAGGCCCTCGCGGGCTTCTGACATGGACGACGGCGTCGCGGCGCCACTGCGCCTCTGCGTTCGCCGCTCGATGGCGGAGCCCGGTCCGCCCGGGGAGGGCACCCCTCCCGCGACGGTATGGGTCGCGATACGGGTGCCCGCCGACGTGCGGTGTGTTGAGGAGGCGGTGGAGCTGATGGCGCGGCACTGCTTTGCCGGCGCCGAGCCGTCCCGGCGCACCAGCTTCCGGCTCCGCGTGCTCCTGGCGGAAGCCCTCACCAATAGCATCCTTTTCGGCGCCGGTGGCGATCCCAACCGCGCGGTGCGGGTGGCGGCGGAGCTCGGCGCCAGCACCATCCGTCTCCAAGTCACCGACGACGGACCCGGCTTCGACCCGATGGCCGTGACGGATCCGACCTCGCCCGCCGCGGTGAGGCGTCCCGTCGGCAGAGGCCTCTTCCTCATCAGGAATCTCGCCGACCGCGTCGAATTCAATGCGCAGGGGAATACGATCTGGATGACGCTGCCGCGCGCCTGACGCGGTTACGCCCCGTCCTCGAGGCACTCGATGGCGCCGCCACGGCGCGCCCGCGACTCTGGCGTGCCGAGGGGTTCGAGCTCGTGCCGGCCTACGGGAACGAGCCATCGCCCCGCATTCCGCTTCCAGCGGGGGCGGAGTCGGTGCCCTCTCCCGGCGGCGGCACGATCCGGCCGCTGGGCGCGGGGGCTCCGCTGTGGCTGGAGACGTCCTGCGGTCGGGAAGGGGACGCGATGCTGGCCCTCTTCGGCCTCTTCCTCCGCGCCGACCGGGAGACCGCGCACCTGTCCGAAGAGCTGGCCACGCGATACGAGGAGATCGATCTCCTCTACACCCTCAACGACATTCTCGGACAGGCCCTCCGCCTCGAAGACGCGGCGGGAACGATCATCCGCGCGGTGAGCGACGTCGTCGGCGCCGCGCGGGCGTCGCTCGCCGTCCTCGACGAGGAGTCCCGGTGCCTGCGCACCGTCGCCGCTCAGGGGTTCGACGGGAGCCGCGTCGCCGACATTCCCCTCGACGATCCGGTCTCGGTTGCCGCACGCGCGGTGCGCGAGCGGGAGCCGCAGATCGGGGATGCCGGAACGGGGCCGCATGAGGGCCGGGGATATCGCGGCGGCGCATACATGAGCGTGCCGATCACGTACCGGACTCCGGGAGGCACCTCCCGCTGTGTCGGTGTGATCAACCTCACCGACCGGATTCGCGATGGGCGGTTCAGCGCCACCGATCAGAAGCTGGTGACCGCTGCGGCCAACCAGATCGGGGCCGCGATCGAGCTCGCGCGTCTCGCGGCACGGCAGCGGGAGCAGCAGCGCCTGCAGGATCAGCTCGAGGTCGCCCATCACCTGCAGCGCTCCCTCCTCCCCGCGCCGGACGTCCTCCGGGGCGATGCAGAGGTCGCGGTCCGCTGCTTTCCCGCCGAGCAGGTCGGGGGGGATTTCTATTACTTCAACCGGCTCGGGCTCGGACTGGTCGGGGTGATGGTCGGCGACGTCTCGTCTCACGGGATCTCCGCCGCGATCGTGATGGCGGCCGTGATGGCGGCGGCCGGCATCCACGCCGCGGGTGGCGACACGCCGGACCGTGCGCTCACGGCGCTGGGCGGAAGCCTTGCTGCCAAGCTCGCCTCGTCGGACACCTACCTCACGATCTTCTACGGCATCCTCGATCCGATCAACCGGCGGCTGACCTGGGCGAATGCCGGGCATCCACATGCATTTCGGCTTCCGGCGGAGGGCGCCGCCGAGCGGCTCGAGTCGACCGCGCCGCCGCTCGGACTCGGCGGCTCCGAGATCCTGTGCCGCTCCACTCCCTGGATCGCGGGCCGGGATCTCCTCTGCGTGTGGACCGATGGGCTCGTCGATGCGGAGAACCTGGCGGGTGAACGGTTCGGCGAGGCGCGCCTCCTGGCGCTGCTCGGGGCGCGACGTGCCTGGAACCCAGAGCTGATCGTGGCGGACGTGATGGCGCAGGCGGACGCATTTTCGCCGCACCCCGCCGACGACCGAACACTGCTGGTGCTCCGGCTCTGATCGTGCGGACCCGGAAACGGTTCGGTCAGCACTTCCTCCATCATCGCTCCATTCTCGAACGCATCGCGGAGGCGCTCGCTCCCGGGCCGGGCGACCTGGTGCTCGAAATCGGCCCGGGCCCTGGTGCGCTCACCGAAGCGCTTGCGGCCCGTGGCCCGCGCGTGGTCGCGATCGAGAAAGACCGGGACCTGGTATCCGTCGTCCGTAAGCGGGTGCCCGGCGCGCGCATTGTTGAAGGCGACGCGCTGGAGCTCGACTGGCGTGACGTTGCGGGAGCGCGGCCCGGGGAGGCGCTCCTCGTGACCGGCAACATTCCCTACAACATCACCACGCCGCTCCTCGATCATGCCCTCACGCCGCCGCGCCCCGCGCGGATTGTATTTCTCGTCCAGAGGGAGGTCGCCGATCGTCTCGTCGCTCCTCCCGGCAACAAGGTCTACGGGGCGCTGAGCGTCGGTGTGCAGGCGGTGGCGCGGATCGAAAAGCTTTTCCCGGTGCCGGCTGGCGCCTTCGCGCCTCCTCCGAAAGTCGATTCGTCGGTGATTCGTATCACGCCGCTCGAGGATCCTCTGATTGCCGATTCCCTGATTCCGGCATTCCGGCGGCTGGTTGTGGGACTCTTCGGCTTCCGGCGGAAGCAGCTGGTCCGCGGGCTTCGCGAACTCACCGGATGGCCCGCCGAGCAGGTGGGGGAGGCGCTCGGGCTCGCGGGCATCTCCCCGGAGGCGCGGCCCGAGACGGTCGCGCCGGCGGAGTTCTCCCGGCTGCTCACCGTTCTCATTGACGGGGGATGGCGGCCGGACTAGCTTTGTGAAAACTTTCACAATGCCAGTGCCCGTGCGCAAGATCGCCGAATCCACCGTCCGCCGTCTCTCGCTCTATTTGCGGTTCCTCGAGGAATTCGAGGAGCAGGGAGCGACGACCGTCAGCTCCGAGGCGCTCGCGTCGCTGGGGGGGACGACGTCCGCCCAGGTACGGAAGGATCTTTCCTTCTTCGGGTCCTTTGGCAAGCGCGGGCTCGGCTACCAGGTTCCCGCCCTCAAGAGCCGGCTACGCGACATTCTCGGCCTCGATCGGCGATACCGCGTCGTCGTGGTGGGGGCGGGGAAGATCGGACGCGCCCTGGTCCAGTACGGCGGGTTCCGCGCCCGAGGATTCGACCTGGTCGCCATCTACGATAACGATCCGAAAAAGTTCGGCCGGGAGTGGAACGGTCTCCTGGTTCGCGACGTCCGCGAGCTGGAGCGTGATCTCGCGCGCGAGCAGGCGGATATTGCCGCGGTCGTCACCCCCGCCGACGCGGCGCAGGGTGTCGCCGACCGCCTGGTCAAATGCGGAATCAGCGCCATCCTGAATTTTGCCCCGGTGCGGCTGCAAGTTCCCGAGCCGGTGACGGTGAAGTCGGTCAATCTCGTGCTGGAGCTGGAGGCGTTGTCGTACGTACTCGCTAACCGCTAGCGAAGAGCGAGTCGCGAGGAGCGAAGCGGTTGTTCCTCTTCGCTCCTCGCTCTTCGCTACTCCCTTATCTTGATTCATGCCGGCGATCAGCGTTACCTCCGAGATCGGTGCCTTGAGCGCGGTCCTTGTGCACACCCCCGGTCTCGAGCTCGAAGCGGTGACACCGGGGAATCGCGAAGACTTCCTCTACGATGATCTGATCGGCCTCGAAGTGTCGGCCCGCGAGCATGCCCGCCTTAAGGCGGTCCTCCGCCGCTTTGCCACGGTCTATGAGATCGGGGATCTGCTCGTGGAGGTGCTCGACCAGCCCGAGGCGCGCGACTACCTCATCTCGCGCACGATGGATGTGGTGCCCTCGGAGCCGCTGGCGCAGCAGCTGAGCAAGCTCCCCGCCCGCGCGATCGTGAAGATGGTGATCGAGGGCACCGAGGAGATTCCCGGCCCCATCGCGAGCGCGCTCAACGAAACCGGCTTCATTCTGCCGCCCCTCCCCAATCTCTTCTTTCCGCGTGACATCGGGTTGGTCATCGGCAGCCACGCGGTCGTGGGTTCGATGCGCTACGGGACCCGCTGGACCGAAGAGCTGCTCATCAAGACGCTCTTCGCGTTTCATCCCGCCCTCGCCAACGAGGGAATCCTTTACGACGGGTCGGAGGAGCGGCGCAGCAACTACACCCTCGAAGGCGGGGATGTTCATGTGCTCCGGGATGATCTCCTCCTGGTGGGATTCAGCGAGCGCTCTTCCCCCGGCGCCCTCGACCGGCTGGCCGATTCGGTCTTCAGCCGGGCCGGGGTCAAGGACGTGATCGTCGTCGTGATGCCGAACAACCCGACGGCGATCCACCTCGACATGCTGTTCACCCACATCGACCGCGATCTCTGTGTGGTCTTTCCCCCGAGTTTCATCGGGCCCGAGCGGCTCACGATTCTCCACCGCCACAAGGGAGAGAGTGGCGTCCGCGAGCAGCCTGATCTCTTTACCGCGCTGGCGCAGGTCGCGATGCCGCTCGAGCCGGTCCTCGCAGGCGGAACCCGGCGGCTCACCCAGGAGCGGGAACAGTGGGCCTCCGGCTGCAATTTTCTTGCGACCGCGCCCGGGGTGATCGTGAGCTACGCCCGGAACGAGGAAACGCTGCGCCAGCTCCAGCTCGCCGGCTTCACCATTCTTCCGAGCGCCGAGTTCCTGGCCGATACGGCGCTTCCCGCCGGGCGCACCGCGATCACCATCGAGGGGGGAGAGCTGGTGCGAGGAGGCGGCGGTCCGCGCTGCATGACCATGCCGATCCTCCGGGACGAGCCATGAGCGGGGTCCTCGCGGCCCTGCCGGCGTCCACCCTCGTGGACCGGTCGCTCGTTGCGCTGGCCGAATCTCCGCGATCGGCTGGGTGGCTGGCGACGAGCATCCTGGGCCTTCCGAATGTTCCCGAGATCGTCGCCGAGCGGCTCGCCATGGCCCTGCTCGGGGCGGACCCCCGCGTCCGCCGGCTGGCCGACGGCCGGTGGAGTGTGGTCGCGGCGGCGGCCGGGCCACCGCTCATCGAGGAGTGTGCCTTCGCTGTGGTGGACGTGGAGACCACCGGGATGCGCGCCTCGGGGGACGATCGCATCACCGAGATTGCGGTGGTGCTGGTGCACGGCGAGCGTCGTGAGCTCCTGTTCGAGTCGCTGATCAATCCGGGGCGCCCGATTCCCGCGATGATCAGCTCGATGACCGGCATCACCGACACGATGGTGCGTGCGGCACCGCGGTTCGAGGAGGTTGCAGGGCAGGTGCTCGATGCGCTGGCGGGCCGGGTCTTCGTCGCCCACAATGCCCGCTTCGACTGGGGCTTCGTCTCCGCCGAGGTGCGCCGGGCGCGGGATCAGCGGCTCGACGGGGCGAGGCTCTGCACCGTTCGCCTCGCCCGGAGGCTGGTGCAGGGCGCCACCTCCTGCTCGCTGGGCGCCCTGACCGAGCGCTTTGCTTTCGAGAACCCCGCGCGCCACCGGGCGGCGGGAGACGCGCTCGTCACTGCGCAGCTGCTGCACCGGCTGCTCTGCCTCGCGCGCGACGCCGGCGCGCGGACCGTGCCCGATCTCGAAGTGCTGCAGGTTGCCCGGGTGCGCCGCTGATGGCACTCACCCATTCCTTCACCCTCGGCGCTTTCAAATGCCACTCGCTCGAGAGCGGCACCCAGCGTCTCGACGGAGGGGCGATGTTCGGCATCGTTCCCAAGCCCCTGTGGTCCAGACGCGTCACTCCCGACGACCGCAACCGGATTCCGCTGGCGATGCGATGCCTGTTGATCGAGCATCCCGATGGACCGGTGCTCATAGATACGGGGCTGGGCAACAAGGAGGACGCCAAGTTCCGGGACATCTACGGAGTCACGAACAGCGACCCCGGCGGGCGCACCCAGCTCGAGGCGGCCCTGACCGAAGCGGGTCTCGAGCCGTCCGACGTGCGCTGGGTCATCAATACCCACCTGCATTTCGATCATGCGGGGGGCAACACCTGGGAGGAGCGCGACCAGAACGGCGTGGCCGTCGGTGGGGCCAAGCTCACCTTTCCCAACGCCACCTACGTCGTGCAGCGGGGTGATCTCGACTTCGCCCGTCACCCGAACGAGAGAACGCGCGCGTCGTACCTTCCCCACAACTTCGAGCCGGTCGCCGAAGCGGGGAAGTGGAAGCTCCTGCACGGCGACGTGGATGTACTTCCGGGCGTCTCGGTACGGGTCACGCCGGGGCACGTGCCGTATCATCAAAGTGTCCTGGTGCGCAGCGCGGGAGAAACGCTGTTCTATCTGGCGGACGTGATGCCCACCCGGCACCATCTCCCGCTTCCCTGGATCATGGGGTACGATTTGGAGCCTCTTCGCACGCTGGAGTCGAAGCGGAAACTGGTCCGGGAGGCGCTCGAAGAGGAATGGTGGCTCTTCTTCGAACACGATCCCGATGTCGTGATGGGACGGGTGGGAGAAGGCGACAGAGGCCCTGAGATCGCCGCTGCCGTCCCGAAGCCTTTGTCACCCTGAGCGCAGCGAAGGGGCGTAGCCCCTCCGGAGGCACCATGCGTCTGACATCCGCCGTTGTCACTGTGTGTCTCCTCGCGACGCCGTCCGTCGCCACCGCGCAGCGCACCGCGAAGCCTCCGCTGCACGGCCGGCACTGGATGGCCATCACCGGCAAGCCGCTCGGCGCCACGACCGGCGCCATGATCTTCCAGAAGGGCGGCAATGCCGTGGACGCGGCGTGCGCGATGCTCGCCTCGGTCGCGACGATGTGGGATGTGCTCTCCTGGGGCGGTGAGACCCAGGCCCTCATCTATCATCCGGGTCTCAAGAAAGTCATCGGTATCAATGCGCTTGGCGTGGCCCCGACGGGAGCCACGGCCGCTTTTTTCAAGTCCAGGAGCATGCAGCATCCACCGGAGTTCGGGCCGCTCGCCGCCGTCACCCCGGGTACTCCAGGCGGGCTGATGACGATGCTGGCAGAATACGGCCGACTCTCCCTTCGGGAGGTTCTCGAGCCGGCGATCCAGCTCGCCGAGGGCTATCCGATCGAGGCCCAGACCGCCAACCGGATCGAGGCGGAGAAGGCACGAATCAAGGGGTGGAAGTATTCGCGCGAGGTGTTCCTCACGCACCCGGGGGCTGATCGTGAGGCGCCGGAGGCGGGAGAGATCTTCCGGCAGCCCGACCTGCTGGTCACGCTGCGCAAGCTGGTCGAAGCGGAGCAGAATGCGCTGAGGGCGGGGAGGAGCAGAAAAGAAGCGATCTACGCCGCCTATGACCGGTTCTACCGGGGCGACATCGCAGAGGAGCTGGTGCGCGGCACGCAGGAAGAGGGCGGACTGATCACGATGCAGGATCTGGCCGCGTGGAAGGTGAAGATCGAGGAGCCGCTCTCCACCACCTACCGCGGGATCGAGGTCTACAAACTTCCGATGTGGCAGCAGGGCCCGGCGATGCTTCAGGCGCTCAATATCCTGGAGAACGCCGACATCAAGGCGATGGGCTACAACAGCACGCGCTATCTCCACACGGTGTATCAGGCGATGAGCCTCGCCTTCGCCGATCGTGATTTCTACTACGGCGATCCCGCCTTCGCACCCGAAGAGCCGGTCCGGGGTCTCTTGTCCAAGGAATACGCCAAGCAGCGTTACGCCACGATCAACTGGGAGCGGAACGATCCCGCCATCAAGCCGGGCGATCCCTATCCCTTCCAGGGTGGCAGCAACCCGTTCCTCGATCTGCTGGCCAGGTGGAACGTACGGGGCAGCGCGGCAGCGACAACTCCGAGTGCCGATGCCGTTCCACCCACAGACGGCACAGATGACACAGATGCTCATACATCGATGTTCGTGGGCGACCGGTTCAAGGACGCCTTTTATCGAGGGACCACCTCGATCGAAGCCGCGGACGCCGAGGGGTGGGTGGTGTCGGTCACGCCAAGCGGAGGGTGGGTTCCCGCGGTGATCGCCGGGCGGACCGGCGTCGGTTTGAGCCAGCGGATGCAGAGCTTCGTGACCGATGCCGCCGACGGGCCGTTCAACGTGGTGGAGCCCGGCAAGCGGCCGCGGGTGACGCTGACGCCGACGATGGCGCTCAAGGACGGTTTGCCGTACTTGTCGTTCGCGGTGCAGGGGGGTGACAGTCAGGATCAGAACCTGCTGCAGTTCTTCCTCAACGTCGTCGAGTTCGGGATGACCGTGCAGGAGGCGGTCGAAGCGCCCAACATGAATTCATTCCAGATGCGCACCTCATTCGGGGCGCATGAGTCGCGCCCGGGACGGATGCTGCTGGCGGATGCGGTGCCGGAGTGGATCCGCGCCGATCTTCGGAGGATGGGATACGCGCTGGAGTTCGAGGCGCGCACCTCCGGGCCGATCAACGCGATCTACTTCGACCGCAAGCACGGCTCGATGTGGGGCGGGTCGAGCCATCATGGGGAGGACTACGGGATCGCGTGGTGAGGGGGTCGGGCCCGCATGTCTGAAAGGTCCTGCACTCGATCGGGTACCCAATGAATGAACCCAGAGTGTTACCTATGTCCTCGATCTATTTGTTACCTATGTCCCCGGCCGCTCACCCGCGCATAGATGTCCGCATGCCAGGCGAGCGTCGACGCCTGATACGTACGAGTGAAGCCGCTCTGTCGCAGGAGGGCGTCCAGCGCCGTCGGTGGATGGACAAACGCGCGGAACGGATTGCCCCGAACCCGCCGGAGGGCGTTCTCCACCCCGAGGGCTGCCCGGACGAACCAACGACCTCTGGGGTAGGACAACGCGAGAAATCGCCGCGTGTGCTCGGCCGCCTCCTCGAGGAGTGGACGGTAGGCGGGATAACAGCAAACCACTCTGTCGAGGCTCACCACGTCGGCCGGCTCCAGCTCCGGTGCGACGGTCACAAAATCGGCCTCCCGCCACCGAATCTTCCCGGCCCATCCTTGTCGCTCGGCCTCCGCCCGGCCTATGGTCACAGACGCCGGCGACAAATCCACACACTGCGCTCGGGCCATGCCGGCCTTGAGCAACTCGAAGGTCAAGACACCGATTCCCGCCCCGACGTCAAGCAACGTACCCTCGGTTGCGCCAAGGGTTTGGAGGCCGGTTAGGAGGCGTCGGGTCGTGGGACCGGGACCTTTTCGATGATAGGCTTCGAGTTCGGCGCGCGCGCGCTTGTCGTCGAAGTGCCGAGCGGTGAAGGCGGTCGTGGCAGAGCAGGAGCAAGTCATCGCGCGTTCAAAGAAGGGACCGCCACCTAACCAGTACTTAAGCCGCTCCGGTAACCGTACCACCAGGCGTGAATCTCTGCAACCACCGCTGTCTATTCCGAGAGCAGCCAGCAATCCCGTGGCCCGAGAATACTCGTAGTGGGAAGGACTTGCGCTTGAATCACGTTCGCGCGCCCTGCCGGCTATTGCCGCGAAGAAACGCAGTCTGATCGGTCCCCGAGCTCAGCCGACGGTATCCACTTTCCTGGCCACGAAGATCAGCTCACCCGGATACGTCGTCCCGTAGGCGCTCTTATCGTATCCTCCGTACAGCTGCACGATCCCGAACCCGGCCCGGGCGAGCAGGTGCTCGGCCTCGAAACGAAACAGGTATCGCATCGGGAAGGCATGGACCAGGCGCTCAATGCGTCCATCGGGATGCACCACGTCGTAGATGAGCTCGACGTGATTGACCTGCATGAGACGGTCGTGTGAAGCGATACGGTGATGCCGGGTAACTCGCCGGCCGTCCGGCAGCGTGAACTCGGGACCCTCCTCGACTTCCTCCCCCCCAGGCCTGTTCACCAGCGCATCGAGCGACGGGTTGAACAGATCGAGAATCAGCGTCCCTCCGGGGGCCAGGTGCCGGGAAATACTCTCGAGGCACGAGAGCTGGTCAACCACCGTGACCAGGTGCTGAAAGGGACGAAACGGGATCGTGGCCAGTGTGAAAGTCCGACCGAGGTCGAACCGGCGCATATCAGCCTGGACCAGCTCAACTCGCGCCCGCACCGACTCCGGTTCGTCCCGCAGCCGCCGGCGACACTCCGCCAGCATGCTCGGCGACAGATCAAGTCCCACAATGTCGATGCCGGCACGCGCGGTCGGAATGAGCACGCGGCCGGTGCCACAGCCGATCTCCAGAACCGAAGACCCCGCCTCCCTTGCCGCTTCCACTAAGAAGCCCACGTCGGGCCGGTCGCGATACGCCCCCACGTGGTCGTAGAGGTCGGCGACCACCTCGTACTCGTCGTTCTCAGGACTCACCCGCCCACCTCCCGGCAATCTCGGCATACACCTCCACGGAGGTCTCCAGTAGTGAAACGCGACAGAATTCGTCGGTCTTGTGGGCCATCTCCGGCTGGCCGGGGCCGAGTATGATCGTCGGCGGGTTGCCGAAAGCCTGCGTCAAGACCGAGGCATCGGTAAAGTAGGGAACTCCTCCCGGACGCGGGCGCTCGCCGAGGACGCGTTCCATCACGTCGAATACACCTTGGATCCACGGATGGGCGGGGTCCGTCTCGATGCTGGCGGCGCCTTCGAGGCGCTCGATGCTCACATCCTCGCCGAGCTCGGCTTGAAGTCGGGCCATGAGGGAATCTTCGCGCTGACCCGGCACCAGGCGGATGTCGACTCCAATCGAAGCCGCATCGGCCACGGAATTGATGTTCGCGCCCCCCGCGATCGTTCCGATGTTGAGTGTGGGAGACCCGAGAAGCGGATGTGCCCCCGTGCGAAAGTCAAAATCTCGAAGCTGATGAATCACCTCCGCCATCCGGTGAATCGCATTGACCCCCTGTTCTGGCATCGATCCATGGGCGGAGACGCCCCGCGTCGAAATCCGGTACCGCACGCATCCCTTGTGGGCGATCAGCGGTTGATTCGCCGTCGGCTCCCCTACGACCAGCGCCCCGACTCGGCCTCCGAGGTCGACGCTCCCGGCGAGGTGCCGGGCGCCTTCGCAGGACGTCTCTTCCCCAGCAGTGATGACGAGCATGATTCCCGCTTTCCGACCCCGCACTGCCACGTGCCGCAGCGCCATCACCACCATCGCGGCCACCGCCGCTTTCATGTCGGAAGCACCCCGGCCGTAGAGGCGATCGTCCACCACGTCGCCGCCGAACGCATCGTGGGTCCAGGGAGCGGCACCAAGGGGAACGGTATCGAGATGACCGGTGAAGCCGATGGGGAGCCGGTCGTCGCTGCCCGCCAGCGTGGCGAGCAGCGTCGTGCGGCCGGGGGCGAAATCGAAATAGCGGGTCTCGTAGCCCGCCCCGGCAAGAAGGTCTCCAAGGAGGTGCGCCGCCGCTGATTCGTTCCCCGGAGGGTTGATCGTATCCAGCGCGATGAGGCGCCGGGCCAGCGCGAGCGCGCCGCTGCCGGATCCTCCAGAGATCACCGGATCTGGAAGGTCAGCGTGGCCCAGTTCGACACATAGTCCGTGACGCCGCCGGTCAGCTTCACCATCGAGATGAATTTGACGTAGTAGTGGCCTCGGCGCGTGAGGCGGATGTTCGCCTCCCCATCAGGCCCGGTGCGGACCGTCTGAACCGGAAGGCGGGCATTGCCGGTGGTACGGCCCCCTGCGAGCAGGGTAAGGCCCGCTGCCGGCGTGCCATTGACGAGCGCGCGAACACGGAGGGTTCCCCCGGGCTTGACCGAGTAGGGGTTGTCGAGCGGGATCAACTCGGCGGGATACCCCAGTACGGCGGCGAAGCCATCGTTCCGCGCCGTGCCGACCTGGAGGACCGCCTTCACATGTTTGGCATACCGCTCACTCGCGGAATCGGAGGTGATTCCCTCGCGCTTCCGGGCATCCAGGACCTCAGTCAGTCCCTCCTCGGCGAGGTACCCGCTGAATTCCATGCCGCTGATCTTGAGCTGGTTCGGACGGGTCGAGAGCCCCAGCACATAGGTCCCGGCCCCCTCAGTGGTGATGCTGATAAACGTGGTGTCCCCGCGCGCCTTCACCACCGTCGTGTCGTACCGGACGCGGTTGCCCGGCGCGATGAGGCTGATGTCGGCGATGCGGTTCCGGTCGATCGAATTCTCGGTGGTGCTGAACGTGCCGTTGAGCAGCGGGACGACGACCGAGGTGTTCTCCGCCAGGAAAAAGCTTTTCAGCTTGAGGAACATGTCGTGCGCGCTGAGCGCGCTCGTCAGCGCCAGGCTGAGCACCACGAGGACCGCAACGGGTTTCCGCATCTGATTCCTCCGAGGGATACCCTCTTGAAGGTTGGCGATCGAGCGTAAGATGGCGCCGGGAGGCCTCATCCGCAGAACATCCGCCGCGGGCGCCACTCGGCGTCGAACCCTCCTCGCGTCGTCCGCCCATCAGCGAGCCGGAGGTCAACGTACCCGCTCAGCCTGCCGTCGGCGCCGACCTCCCGCACCTTGATCCTACCGCTCGGCATAGCGGTACAGCGCTCCCGTTCACAGAGTGCACCCGCCGCGACTCCGCGTTTGTCCGGCCAGCGGTACGTCCCCGCACGAATCCCCGAGGGCTTGGTTCCGCCGCTGCCCCGGGGATAGATCGCCAGCCGAAGCTGTGGCGAGTCACCCCCTTCGAGGACGCTGTCGCCCGGAGTGAGCGGCTCACCTCGCAGCACGAGGCTCACCGCGTAGCCATCCCACGGAGCGCAACTGGGCCCTGCATATGCGAAGTTGAGTCCCGCCGGTGGCGCCGTGGGCTCAGGCGGAGCGGAGCAACCCAGGAGGGCGAGAATGGCCAGGACGCTGCGATTCGCCGCCACCTTACGCCTCCGTCCGTGCACGATGGTTGATCCAATAATAGAACAGGAGACTGAATCCGAGGCCACCCGGGCTTTGGGCGGCGACCCGGGTCGACCGGCCATTGACAAACCCGGCCGCAGGGCGCGACTCTAGACCCAGCCCGCGTTGGGGCGCCTCCTGTCCGCGGCAAGGGAGAATACTCCCACCCATCCGGCTTCGAAGCCACATCGCCGAGCCTTCTTCCGGCCTGTATTTCAGCGGACTTCAGGCGGCTACGGGAGGAAGGTTTTCCATGAGCAGGCAGCTCACGCCCCAGAGCACCCTCGAGAATCTCAAGATCGGCCATGCCGAGCGCGTCGCTTCGTTCCTGCGGAATGCGAGCCTCGACTGGCGGGTCGGCGGATCGATGCGGACCTCGTGCCGCCACACCGCCGAGCGCCTGCTCCGGCGGCATCCCGATATTGCGCGCGACAGCATCTACACCGCCCTTGTGTGCGGCGATCTGGAGGAGGTGGAGCGTCTTCTGGCGGCACGGCCGCAGGCTGCCTCCGAGCCGGGGGGGCCGCGCGGATGGCCACCACTGCTCTACCTCTGTTCCGCACGACTGTCCCTCCCTGCCGCGAGCAAAAACGCCGTGCGAATCGCGAAGGCTCTGCTCGACCACGGCGCGGACCCGAGCGCCTACTACCCCGGTGGAAATGAGAGCATCCACTACACGGCGCTGACCTGTATCGCCGGCGAGGGAGAGGAGGACGGAGCGCCACACCCGGCGCGAGAGGCGCTCTGGCAGTTGCTGCTGGAGCGTGGCGCCGAGCCGTACGACATCCAGACGCTCTATAACACGCACTTTCGCGGCGATGTCCTCTGGTTCCTCGAGCTGATGTACGCCGAGGCCGTGAAGCTCGGCCGCCAGGCTGACTGGGATGATCCGAGCTGGTCGATGCTGGACATGGGCGGATACGGTCCCGGCGCGCACTACCTGCTCGGAATCGCCGTGCGGAAGAACGATCTTCGACTGGCCGAATGGATCCTGGCGCATGGCGCGAACCCCAACTTGCCGAAGTCCTCCCATCCGAAGTTCCTACCGAAAGCAACCCTGTACGAAGAGGCAGTGCGCTTGGGCCATTCGGAGATGGCCGAGCTGCTGGTGCGCCATGGCGCCACCAGGAGTGCGTTGGTCCTCGAGGGGGTGGAGGCCTTTGCGGCGGCATGCTTCCGCCTGGACCGTCCGCAGGCACAGGCGATTCTGCAAGAGCATCCCGAGTACCTGCGCTCGCCGGTCGCGATGTTCGCCGCGGCCAGGCGCGGCCGCGCCGACGTCGTCGCCTTCCTGCTCGATCTCGGAATGTCGGTCGATGTGCGGGACACGAACAATACGCGGGCGCTGCACGAGGCGGCTTATGCCGACGCGCCACGCGTGGTGACGCTTCTTCTGGAGCGGGGCGCCGAGGTGGATCCCCGTGATTCCAACCATGGCAACACGCCCCTCGGCTGGGGGGTCTATGGGAAAAAGCAGCGCACGATCGAGCTCCTGAGCCGTGTCAGCCGGGATGTCTTCGAGCTCACCTGGATCGGCGCTGTCGAGCGACTGGGGGAGCTGTTGAGCGCGGAGCCCGAGCTTGCCAGGATCATCGGCGGCGGCCACACCCCGCTGATGTGGCTGCCCGACGACGACGATCGCGCCATGGAGATCGCCAGACTCCTGCTCGCCCACGGCGCCGATCCGGCGCTGCGGAACAAGCAGGGGGAGACGGCGGCGGATCGCGCTTACCAGCGCGGGATGGATGAGATCGCGGTGCTCCTCAGCCCGACGCGCTGAGCAGCGCCGCGATCTCGTCGAATCCACGCCGCTTCGCCCATTCGGCCGGCCGGGCCCACGGCTTGTCTTGGGGCAGTGCGGCGTTCGCGCCGCGCGCGAGCAGCCACTCGACCATTTCCTTCTGACCGGCCCGCGCGGCCCACCCCAGGGGTGTGCTGGAAAACTCGTCATCGATGGGATTGATCCCGGCGCCGAACTCGAGGCAGAGGGAGGCCATTTCGCGATTGCCCTTGAGCGCAAACCGGTGCAAGGGCGTCATGCCGAGCCAGTTACCGCGGCTCGGATCCAGGCCATGGTGGAACAGCCAGCGCGCGTATTCCGGTGTCCTGGCGCCTCCGAAGATCATCGTGCGAAGGACGTCCGGCTGGTAGCGCAGCGCCAGAGCAACGAGCTGCTCCCGATCGGTGTCCAGGTATCGATGGATCGGAAGCGCCGGATTCGCCTGGAGCATTTCCTCGATGCTCGCGACGTCGCCCTCGTAGCACGCCATCTCCAGGCCGAGGACGCCGCCGTGGGACGCCAGCAGGTCCAGGATTTCCCGGGGAGCGCCTCTCGCCCTCCACATGCAGTTACCGGAGGATTCGATCATCGCGTTGGGGTTCGCGCCATGCTCGAGGAGCAGCTTGACGATTTCCCAGTGCCTGCCGCCGATCGCCTCGTGCAGGGCGCCGCCGTGGGGTGCGACCGGTTCCGGCTGGTTGGGGTCCGCCCCGCGCTCCAGGAGCAGCTTCACCACCTCCAGGTGTCCGGCACCGGCCGCACAGCGAATCGGCACGCCGTTGTAGTAGCCCGTACTCGGCGGAACCGCGTTCACCAGCGCCGGATGCTCGTCCAGCATCGCGCGCACGCGCTCCAGGTCGCCGAGCTGCGCCGCGGTGCTGATGTCGTAGTCCGCGCCGCGTGCGAGCAGGTAGCCGATGACGACTTCATGCCGCCGGAGCGCCTCCCGCGGGACATCCTGCCATCCGCGATACCAGTAGTCGCCGTTGGTGAGATCGAGCGGGCGTGCTCCATCGGGACGCATGGCGTTGATGTCGCCGCCACGCTGGAGAAGCAGGTCGATCAGGGGTATCTGCCTGGTCATAACGGCCCAGTGAAGCGGCTGGTTGCCCGAGGCATCCGCGGCGTCGATGAGATCGGGCCTCGCGTCGAGTGTGGCGCGGACCTGATCGAGATCGCGGCCGCGGATCATGGCCGCGAGCGATTCCCCTTCGGGCACGATCCTGTGCTTTTCCGCGAGCTTTGATTCCAGCGGCGCGAGCACCTCGGCATAGCCACGCTCGCGCGCCACGTCAAACAGCCACTGGTGGCCCCCGGGGCCTCCGGGCTTGTACACCGGGCGGAACCCGAGGCCGCCGCACATCGGATCCGCACCCTGTTGCAGCAGGAACCTGACGACCTCCCGCCGATTCTCACGCACGGCGAAGTGGAGGGGCCGGTAGTATTCGAACTCGCAGTCGAGCAGGTTCGGATCTCTTGCGACCAGGGCCGTGATCGTGGCCAGGTCTCCGTCCGCTGCCGCTCGCAGCATGGCCCACACGTCGGTGCCGCGGCCCCGCGACCACGGCTGATACTCGTCGGACTGGAGCGCTTCGGGCTGGATCACGCGCGACCGTTCCCGTCGGGATCCTCGATCTGGATCTCGTATGCCCAGGAAAAGTTGGTCGGCGAATGCCGCACCCGGGCCCCTCGCTGCCGGAACTCTTCACAGAGTGACGCCGAGTCCGTGACGCCGACCCAGATCCAGGTCCCGACGTGTCCCTGGTCGCCTTCGCACAGGAAAATGTCGCAGCGATCGCGGGATACGGACGCGATCACGTGCAAGTCCTGCCATTGCAGCGTGAATCCAAGCACGTTGATGTAGTAGTCGATGCTGGCCTCGAGGCTCTCCACCCGGAAAATCGGGATCGCCCCGCCAAGCGCGTTCGCCGCCGCGAGCGGCTCGTCTCTTCCCATGGCTCGGCCCTCAGCTCGCAGACGGCACCAGTCCCAACCTGCGCAGGTATCTGCGCGTGAGCTGCGGGGCCACTTCGGCGCCGCCGCCGCGCCGGGGCCACCGTGGCGCGGGGATCGCGTTACGGGCGGTACCGCACCCCGTTGATGAGAATCAGGCCGCCGAGTTCCTCTTCACGAAAGGCGCGCCACCCCTTCGAGGTCGAGCGCGAGACCTCGCGATGTAACTGGGTGGTGATGACCGTGTCGCGGGTGCGGCCGTCGCGCTCCAACATCAAGCGATCCCAATATTGCCAGCGGAACACGATAGCGCTATCGCCAGCCAACTGGACGCTGTCGATGACGCTCACGATGCGGAGGGTAGCCGGGATGATGGCCCAATCGCGCAACGCGTTGGCGCGTAGTTGGGCGCGGGTGACCGTTTCGCCGGCTTCGGTCTGGATGGTCAGGCCGTCCGGGATCGGGGCCATGTAGGCATCAATGTCCTGACGCCGGGTGGCGTCCACCCCCTTCGCGACCTCGCTCGCAATACTGTCCCGGATGACGTCTGCTCGTGGGCGGGCGGGTGCGACTTGGCATCCGCTTCCAAGCGGCCCCATCATAAGCAGGAGGCTGAGCCGATGGACGAAGCTCGTACGGTGACCTCTCACCGGCACCTGTGGTTGGGTGATGACCCTTAGAGCACACTCTCTTGGGAAGGGTTGCTTACGTTTCGGTGTTGTCTCAGAGCGCCGGTTATGCAGTCACCTGCTCCGCCAGCGAGAGCAGATTGCCATCGGGGTCTTTGAACCACGCTACCTTGGTTCCCCCCGGTGCAGCCCAGATGCCCGCAGCATCTTGCTGCATGAAGGAGTAGCGCTCGAAGCTGATGCCGGCCTGGGACAACGCGGCAACCATCGAGGTGATGTCCGCGACCTGCCAGCCCAGCGCCGTGAATGGAGGTGGATGCACCGCTTCGACCTTCTGAATCCGGAGCTGGGTCCCATTGGAGTCAAAGGTCAGGGCGAACTGATCGTCAGAAAGCAGACGAAGGCCGAGGACCCGTTCGTAGAAGGTCTTGGCCCGCGGTGCGTCAGCGGTAGCAACAAATGCAGTCAGGCGGGCAGTTCCGAGCATGGAGGTCTGATGTCAGGTGGCAGCGCTAGAGCTACTCTCTTGGCAGCCGGCGGTCAAGGCAACCTGACGTGACGCCTCGGCGCAGCCGCCGCCATCCAATCCAACCAAAGATACCCGGCGGCGATCGCTCGAGGAACGCGATGCCATCTGCGCAGCTGAGGACTCAGGTGTCACGGCCAGCGCCGTGGTGCTCGACAGATTGGGCAGGGTCCCATCTGAGGCTGGCGTCCGTAAACGACCGTGATGGGACCCAAGGCAACCACCTTCTTTTCGACAGTATCATTCACTGCAATCGCGAGAGTGAGGGTACGGCCTGCGACCCGGCCACTGAACTGGGCGGGCAGCGGAGGCCCGACTTGGACCGGATACGCCCGCAAGACGTAGCTCCCGTCGATCGTAAACCGCCCATTCGCATCGAGTTGAATATTCCCGGGCATGTCCCCGAACGTACAGCCGACGTGGACGTGGGCCGCGGAGTCCGTGACAATGACGCCCGAGTTGTCTCCACCCCAAGTGCCGAGTGCCAGTACGTTGTCCGATGGCGGAAGCAACGATGACTCGAAACAGGAGCTGACGGGCAGTCCCAGGAGGGCGAGGCAGATTTGTGCGGGGCGCGCGCGACGGGTGGAAAAGAGGAACGGCATAGTTGGTTTGCCTGTCTCGAACCAAGATAGCACGCTTCGCGCGCGGGGATGTAACGGGCCCGCGGCTCAGAGGCGGGCAGAAAGTCAAACGGGCAATCGCCGCGCCGGCAGGTGTGGGATGTTGCCTGACGGACTGCGCTTCTGCTGCGGGGGCCTGCGGCGGCCGACGCGTTTAGGACCCCGGCAGCAGCAAGCGCGGGTTAGGTGGTGCCTGTAACGTCCGCCAAGAAGACACGTGCCGCGTCGAGGTCGAACGACGGCACGAGAACTCTTGTCCCTTGGGTCGTGGGACCCTGAAAACTGGCTCCGAAGATGCCGACAGCCTCGCCGGAATCCGTGCGTGCAAGGAACCCGGCACTTTGAAGCTGTGCCGCTATCATCTCGGCCTCGTATGCCGCCGGGTAAACGGCAAGCACCACCCAACGGTCTGGTTCGTTCATCAACACCTAGATCGCTGAGATGCTAGTGGCAACCACCTAACTATTGCTTAAGCCGAAACAGACTCTACCGCTTTCCCGATATTGCAGCAATGGTCCGCGGCATCTCTCCAGATCACCATGACCACCAGATTGGGACGAAGTTGCTGCAACAGCCCGAGTTGGATGCAGCAGGGCGCATTATTCCCCGGATATCACTGCAGCGGGACGCCGCATAAGCCAAATACTTTCGCAGGGGGCGCACGCTTTTCAGCCTCGCGCACGGGGCCCGCGCCCAGGCGCCCGGGTTACCCCGACAGGCGCAGCACCACCACCTGGTCCACCTCACCAGAACCGCGTGGCGGCAAGCTGAGCGTCACCCCGCCCGCGCCGATTGCCGGAACGGCACGGATGATCCTGTGGCAAGCAAGGTCGCGGCCCTGCAGGCACGGGGCAGGGCAGCCAGCGACAGCTCGGGATCCTCCCAGTCCAGCGCGTGCACAAAGACCGAGTCCCCCCGCTCTGTCGTCACTCCCCACGGCCTGGGCCAAATCGGCCCGCCCCGAGTTCCGCAAACCGACCCGCCCTACCGCTCCATGCAGCGCCCGACCACCCGCAGCGTGCCCACGAACTCCGGCTGAATGGTTCCATCGGGCCGGGGTCCCACATTGAGCAGATAGTTCCCGTTCCGCCCCGCCGCGCTCACCAGCTCGCGGATCAGCGACGCCGAGCTGTGGAACTCGCGGTCCTGCAGTCTGAGGCCTCACGAACTGTTCATCGTCTGCGCCGTTTCCAGCGGGAGCGCATGGTCAAGAGGATAGTGCATATTGGGCGCATGCGCATTTTCCTCCTGCTCCTCGCGGTCGCCGCCGGCTCCGCATCGGCCCAGGCCCGCTCCGACGATCTCCCCCTGGTGCCGTACCCGGCTCAGGTCACCCGGGGCACGGGAAGCTTTGCTCCCGCAGGCGCGATTGTCGTCGCCGTTGTACCCGGCCACACGGCCGAGCTCGAGAGCCTGAGACGCCTCGCCGCCCTGATCCTGACCGAAAGCCTCGGCCCGGGCGTGCGCACCGCCGCCGCACCCAACGCCACCGTCCTCCTCCGCCTCACCGGCTCGAGCAATGCCCGCGCCGAATCGTACCGGCTCGAGATCACCCCGGAGCGCATTCACCTCGAAGCGCCGAGGCCGGCCGGTCTCTTCTACGGACTCCAGACCCTCCGCCAGCTCGCCGCCGGCGACGGCTCGCTCCCCGTCGTCACGATCGCGGACGCGCCGCGTTTTGCCTGGCGCGGGCTGCACCTCGACGTCGGCCGGCACTTCTTCGACGTGATGTTCGTCAAGCGCTACATCGACCTGATGTCGCGCTTCAAGCTCAACACCTTCCACTGGCACCTGACCGAGGACCAGGGCTGGCGCATCGCCATTGCAGGCTATTCCCGGCTGACCTCGGTGGGAGCGTGCCGCAAGGAGACCATCCTCGAGAAGAACTTCTCTCCCTACATCGGCGACAAGACCCCGCACTGCGGCTACTACACCCAGACGCAAATTCGCGAAGTCGTGGCGTACGCCCGGGAGCGCTACGTCACCGTCGTCCCCGAGATTGAAATGCCGGGGCACTCGCAGGCCGCGATCGCCGCCTACCCCTGGCTGGCCTGCACCGCCGGGCCCTTCGAGGTCTCGACAACCTGGGGTGTGGACGAGGACATTTTCTGCCCCTCCGAGCGCACCTTCCGCTTCGTGGACAACGTGCTCTCCGAAGTAGTGAAGCTCTTTCCCGGCCCCTACGTGCACATCGGCGGCGACGAGGCGCCCAAGAGCCGCTGGAAGGCGAGCCCGCTCGCGCAGTCGGCGATCAGACGGGAACGCCTCAAGAACGAGGACGAGCTGCAAAGCTATTTCATCCGCCGGGTGGAGCGGATGCTCAACGCGAAGGGGCGGCGGCTGATCGGCTGGGACGAGATTCTGGAAGGCGGCCTGGCCCCCCGGGCGATGGTGATGTCGTGGCGTGGCATGGGCGGTGGGATCGCCGCGGCCCAGGAGGGCCACGACGTGATCATGAGCCCGACCTCGCACGCCTACTTCGACTTCTACCAGGGCGACGGGCGTTTCGAGCCGCTGGCCATCGGTGGGCTGCTGCCGCTCGACCTGGTCTATGCCTTCGAGCCGGTGCCCGACACCATCCCGGCCGCAACCGCCCGGCACGTCATCGGGGTGCAGGGCAACGTCTGGACCGAATACCTGAAGACCCCGCAGTCGGTCGAATACATGGTATACCCGCGGGCGCTGGCGCTCGCCGAGGTGGCCTGGTCTCCGCGCGATGCGAGGAATTGGGACAGCTTCGTGACCCGGCTCCCCGCCCAGCTCCGCGCACTCGACCGGCTCCGGGTCGCGTACCGGATTCCGCACGTCGAGGGACTCGATGCGGACCAGCTGACCCTGAACGACAGCGTGACGGTGTGGCTCAGCACTCTGCTTGGCGGTACCATCATCCGGTACACCACCGACGGCTCCGATCCGACGACGGCGAGTCCGAAATACGAAACGCCGCTCGCCCTCCAGGTGACCTCCACCGGCACCCGCGTCACCGCACGGGTGTTCCTCGGCGACGGGCGAGTCAGCGCGCCCCGCGCCGCGACCTACGCGCGGACGACGCTGCGGACGCCCGACACGGTGGCCGAGGGAGGGCTCGCTCCGGGGCTCCGCGCCACCTACGGCGAGGCATCGCTCCGAGCCTTTCGAGGATACATCAAGGTGCCCGGCGACGGCCTCTACACCTTCGTGCTGCGCTCCGACGACAGAAGCCGACTCTCGATTGGAGGCAAGGTCGTGATCGATCACGACGGGCCGCACGGCGCCGAGGACAAACGCGGGATGATCGCGCTCGGCGCGGGGTATCACCCCATCGAGGTCAGGTATTTCCAGGCGGGCGGCGGGGCGGAGCTGGCGCTTCTGGTGCAGGAGGGCGAGGCCGCAGCGCGCGAGGTGCCGGCGTCATGGTTCTTTCATGCGCGGTGAGGCCCGGCTAAACCTCGCCCCTCGCGGCGGCCACCGCACGGACCGCCCGGTCCACGTCGGTCATTGTGTTGTAGATATGCGGGCAGAGCCGGAGCCCTCCGGTCGGCGCGGCGGCCACCTGGTGTCCGTGATAGAGCCGGTCGTGGAGCTTCTGATGGTCCAGCCCCTCGAACCGCCCCACCACCACGCCGAGCGAGCATCCGGGCGCGGTGGGCGTCACCAGCCGGTAGCCCGGAATCTCCCGGAGCCCGGCGGTGAGACGCGCCGCGAGCGCCTCCACCCGCGCTTGGATCTTCTCGATCCCGATCCGCTCCACGAACGCGATCGCCGCGCCGAACCCCGCCATCACCCCCTCGTTGCGCTGGCCGAGCATGTCGAGCTTCTTCGCGCTCCCGGGACCCGGATCGGCAGGGTCGCTGAAGCCCCGGCTGATCACAGATGGCTGGACGTTTGGAATCAGATCCTTGCGAATGAACAGGACGCCGCCTTCGCGCGGACCCATCAGCCACTTCTGGGTGCTAGCGGTGTAGGAGCCGGCGCCCAGCTCCCGCATCGAGAGGCGCATCACACCCAGGCTCTGGGCGCCGTCAATGTGGACGTGGATCCCGCGCTCCCGGCCCAGCCGGCAGAGCTCGGGGGCGGGGAGCCGCATCCCGCTCGAGTTGGAGACGTCGGAAAAGGCCAGCACCCGGGTGCGCGCGGTGATCGCCCCCGTCACCGCGGCCACCAGCTCATCGCCGCCGGACGGATTAGCGGGAAGGGCGACGCGCGTCACCGTGAATCCGCGGCGGGCCGCCTGCGCTTCCCAGGCGAGGGCGTTGCTGGCATGGTTCTGATCGGTGATCAGCACCTCATCGCCGGCGCTGAGTGCCAGACCGGCGACCATGATGTTGTTGCCTTCGGAGGCGTTTCGGATGATGGCGAATTCGTCGGGGCTGCCGTCGAGAAACCGGGCCAGGGCGGATCGAACCGTCTCCCGGAGGGCATTGTACTGGGCCCGGTTGTGGAACGAGACGTCGGCATCCACCGACCGGTTCGCACGCTCCACTGCCGAACTGACGGAGCGGGGCGGGGGACACATGTTGGCCGCGTTCATCGGGATCAGGCGGCTGCCGAAGGTGAACTCGGCCTGCAGGGTGCGCCACGCGGATTCACCGTCTTGCATCTCGACCGTCCGGAGCAGGGGAAGTGCGGCGTATGCGGACGAGGCGCCGGCGAGGGTGCCGAGGAATTCCCGCCGGGAAGGAGGGCCGCTCATGGGGGCCCCCCGACCGTCCGCGAGACGATGGTGATGGGCGTCGGGTAACTGATCCGGCCGAGCGGCGTATCGATGGTGGGCACGCCGCGCAGCGAAATCCTGGTCGGATCGCTGGAGAGTCCAGCCACCGAAGCTGCGAGATCCACCAGCCGCTCTGCCGGCCCGTCGAAGAATTCATAGAGGTTGAGCCGCATCCGCATCGGGAAGGTCGTCGGTTGGCCGGGGGGGAAGGCGAGCGTCGTGTCGAGGGTGCCCGAGATAGTCTCCTTGTCGTTCAGGAAGAGCGACCAGGCCAGCCTGACCATTGTCGCGGTCACATTGTTAACGGCGGGGTTTTCCCCGCGCACATCAAGCTGGAATTCGAACGGAAGGTCATTGCGCGCGACGGCGAATCCGATCCGCCCGATGTCCAGGGCGCTCAAATCGCGATAGGAGCGGATCCGGCTCAGGTCCACGCCGGCCAGACGGGCATTGCGGGTGCCGGCCAGAGAAAAGGCCACTTGCCGGAGCGCCGCGATCTGTTGAAGGGCCGCGCAGCCGGCAACGCCGGCTAGCACGACGAGTACGAAATACGTCGATTTCCGGTGCACAGGCGGCTCCTGGTGCCTGGTGTGCCCGGATAATAGCTGCCAACCGGTCGGCGGCGGGGTCAGGCCGCCGCGGGGGGCCCCCCGGAGACCTGGAAGGCGCAGCTGGGGTGATCGCTCCGGTCGCAGCACTCGGTCACCTGCTGGCCGGTGATTTCCTCTACGAGCGCCTTGGCGACGGCGCAGACCTCCGGGTGCTTGGCGCTCACCGCCGAGAGCGGGCAGCCATAGCCCTGCAGCCGCCACCCGTGGTCGGTGCGCTGGACCTCGATATCGCCCCCGAGGCTCCGGAGAGCCGCGGCCGCGGCCTTGACGCGGGCCTTGGGATCCCTGGACGGCTCCGTCCGCTCCGCCACCCGCTCTCCCACCGCGCGGAGCAGCTCGATGGCCCGCTCCCGCCCCTCGGCCCGGGAGATCTCGTCCACCAGCCCCGCCAGCACCAGGGCATAGGCTTTGGGGAAGAGCTCCTCCCCCTCCCGGGTGAGCGCATAGACCCCGGCGGGCTTGCCCCTAGCCTCCCGCCGGGTGCCCACCCGCTCGATCACCCCGTCGCGGTCCAGCGCCGCCACGTGGGTCCGGACCGCGTTGTCGGTCAGCTCCAGCTGCTCGGCGAGCCCGCTGATGGTCTGCCGGGAGCGTCGGAGCAACATGAGCAGCTTGACCTGGGTCTCGCCGAGCAGGCGGGTCAGCCAGTTGGTCATGGGGATCCTCGCAGGGGACACCTCAATATATCAGAAACAGCTTGAGTTGTCCATTAATCACATAAATCTATTGCTATAATGTGTCTAGTGTCATATGTTGTTGACGTAAACCATGTTACGCAAACATGTTAATCCATTTTATGAGGTCTAGCGAAACTCCCATGTAAGCTGATTGCTCTCAATACTTCTTTTCGCCGTCTCCGCTCAGCTCTCTGCCCAGCTCTCTGCCCAG
>CAZHSO010000001.1:66190-86016 GCA_964535105.1 uncultured Gemmatimonas sp.
CAGCTCTCTGCCCAGCTCTCTGCCCAGGCCAGCCCGGCCCGAGAATCTCCTGCATCTTGCGCCGGGGCGGAAATGATGGCTACTGTTCGTCCCATGCACAGCACGCTTGCCCCGGCCAGCTATATGAGCTGCGTGTATTACGCGACCCGACCCACGGGCCGTAGCCGGAGGCATTCGACCGAGTAGAGAGCAACCATCGAATCCCGAAGCGCCGCGCGGCCCGTGAAATCCACGGGCCGCTTTGTTTTTCCACCCAGAGGAGGCCGTCATGCCGGAGTCGCTTATTGCCCCGTTCATCCGTCAGGAGTGGGACGCCTATACAGACGATCAGCACGCGGTCTGGGCGACCCTCTATTCGCGCCGGATGCCGGCGCTCCGGGAGACCGCGAGCCGCGTCTTTCTCGAGGGCGCGGATGCCATCGGGCTCGATCAGCGTCTGATTCCGGCCTTGGCGAGTCTCAACCGACGGCTGGTGGCGCGGACTGGCTGGTTTGCCGTGCCGGTCGAGGGATTTCTTCCGGCGGGAGAGTTTTTCGGGTGTCTTTCACGACGGATGTTTCCGACCACCGTCACCATCCGCGCGGCCGATCGGCTCGACTATGTGCCCGAGCCCGACATCTTCCACGATGTGTTCGGGCACGTGCCGATGCACGCCGATTCGGTGTTTGCCGAATTCCTGCAGCGCTTCGGCGTGCTGGCCGCCAGCGCCGCCTCGCCCGAGGAGACCGAGCGCATGGCCCGGCTCTTCTGGTTTACGGTCGAGTTCGGGCTGATCCGGGAGGGCGGGGAGGTGAAAGTCTATGGCAGCGGGCTGATCTCCTCCCACGCCGACGCCGCGAACGCGCTGGGCCCGACCTGCGAACGGCGTCCGTTTGAGCTGGACGCGGTCTTGAATCAGCCGTTTCGCATTGACGAGCTGCAGCCGGTGCTGTTCGTGGTGCGCGATTTCCACGAGCTCTTCGTGGCCGTGGAGGAAGTCGAGCAGCGTCTGTCGTCCGGCCGTTCCTCAGTCAGCAATCTCGCCGGCCAATCGATAGGAGATGGCAGACCGTCCCCATGAGACCATCGCGGCGGCAGTGGCGAATGCCAGGTCAGCGAGGTTGACCGAACGGTTTTATCCGCTTAGTATTCCGCCACTTGAAAGCGGGGGCCACCAGCCCCCCACCCTGAGCCAGAACACGGGCGAACGGGTTCCAGAATCGCTCCCGCGAGCCGCTCAGCCGGCCGTCGAGCGCTCCGGAACACCCCGCTCCCGGGGTGTTTTTTGTATCGCCAGACAGGAGGCTGCCCACTGAGCACAAACGAGCGCGAACGCCGGACCCGGGTCAACCGGATGATCCGGATCAGCCCGGTTCGAGTCATTTCGGATTCCGGTGAACAGTTGGGGGTATTGACGATCGAAGAGGCACTCGCTGCAGCCGAGGAGCGGGGTCTCGACTTGGTGGAGGTGGCGCCGACCGCCCGACCCCCCGTGGTCAAGATCATGGACTACGGCAAGTACAGGTTCGAGGAGGCGAAGGCGGCGCGGGCGGCCAAGAAGAAACAGCATGTCATCGATATCAAGGAGGTGAAGTTCCGCCCTGGCATCGACGACCATGATTTCGACTTCAAGACCCGCCATATGCGCGAGTTTCTGCAGGGTGGCGACAAAGTAAAGGTGACGATGATGTTCCGCGGCCGCCAGATGGCCCGCATCGATCTCGGCAAAGCGGTGCTCGACCGGGTGGCACTTGCCCTCGCCGATATAGGAAAGATTGAATTCGACGCCCGGCTGGAAGGGCGCAACATGACCATGGTGATCGCGCCCAAGTGAGGGCCGCTCGCTCGAGGAGAGTGCAATGCCGAAAATGAAAACCAAGCGCGCCGCAATGAAGCGGTTCACCGTGACGGGCACCGGCAAGCTCAAACGGGGCCAAGCCAACAAGCGGCACATCCTGACCAAGAAGACACGCAAGCGGAAGAATCAGCTCGGCAAGGCCGCGCTGGTGAGCTCCGCCGATTTCCGGCGCGTCAACCGCCTGCTCCAGGCCTAGGAGGACGGTCCCATGCCTCGCGTAAAGAATGGTGTCGCGCATCACGCGCGGAAAAAGAAAATCATGGAGGCCGCCAAGGGCGGCTTCCAGGCCCGCAGCAAGCTGTACAAGGCGGCCAAGGAAAACGTCGAGCGCGGCATGGCGTACGCCTACCGCGACCGGCGCAAGAAGAAGGGTGACTTCCGCACGCTGTGGATCACCCGGATCAATGCGGCGGCCCGGATTCACGATCTGAGCTACAGCCGCCTGATGGCGGGGCTCAAGAAGGCCGGCGTCGAGATCAACCGAAAGGTCCTCGCGGACCTCGCGGTGCACGATGCCGATGCGTTTGCACGGATCGCGGAGATGGCGAAGAACGCGGCCTGAGGTCGACAGGCAGCCTTCAGCCCTCAGTCCGTTGATCTCTGGCCCCCGTGTCCGTCCTGGATTCGGGGGTCCTCGATAATCACCCGGGCGACCGGTGGGGCTCGCCATAGGGGACGTCGGGCCGCGAGGGCTCGGCATGACATTGGGATGTGTGTTGGCCCGCAGGCCCCGTGGGCGAGTCCCACCCTAGCCCGGGGGCAAAGACCAGGCGATGAATTCAACGGGGTACCCCCAACTCGACGCACTGCTGCCGCGCCTCGACGCCGTGGCGGCGCTCGACGTGCCCGGCCTCGAGGCGGAGCGCATCGCCGTGCTCGGCCGGAAGCAGGGTGCGCTCACCGCCGCGATGAAGGCGCTCGTCACCCTCCCCATCGAGGAGCGGAAGCGGTTCGGCGCCGAGGTGAACCGCGTGAAGCAGGCGTTCGAGGCGGCGTTCGCAGCCAGAACAGCGGCCCTCAGCCTTCAGCCTTCAGCCACCAGCACCCAGGACCTGACGATGCCCGGCCGGGGCCGCTGGATCGGCGCCCTGCATCCCGTCACCCGCGTCGTGGACGAGATCGTCGGCATCTTTCGCGAGCTGGGCTTCGTGGTCGCGGTCGGCCCCGAAGCGGAGACCGAGTGGTACAACTTCGGCGCGCTGAATTTTCCCGCCGACCACCCGGCCATGGACATGCACGACACCCTCTATTTGAGCCAGGGCCCCGGCGAGAAGGTGCTGCTGCGCACCCATACCTCCCCGGTGCAGATCAGAGTGATGCAGGCCGGGCCGCCGCCCTATCGCGTGGTGATTCCCGGGATGTGCTATCGGAATGACAGCGCCGACGCCTCCCATACGCCGGCCTTTCTCCAGATCGAGGGCCTCGCGGTGGACGAAGGCATCGGGTTCGTGGATCTCAAGGCGACCCTCACCAACTTCGCCCGGAGTTTCTTTTCGCCCACGACGAAGGTGCGCTTCCGGCCGTCCTACTTCCCGTTCACCGAGCCCTCGGCTGAGCTCGACGTCGAGTGTCAGCTCTGCCATGGGAGCGGCTGCCCCGTCTGCAAGCAGACCGGGTGGATGGAGCTGCTCGGCTGCGGGATGGTGCATCCTGCCGTGCTCACCAATTGCGGTGTGGACGCGGAGAAATACACCGGGTGGGCGTTCGGTCTGGGGCCCGGACGTACGGCGCTGCAGCGCTATGATGTGCCCGATCTCCGCCTCTTGAGCAACGCCGATATGCGGTTTCTGCGCCAGCTCGCGGGACAGGCCGACGCATGAAGGCCTCTCGTCGCTGGCTCGAAGCATTCCTCCGGCGCCCGCTCGACGCCAGGGATCTGGCCGAGAAACTGGCGCTCCTGGGTGCGCCCGCCGACGCCATCGAGCCGCTGCACACCGACCTCAGGGAGATCGTGGTCGCGCTGGTGGAATCGGTCCGTCCCCATCCCGACGCGGACCGCCTTCGCGTCTGCACGGTGGATGACGGCACGCCCGAGCGACGCAACGTCGTCTGCGGGGCCTCCAACGTGGAGGCCGGCCGCAAATATCCCTTTGTCCGGGTCGGGTCGACGCTCCCGGGCGGACTCAAGATCGAAAAGCGAAAGATTCGCGGCGAGCCGTCGGAGGGAATGCTGTGCTCGCCGAGGGAGCTGGGTCTCGGCAGCGATCACGACGGGATCCTGACGCTCACCACCGACGCGGCGCCGGGGACGCCATTCCTATCGGCGATTTCGCTCGACGATGATCGCCTGGTACTCGACGTCTCCCCGGTGCGGCCCGATCTCCTGGGGCACAAGGGACTGGCGCGCGAGCTCGCGGCGGCCTACAAAACGACCTTCCGGTTGCCGGAAATTCCCGGTGCCCCCGAACTCCAGCCGTCGAGCCGTCCAGCCGTCCAGCCGTCCGTGATCACGGCGGGAGTCACCATCACCATCCAGCCCGGCTCGGCGTGCCGCCGATTTGCCGGCGCCGTCATTCGCGGTGTGACAGTGGGGCCTTCACCCGAGTGGCTCCGCCGGAGGCTCGAGTCGGTCGGCCTGCGCAGCATCAACAACGTGGTGGATGCCACCAATTATGTGATGCTCGAGCTCGGACAGCCCCAGCACGCCTACGATCTCGCGAAGCTCGCGGGTCCCGCGATCACCGCCCGCCTGGTGCGCTCCGGTGAGAAGCTCACCACCCTGGACGGCGTGGTGCGCGCGCTCTCCCATGACACCACAGTGATCGCCGATGCCGGCGGTCCGGTCGGCATTGCCGGCGTGATGGGGGGACAGGGCTCCGAAGTCTCCACGGACACCACCGACATTTTCCTGGAGTGCGCCTGCTTCGCTCCGAAGGACGTGCGCCGCGCGCGCATGGCCGCCGGCCTGTTCACCGAAGCGAGCCAGCGCTTCGAGCGGGGGACCGATCTCTGGGGTGTGCCCGACGCGCTGCGACGCGGTCTCACCGTGTTGCTGGCGGTGGCCGGCGGGAAGCTCGCCGACGAGCCCGCCGATTGCTGGCCCGAGCCGGCGAATCCGTCACGGATTTTTCTTCGCACCGCGCGCGTCGCGCAGGTGCTGGGAGTGGAGCTCCCGGTGCACGTGCTCGAGCAGTGTCTGGTCGCGATCGGATGCAGCGTCGTCGCCAAGCCGGCGGAAAACCGTCTCGGCGTCGAGGTGCCGGGATGGCGACCCGATCTCGTGGAAGAGATCGACTTGATCGAAGAGGTCGCGCGCATCTACGGGTTCGCCAACTTTCCCGATGAGCTCAGGCCATTCCGCGCCGGTGCGCAAGTCGATGCCCCGATGGAAAGCGCCCTCGGCCGGCTCCGTCACCAGCTCGTGGCCGAAGGTCTCTACGAGGCAATTCTCCTCCCCCTCGGGCCGCAGGATTCGCCCGAGGCGGTACCGGTGCTCAATCCCCTCTCGGCCGATCACGGCTTCCTCCGGAGCCGTCTTCTTCCGGGGCTGGTGCGCCAGGTGGAATCCAATTGGGCCGCCCAGGTCCGCGACGTCCGGCTCTTCGAGGTCGGGACCGTCTTCGGGGCGCAAGCCGGCGGTACGGCCCCCGTGGAGCGCAGGTCTGCTGCGGTCGTCGTGACGGGTGTCCGCGCGCCTTCGCACTGGACTGACGGAGGCCATCCCCGGGACTCCGATCTCTGGGACCTGAAGGGCCTCTTCGAGCGCACCGTCTCTCTGGCGATTCCCGGGGCCTCGGTGCAAGTTGATGGAGCCGGCTGGAGTGCCCGGCTTCCCGATGGGCGGGAGGTCGGACGCGCGGGGCCGATCGGCGCCGACGCGCCGCCCTGGGCGGCGGACCTCTTCGGCCTGGAGGTCGAGGTGGATCCGGCGCCGCGACCGGTTCGCCCGTATCGTCCGCTCCCTGTCACGCCCGCTGCCACCAGGGATCTCGCGCTCGTCGTTCCCGCCGCCGTGACGATCGGGACCGTCGCGGACGCGGTGCGCAACGCGGCCGGCGGGCTGCTCGAGTCGATCGAAGTGATCGACGAGTACCGGGGAGACCAGGTGCCGTCCGGACGGCGGGGCGTGACGATTCGGCTCATTTTCCGGAGCCGGGACCGCACGCTGCGCGATTCCGATGTGGAGGCGGTCATGCAACGGATCATCACCCAGCTGGGGCAGTCGCTTGACAGCACCCTACGCACGTCCTGATCTCCCCGCGCTCGCCGAGCTGGCGGGTCTCCTCGAAGCGCTCGAGAAAGAGCTCGGGACCTGGCGCGAGCGCTGTCTCAGGGCGGAGCAGGATCTGACCCATGGCAAGGGTAGGAGTCACACTGGTCCCGAGCTCTTGCAGGCCCGGCAGCGGAGCAGACTCCTCGAAGGAGAAAACAAAGTGCTGCAGCAGCGCATCGCCGCGGCCCGGGAGCACATCGAGCAGCTGAAGAGCCGGCTGCGGTTCGTCGAGGAACATGACGCGGAGGGTGCGGCGTGAGCGCCACCCGCCATTCGGTCAAGATTCAGCTGGGTGGAATCGAGCTGACGGTCAGCTCCGAACATCCCCCCGAGTATACCCGCGAGGTCGCGGCCCATTTCGACGCCGTCCTGATGCGCATCAGGGGATCGGTTCCCTCGGTGGATGCCCACCGGGCCGCGCTCCTGGCCGGCCTCGCGATCACCGATGAGTTGTTCCAGGCCCGGCAGAGTGATGCGGAGCAATCCGCCCGCTTGTCCGGGCTCACTGAGCGGTTGACGCGCCTGTTGCCTGCTGCGAAACGGGGCGGATCCGCCAAGGGAGCCTAGCTCCCTGCCGACTGACCCACCGCGGCGTTGCCGCGTGCGGAGATATCATGAGCCCGACCGATCTGCTCCCTGTCCTGGGGGGGCTTGTAGCCGGAATTCTGCTCACCCTCATCGGTTCCAACCTCTACCTCCGGGCCCGGCGGCGCACCGGCGCCGCGCTGCTGGCGGACGCTGCCGACAAGGCTGCCGCCACACTCGACCGCGCCACCCGAGACGCCGATCAGGCCAAATCCGCTGTAGTGCTCGAGGGGAAGCTTGAGGCGCTCCGTCTCCGTGAAGAAGGAGAGCGGGAGCTCGCGCGCCGCCGGGAAGAGGCCGACCGCGCCGAGCGTCGTGCGGAAGAGCGTGACAAGGGGTTTGCCCGCAGGAGCGAACAGCTCGACCAGCAGGAGAAGTCGGTCACCGGGAGGGTCCAGGGACTCGAGCGGCAGGAATCGGCGCTCAAGGCCCGCGAGGGACAGATCGATGAGCTCATCCGGGAGCAGCATTCGAAGCTGGAGCGGGTAGCCGGGCTCACCGCCGAGGACGCGCGGCGCGAGCTGTTGCAGAAGGTGGAGGACGAGGCCCGCTCCCAGGCCGCCGCGCTCGGACGCGAGATCCGCGAGCTCGCGAAGAAGGAAGCCGAGAAGGACGCCAAAAAGATCATCGCCCTCGCGGTGCAGCGTCTGGCCGCGGAGCACACCGCCGAGACCACCGTCTCCGCGGTCGCCCTTCCCAGCGACGAGATGAAGGGCCGCATTATCGGCCGCGAAGGGCGGAACATCCGCGCCTTCGAGCAGGCCACCGGCGTCGACCTGATCATCGACGACACTCCCGACACCGTCGTCGTCTCCTGTTTCGATCCGATCCGACGGGAGGTGGGACGGCGCGCGCTCGAGGCCCTCATCACCGACGGCCGCATCCATCCCGGCCGGATCGAAGAGATCGTCAAGAAGATCCGCACCGATCTCGATACGCAACTCGTGGAGCTGGGTGAACAGGCGTCATACGAGACCGGCATCAGCGGTCTCCACCCAGAGCTCATCAAGCTGATCGGGCGGATGCGCTATCGGACCAGCTACGGCCAGAACATCTACGACCACTCGAAAGAGGTGGCATGGCTCGCGGGGATGATGGCCTCCGAGCTCGGCGTCAACGTGGCGCTTGCCAAGCGTGGCGGACTGCTGCACGATGTCGGGAAAGTGCTCACCCATGACAACGAGGGCACCCACGTCGAGCTCGGCGTGGAGGTAGCGCGGAAGTACCGGGAGGCGGCGCCGGTGATCGGCTGCATCGCCGCGCACCACGACGACGTGCCCCACGAGAGCATCGAGTCGGTGCTGGTGCAGGCCGCCGACGCGATCAGCGGCGCGCGCCCCGGCGCCCGGCGCGAGGCGTTCGAGACGTACGTCAAGCGGCTGACCAAGCTCGAAGAGATCGCCGGCGGGTTCGACGGGGTGGAGAAGACCAACGTGATCCAGGCGGGACGCGAGGTCCGGGTGATCGTGGTTCCCGAAAAAATCAGCGACGACAAGGCGCTGGAGTTGGCGGAGACGATCGCGCGGCGAATCGAGAGCGAGCTGCAGTACCCCGGCCAGATCAAGGTGACGGTCATCCGGGAAACTCGCGCGGTAGGGCTGGCCCGATGACGGCGCGCATTCTCGATGGCACCGCGATCGCGGCGGAGATCCGGGCCGAAGTCGCCGAGCAGGTCAAGGCCCTGGCCGCCGCGGGCGTCATGCCGGGGCTGGCCGTGGTGATCGTGGGCGACGACCCCGCGAGCCAGATCTACGTGAAGAGCAAGGGACAGGCCTGCCATGAAGCGGGCATGCTGTCGGAGACGGTGCGGCTTCCCGCCGAGACCACCGAGGCGGAGCTCCTGGCGGTGGTGGACCGGCTGAATGCCGACCCCACGATCCACGGATTCATCACCCAGCTCCCGTTACCGAAGCACATCGACACCGGGAAGGTGTTGCTGCGGATTTTCCCAACGAAGGACGTGGACGGATTCCACCCGGTGAACGTGGGGAAGCTCTCCGTGGGCGACCCCACCGCCTTCCGCCCCGCGACCCCGTTCGGCGTGCAGCAGATGCTGGTGCGCTCGGGGATCGAGACCAGGGGAGCCCATGCGGTGATCGTCGGCCGCTCGAATATCGTGGGCAAGCCGATGGCGAGCCTGCTGGTTCAGGACTCCCCCGGCGGCAACGCAACCGTGACGATCTGCCACTCGCGATCGCGCGATCTCCCTTCGATCACAAGGCAGGCCGACATCCTGATCGTCGCCATCGGAAAACCGGGGTTCGTCACCCGGGATATGGTGAAGCCGGGGGCTGTCGTAGTGGATATCGGGATCAACCGGGTGATCGACGCCTCCCACCCCAAGGGCTACCGGGTCGTGGGTGACGTGGACTACGAGCCGGTGGCCGAGGTGGCAAGCGCGATCACGCCGGTACCGGGCGGGGTGGGGAAGATGACGATTGCCATGCTTCTGATGAATACTCTCCAAGCCACTCGAAACTCCGTTGCTTCGGTTTCTGGACGGCTGGACGGCTAGTGACCGGGAAACGACCGCCCGATCCAGACTCACTCTTCGGTCCTCCCTCCGAAGGTCCTTCACCGGCCGTCCAGCCGTCCAGCCGTCCAGCCGCCCTAACGGTATCCGAACTGGTCGCGACCCTCCGCAGAGCGGTCGAGGGCAAGGTAGGCCAGGTCTGGGTCAAGGGTGAAGTGACCTCTTTCAAAGCGTACGGAAGTGGCCACTGGTACTTCAGTCTGTGCGATCCTCAGAGTGCCGTTCGCTGCGTCATGTGGAAAACATACACATCGAAAGTCGGCGCGGTCGTCGCCGACGGAACCGAAGTCTACGCGCTCGGCACTCCGACGGTCTGGGAGGAGCGCGGAGAGCTCAGAATGTCGATCCAGGTCCTCCTGCCAACCTCCGGGATCGGCCTCGCTCAGCAGGCCAGGGAGCGGGTCAAGGCGGCTCTCGAAAAGGACGGCCTCCTCGACCCCGCGAGAAAGCGGGGCTTTCCGCAGTTCCCCTCCCGGATCGCGGTGGTGACGAGCGCCGATGGCGCCGCCCTGCGCGACATCATCATTGTGACAAGGAGGCGGTGGCCCTCGGTCCGTCTCCTGGTGGTTCCCGCCAAGGTCCAGGGGGCGGAGGCACCCGAGGCGCTGGTGCGGGCGCTCGCGGCGGTGAATCGTCTGGAGCGGGTGGACCTCTGCATCATCGGCCGTGGAGGCGGCTCCAAGGAGGATCTCAGCGCCTTCGATGACGAGCGGGTCTGCCGCGCCGTCGCCGCCTTGCGGATGCCGAGCATCTCCGCAGTGGGTCACGAGACCGACATCTCCCTCACCGATCTCGTTGCAGATGCCCGCGCGGCTACCCCCTCCGCGGCGGTCGAGCGCGCGCTCCCCGACCGCGAGGATACCCTGCGGCATGTGGGGTCGCTCGCGTCCCGTCTGGCCCACGGGCTCAGACGGCGGACGGCGCTGGTCTCCGCGCTGCTGGCGCGGAGCGGCGATCGCATTCAGGTGGCGATGGGCCGGCGCCTGGAGGAGCCGCGGTCTCGGCTCGAGCGCTACTCGGGACAGCTCGAGGCCCTGAGCCCGCTGAAAGTGCTGGGGAGAGGGTACAGTGTCGCCCGGCTGGTGGATGGGACTGTCGTCCGGCGCAAGCAGCAGCTACCGAGCGGGACGGAGTTCTCCCTCAAAGTCAGCGATGGGGAAATCCCCTCGCGGTCCACCTGAAGGGGAAGGGGGAATGGGGAAGGGTGAAGGGGAATCTGCTGGTGAAGCACCCGGGCGACGAGTGGGGCTCGCCATAGGGGACGTCGGGCCGCGAGGGCCTGACGAAAAGTTGGGATGTGTGTTGGCCCGCAGGCCCCGTGGGCGAGTCCCACTCTAGCCCGGGGGAGATCCCGCGGACCCAAGCCCGGGGGAGAGCAAATGTCCGAGACGACACCCGACAGCCTGACGACAGATCTCCGCCGCCTGGAGGAGATCGTGCGCAGTCTCGAAGCCGAAGACACCGACCTCGACCGGGCGCTCCAGCTCTTCGAGGAGGGCGTCTCCCGCCTCCGCGCCGCGCGCGACCGTCTCGCCGAAGCGGAATCCCGAGTTCAGAAAGTCCTCGAGGACGCCGCCGGCCAGCTGCACGTCACCGACTTCGAGGGATGAGCCCCGAGTCGGCGGAGGCTCTTCTCGCCGAAGCCCGCGATCTCACCGACGCCCGTCTCGCCGCGCGCGCTCGGCGTCTCCGGCGGTCCCCCGGCGGCCGCGACGGGGAGGCGCTCGCCTACGCCCTCGGTACCGCCGGGAAACGCGTGCGCCCCGCGCTGGTACTGGCCAGTTATCGCGCGGCGGGCGGCGACTCTCCCGGTATCGCGGGAATCGCCGCGGCGGTCGAGATCGTGCACACCTATTCACTGGTGCACGACGATCTCCCATGCATGGACGACGACGCGCAGCGGCGCGGCCGGCCCACCACGCATGTGCAGTACGACGTCCCGACGGCGACCCGGGCGGGATTCGTCATGGTCCCGGTTGCGGTGGAGGAGCTGGCCGATGGCGCCGCCGAGCTCGGCCTCGACGCGGCGCGACTCGGCCGCATGGGCAGCCTCCTACTCGAGGCGAGCGGAATCCGCGGCATGGTCGGCGGGCAATGGCTCGATCTGGAAGCCGAAGGCCGGAGCCTCGACCTCACCGCGCTGGTCGAGATACACCGCCGGAAAACCGGAGCGCTGATCGAAGCCGCCTGCGCGCTGGGCGCGCTCGCCGCCGGCAACGACGAGGCGATGATCGCCACGCTCACGGCGTACGGGCGGGAGATTGGGATCGCCTTCCAGATCGCCGACGACCTTCTCGACGCCACCGCCACCACGGAGGAGCTGGGGAAGACCGCCGGCCGGGATGCGACCCTCGAAAAAGCCACCTACGTCAGCGTGCTGGGCCAGGAGGGGGCCCGCCAGGAAGCCGTCAGACACGCGCGGGCCGCACGCACCGCCCTGGAAGAGGGTGGCGTCAAGAGCGACACTCTGCTGACCCTCGCCGGTTATATTGTGCAGCGTCGCTCGTAAGCCCTCTTGCCCGGGAGTGGCATGTCCCTTCTTGCCGGCATCGCGAGTCCCGCAGACCTCAAGCGCCTGCGCCGCGACCAGCTCCCCGAGCTCGCCCAGGAGATCCGTGAGCGGCTGATCGAAGGCTGCTCCGTCACCGGCGGGCATATCGGCGCGAGTCTCGGCGTCGTCGAGCTCACCATCGCCCTCCTCTACGAGTTCGATTCGCCCACCGACAAAGTGGTCTGGGATGTCGGGCACCAGGGCTACACGTGGAAGCTTCTCACCGGCCGCAACAAAGTATTCGATTCGCTCCGGCAGACCGGGGGCATCTCCGGGTTCCTCAAGCGCGGCGAGAATCCCCACGATCACTTCGGCGCGGGGCACGCGGGCACCGCGATGTCGGCGGCGCTCGGCATGGCCACGGCGCGCGACCTGCAGGGCCTCTCGCACAAGGTGGTCGCGGTGGTGGGCGACGGGGCGCTGACCTGCGGTCTTTCCTACGAAGGGATGAACAACGCCGGGCATTCCGACCGGGACATCATCCTCATCGTGAACGACAACGGGATGTCGATTTCTCCCAACGTCGGCGCGATCAGCAAGACGCTCGGCCGGATCGTGGCGAGCCCCTTCACCAACCGGATGCGCGAGACGGTCAAGGCGCTCACCATCAAAGCAGGCCACCTTTTCGGCGAAGGGGTGGTGGAGTTCGCCAAGAACGTCGAGGAGAGCGCCAAGAATCTCTTCTCGGAGGGGATGTTCTTCGAAGAGCTCGGCTTTCGCTACTTCGGCCCGATTGACGGCCACGATGTGCAGAAGCTCTGCGAGACGCTGCAGTTCGTCCGCGGCCTCTCCGGCCCCCGGGTGGTGCACGTGCTCACGGAAAAGGGGAAGGGCTTCGCGCTGGCCGAGTCGAACAAGGAGAAGTGGCACGGCCTCGCGGCGTACGATCCGGTCACCGGCGAGGCGCGGAAGAAAGCCAGCGGTCCCCCGACCTGGACCCAGGTGGTGGGTGACGGCCTGACCGCGCTGGCGCACGAGATCCCCGACTTCGTGGTGATCACCGCGGCGATGCCCTCCGGAACCGGCACCGGCATCTTCCAGAAGAAATGGCCCGAGCGGTTCTTCGACGTGGGAATCGCCGAAGCACACGCCGTCACGTTCGCCGGCGGGCTCGCCACCCAGGGCGTCCGTCCCATCTGCGCGATCTACAGCACGTTCCTCCAGCGCGCCTACGACAGCATTATCCACGATGTCGCCGTGCAGCACCTCCCGGTGGTGTTCTGCATGGACCGGGCGGGGCTCGTCGGGGAAGACGGCCAGACCCACATGGGGCTCTACGACATTGCCTACATGCTGGCGATTCCAGGAATGACCGTGACGGCGCCCAAGGACGGCGACGAGCTGGTCGGACTGCTTCGGACGGCGCTGGATCACAACGGTCCCTTCTCGACTCGCTACCCCCGCGACAAGGCTCCCGCGGAGCCGTCACCCGTCGCCGGCGTACCGGCCGTGCCGTTCGGCACCTGGGAAGCACTGCGGCCCGGCAAGGATGTGGCGCTCCTCGCGGTCGGCACGATGGTGCAGCCCGCGCTCGACGCCGCGGGCCGGCTCGCCGCCGAAGGGATCGATGCGGCGGTGATCAATTGCCGCTTCATGAAGCCCTATGACGAGATCATGCTCGAATCGGTGGTCCTCGGCACCAAGGTGCTCGTCACGATCGAGGAGGGCACCGTCGTCAACGGCTTTGGTGCGATGCTCGCGCGCGAGCTGCAGGCCACGCACCCCGAGGTTCGCGTTGCCTGCCTGGGCGTACCCGACCGCCTCATCGACCAGGCGCCGCGCGCCGCACAGCTCGAGCGCTACGGACTCACCGGAGCGGGGATCGCGGCGCGCATCATGGCGCTCCATCACGAGGAGAGCTTCGAAGCCCGATGAAGGTCGGCGTCGTCGGCAACCCCCGCTATGCCGGGCTCGCGGCCATCCTGCCAGGGATGGCCGCGCGGGCGGAGGGCCTCGGCATGACGCTCTTCTCCGAGCCGCCGCTGGAGCCCTACTGGCCGCGGCATCTCCAGCCGATCGGCTCGGCGTCACTCGATGCCCTGGTCACGCTGGGGGGCGACGGCACGCTCCTCCGCGGGGCGCGGCTCCTCAAGGGGGCTGCCGTGCCGGTTCTCGGCCTCAACCTCGGACGGGTGGGATTCCTCACCGCCGCCGGCAAGGACGGCATCGAGGAGGCGCTCGACCGCCTCGCCTCGGGCAACTATGTGACGGAGGAGCGGGGGACTCTGCAAGCCGCGATCGTCCCGGCCCGCGGCGAGCCGAGCGAGCTTCCCGTCGCCCTGAACGACGTGATCATCCACAAGGGCGGCGTCGCCCGTCTGACCCGTCTCAACGTCCGGGTGAACGGCCAGGAGGTCGGCAACTACAGCGCCGACGGCCTCATCATCGCCACACCGACGGGGTCCACGGCTTACTCCCTCTCGGCCGGCGGACCGATCGTGGTGCCTGGCGTCAACGCCCTGGTCATCACGGCGATCGCCGCCCATACCCTCGCGGTGCGTCCGGTCGTCATTCCCGCCGACGCCCACATCAGCATCGTGGGCATCCGTCCGTGGGCCGAAGATCTGCTGGTCTCGGTGGACGGCCAGCAGGCGATGATGCTCGGGGCCGATGACCGGGTGGATCTCGAGAGCGGCCGCTCCCCGGTGCTGCTGGTGCGGTTTCAGTCGGACTATTTCGCCCGCATGCGCGCCAGCCTGCGCTGGGGCGACCTCACCGACCGGGAGACTCCTCCGTGATCGCCGAATTGCGCGTCCGCGATCTGGCCACGATCGCAGACGTCACCCTCCCGCTCGGGCCTGGTCTCAACGTGCTGACCGGGGAAACAGGGGCGGGGAAATCAATGCTGGTGGACGCGCTGAACCTCCTTCTCGGCGGACGGGCCGACAGCGGAGCCATCCGTCCCGGCAAAGCGCGCGCGGTGGTCGAGGGCGTGTTCGAGGACGTTCCCGCGGGACTCCGCGCGCGAATCGAAGCGATGGGACTCGATCTCGACGAGGGCCGTCTGGTGGTGCGGCGCGAGATCGCCGCCGAAGGGCGCTCCCGCGCCTGGGTGAACGGAAGTCCCACGACCGCGGGGATCCTCGCCGAGCTTGGCTCGGTGCTCGTGGACCTGCATGGCCAGCACGACGCCCAGTCGCTGCTCCGCCCCGACACCCAGCGGGATCTGCTCGACGCCTTCGGCGAGGCGGGAGGGGAGCGGCGCGTCGTAGCGGAGGCGGTGTCGGCGCTCAACTCGATCCGGGAGCAGGAGGCGACGCTGACCGCGCGGCGTGAAGAGGTTCGCCGGCGGGCCGATTATCTCCGCCACGTGGTCAAGGAAATCGATGCCGCGCGGCTGGGCCCCGGCGAAGATGAGTCCCTGGAGCTCGAATCCCGCCGTCTCGGGCACGCCGAACAGCTCATCGCCGCCGCGCTGCGGATCGCCGAAGCGCTCGACGGCGATCGCGGCTCGGCGCTCGAGGCGGTCGGCCAGGCGGAGCGCTCGCTGGGCCAGCTCGAGCGCACCGATCCCACGGTGAGCGAATGGCGCGAGCTCCTCGATGGGGCGTACGCCAACTTGAGCGAGCTGGCGCGAACGGCCCGCGACTACGCCGGCAGTCTGGAGACCGATCCGGGGCGGCTCGCCGAGCTGGAGGCTCGCCGCGACCTGATCTACCGGCTGAAGCAGAAATACGGAGAGTCGCTGGCGGCGGTGCTGGAGACCCGGCGCACCGCAGGGGCCGAGCTCGATCTGCTGGATACCGCCGATCTCGACTTGCGCGCGCTCGCCGCGCGGCGTGCCGCGCTCGCGGATGCGGTGACGGCTGCGGCCAGCGTCCTCACCACGCGCCGACTCGGCGCCGCCGAGCGGCTGGCGCGGGGCGTCAACCGCCTGCTACCCAAGCTCGGGCTCTCGGGGGGACGGCTCTCCGTCGCGCTGCAGTCCCTTCCCGGTCCCGCTGCCTTCGGGGCCGAGTCGATCCAGTTCCTGGTGCAGCTCAACGCCGGAATGGAGGAGCGGCCGCTGACCAAGGTCATCTCGGGGGGCGAGCTGTCCCGGTTAATGCTCGCGCTCAAGGTCGTGCTGGCCCGGCATGACGCGCTCCCGACGCTGGTCTTCGACGAGGTGGATCAGGGCATCGGCGGCGAGGTCGGCGGGCGGGTCGGCGCCGCGCTTGCCGACGTGGCGGAGCGGCACCAGGTCCTTGTCATCACCCATCTTCCCCAGATCGCCGCGCGGGCCGATCGTCACCTGGTGGTATCGAAAAAGCCCCGCGGGGGCGTGGCCACCAGCGACGTCGAGTGGATCCACGGGGAGGATCGGGTGGCCGAGCTGGCTCGCATGCTGGGCGATCCCGATGGTGAAACCGCCCGCCGCCATGCCCTCGCGATGCTGGGATCCGGCAGCTGATAGCTTGACCGATAGCCGATAGCTCTAAAAGAGTTTCCTGTAAAATCGCAGTTGCATCGCAACCGTATGCCTGATTGGCACTCGTCCCAGAGACGATCCGATCACCTGCTCCCAGCGTAACGACGCATCCATCGGGAACCCCGTCGAGCCGTCCTTCCGCTTTCCGTCGTGGGCAAAGCTCAATCCGGCGGAGAGCACGGCGCCGTTGTCCTTCGAGCCGATGGCCAGGACGTCGGGTGAGAGTCCCTCGATCGGAGTTTGATTCTTCACGTACGTGTAGGTGTCCGCGCCTCTGGTCCATCGGCGGACCCCCGCCATCAACGCGAGCGTGGGACCGAGCCGGAGGTAGGGCTCGATTCCCACTTCAATGATTTCGCCTGGATCACGCTCGAGCGCGGCGGTGTTCGCCGCCGGCGCGATCGGTTGGTCGGGCGGGCTGATGCGCCGCGTCAGGCGCCCTGGCAGCTGGTAGACGTACCGAGCAGTCAGGCGCGCGCCGAATCCTCCTCCCATGAGATCAGTCACCAGATCTCCCTGCACGTCGGGCTGTCGATCGCCGGTCGAGAGATCGAAAAAGCTGTCGGGGAGATCGAGTCTCCCGGTCTGGAGTCGCACCGTCGCCTGAACCACCGAGCGGATGGCGATCCCCCGCGCGGGCCGGCGCTCGAGCCACGCGAACGCCGCGCCCACTTCGATGTCCCCGATGTACTGCAGGATTGGCGGCTGAAAGGGATTACCGGCGATTGGCCCGGCGCTCCGTGTCCCGTAGTCCTCGAACGCCGTGCCGTCGACTTTGAGCGCGGGGAACGCCGGCACCGCAACGAACCCCGGCACACTCAGGGTCGTGATATTCGTCCGCAGGGTCTCGATCGGGATTGTGATCGCCCCCGCCGCCGAAGTTCCGGCGAGAGGGAGAAAGGTCGCCGTCAGGAAGAGGTCCTCCAGATCGGTCTGCAGCGCGGTGCCCTGGGCGAGGGTCTGCTGCGCGAGCGCCTTCTGGGTCGGATTGGCGTCGTAGTCGCCGGCGGCGAGCTTCGTGGTGAGTGTGGCGAGCGCGGCGTCGAGCTGGCCGAGGAAATTCGCTGTCTGCCCGGCAAGGGTGGCGTCGCCGAAAAGCGGATGCGTCGGATTGAAGCCAGCGGTGGCGCCCGTCGTATCGACCGTGAAGGTGTTCTGCACCCGGACGCGGACGATCGGGACGGTGCCGAAAATTGTCAGGCGGCGTCCCAGCCCGTAGGCGGCGCCGATGCTCCCGGTCCCGACGTTGACCAGCATCGAGGAAGTCGATTTGCCCAGCGACAGGGAGATCGCCTGCACCCCGGTGATCCGCCGGAGCTCGGCTTCGTCTTGGCCCAAGTCGGTGAGAAATCCCCCGTCCAGCGGGTCCCGGATGAAATCGCTAGCGGCGTCCTGCTTGATGCCATTGAAGAAGCGCCGGTCCCAGTTATCGAATCGGCCGCTGAAATCGAGGCGGAGGAGTCCCCGGGGGACGGTGATCGGCGCCAGCTGTCCTTCGAGCGGGGCGGCGGCTGCGAGGAGGATCAGGCCGAGGGCGGAGGCGAGGCGGCGGGCGATCATCGGAGCAGGAAACTCGCGGGTCGGCGGCTCCAAAGCCAGTCCGGGGTATACATTCCGGCATGGACAAGGTCGTCGTCATCACTGGTGCGAGCGGAGGGATCGGCGCCGCCACCGCAGAGCTCCTGGCAGGGCGGGGCGCTCGCGTGGCGCTGGTGGCCCGCGGGGAGGAGGCTCTCGGCGCGGTCGCGAAACGGTGCGGGGCGAACGCCCTCCCCATTGTGGCGGATACCACCCACCGGGAGGATGTGCGTCGCGCGGTCGAGGAGAGTCTCGCCCGCTTCGGTCACATCGACGTCTGGATCAACAATGTGGGGCGGGGGATCTCGCGGCTTCCGTCGGAGCTCAGCGATCGGGATGTGGGCGACATGATGCGCGTCAACGTCCTGACGGCGCTGTACGGGATGCAGGAGGTGCTGCCTCACTTCAAAGAGCGCGGGGAGGGACACATTATCAACGTGTCGTCGATGCTGGGCAGAGTACCCTTCAATCCGATGCGCTCGGCGTACAACGGCGCCAAGCATTTTCTCAATGCGTTGACCGCCAACTTCCGCACGGAGATCCAGCAGACCCACCCCGGCATCCATGTGTCGCTGATCTCGCCGGGTGTGGTGCGGACCGATTTTGGCCGCAACGCGCTCCACGGCGGGCCCGACTCGCGCCAGCTTCCCGACTCCCAGAGCCCGGAGGAGGTGGCCGCGGTGATCGCCGGGGTGGTGGAGTCGCCGCGTCCCGATGTGTACACCCGCACCGGCGCGCACGACCGGGTGGTCGGATACTTCGCGTCGCTTGGTGTGGATCCGTGACCATGAGCGGAGACCGGCGGCTGACGTCAGGCGCAGTCTTCGCATTCTTTCTGCCCGCGCAGTCCGGCAATTCCTTCCCGCAAAATGATCGGTGTCATGGCAAGCGCCGCGACCGGATCCGCCCACCACCAACCGAGCATAGCGTTCAGGCCCACCCCGACCAGAGCAATGGCCGATAGGTAGGCACAGAGGGCCGTCTGCGTTGCATCCGCGTGCAGAGCGCGACTGGAAAGTTCCCGAGCGACGGCGCGCTTCTGATGCGCCAGCCAAGGCATGACGATGAGCGAGAGGGTGAGGATGACGAGCCCGACGATGCTGCGCTCTGGGGTTTCTCGCGCCCAGAGCGAGGTGGTCGCGTCTACGCCGACGTACAGGGCCAAAGCCAGAAAGCAGCCCCCGATGATTTCGCGTGTTCGACGATCGGCGTGGATGCGTCGACCCTCTTGGTGATCCATCCGGAGCCGCCATTGTGCCGCACCACTGGCCGTTAGCTCGAGGACACTGTCTATCCCGAATCCGACCAGCGCCACGCTGCCCGCAACCAGGCCGGCGGCGAGGGAGACCACCGCCTCTACCGCGTTGTACCCGATAGTCAGGTAGTTGAGGCACAAACCCCGGCGGACTAAAGCCGGGCGCTCCAATGCGATATCCGCCATGCTGCAACAATACCCGGGAACAGCGGAATCCCTCAACCGACGTGGGTGGTGGGTCGGTTTGATTGTGACGGGCGCCGCCGCCAGCGGTGCAACGCGACCAAGGACCAGATCGCCTCGATCAACCCAAACGGCCATGCGCCTTGTAGGAAGCCGTAGAGCGAGCCCAAGGCGCAGGCCCCCGCAAATCCAAGAATGAACCACCGACTACGCGCCTCAAGCGCATAGGTGACTAACATGGCCGTCACCGCAAAGAGGCCAAACGCTGTCAGTCGGTCCATCTTTATCGTATCAGGCTAACCGGGTCCATCGGCTCTAGGTTTTCCTCGATCTTCCACATGCGGTCCGTCACGCCCGCGCCATCGCCCCGGGGTCGTGGGGTAGTGCTTCGGATGACTCCTTGACCTCCTCGAACATTTCGGGGCCATCCACTGCGCTCGCTTGCTTGGCTTCTTCGGCATGGTCCGAGGCTAGCGAGTCGACCCCATACCGTCAATACTTGTCCCGGACCAAGCTGACGCACTACGGGGAACCGAGATGGCCCTTGGCTGTTACAATCAAGCTGACCCACGAGGTACCTGGGGAGCTTCACTCGCAAGCGAGCGTAAAGGGGCGGCGGTATCTTTGCTCTTGCCCCACCCGCTGGGGTGGCGAAACTGGCAAACGCAAGGGACTTAAAA
>CAZHSO010000002.1:0-8852 GCA_964535105.1 uncultured Gemmatimonas sp.
TTCCCCCTTCCCCCCTTCCCCCTTCTCCCCTTCCCCCCTCCCCGCCCCCGGCGCCGAGCCCGGAAGCAGACCGCCGCCTCGCCACCGGGGCAGCGGCCGACGGGATCAGCCGGGTCGTCGCGGCGATCAACTCGAAGCGGGTGACAGAGCTCCTCATCCTGGTTCCGGAGGCGATGACGGGTGATGCAGGCCGCCTGGAGCGGTTCGTGGACCTCGTGAAGGGTTTTGCACCACGGGCCACACTTGGCACGGTCGAGCCGCTCTCCTTGGCCGAGGATCGCGGAGAGGCGAGATTTGCAGTGTCCTTTACGTGGCGCGGGGACTTCGGGGTCGAGCGGCGCAAAGCCGGCCGGTTCAGCGCAGTCGTCCGTCGTCAGGAAGGAGGGTGGCGGTTCGAGGGCGCCCGGCTCCTCGATGCCATTCCGTAGGCCGACCCTCACCCGGATTCAGTCATGAGCTCGAGATCGTACCGGCGCCTCGTCGTCATGACCGCCCTCGCTGTGGCGGGCCTCAGCGGAGCCGCCCAGTCACAATCGGTGCAGCGACTGTCGCTCCAGGGCTCGGGCGCCGCGCTCTTCGCGACCAAGAACGACCCCGATTTCGATTCAAAGACGGGCCTTGGGTACGAGGTGCAGGCGCGCTACACCTTCTCGCGTTTCTCGCTCGGCGCCGGGTACCAGCGCAGCACGGTGTTCAGCTCGCCCACCCTCGATCTCACCCTCGCGCTCTCGCTCGGCTTCATCGAGCCGCGCTATGTGGTCGCCGCGGGAAGCACGGTGGCGGTGTATCTCGCCGGCCGGCTCGGTGCCGGCAAGCTGGTCTGCAGCGAGCAGTGCCAGGCCCAGGAGACCAACCTGAGCTACGGCGGGGGCGGCGGCCTCCTCTTCAAACTGAGCCGGCGACTTTCGGCCGATCTCGGCGCCCAGTACTTCCAGGTCAGCGGCGATTTGTCCACCGGGTACGCGATGCTTCGCGCCGGGCTGGGCATCGGTCTGTAGCAACCGCGCGCTTCCTTTCCCCATGAATCTCCGCTCGGCCCTTTCCGGCCTGCTCGCGATAACCCTCGCCCTCTCCTGCAAAGGGGGGGACGGGGGCGTCGCGGGGGTGCTTGTGGTGGCGTCGGTCGATGTGCAGCCCGGCATCACCGATGTCGTGGTGGGCCTGACCCGCCAGCTCGCCGCGACACCCAAGACCTCGAGCGGCATCATCGTACCGGGGCGAAGCGTGGCGTGGTCGTCCACCGATCCGTTGATCGCGTCGGTCTCCGCCACGGGACTGGTCAGCGGTGCGGCGCTCGGGGGTCCGGTCCGGATCCGGGCGACGGTGGATGGCGTGGTGGGCGACGCGCTCATCACCGTGCGGCCCGTGCCGGTGGACCGGGTGACGGTGACCCCGGCATCGGCTCCAGTGCTCGTCGGCGGCAGCGTTCAGCTCACCGCCGCCGCGTTCGACGCCGCGGGCGCGCAACTCAGCGGGCGCAGCTTCCTCTGGGAATCGAGCGCGCCGGCGATCGCGGCGGTGACGACGACGGGCCTCGTGATCGGATTGAGCCAGGGCGGACCGGTCACTATCTCGGCGACCTCCGATGGGAAAACCGGAACCGCGACGGCCTCGGTCTCCAGCCGGCCGGCAACGCGGCTCGCATTCGCGGAGCAGCCGGGCGCAAGCGTCGCGGGGCTGGCGCTCACACCGCCGATCCGGATCGCAATACAGGATGATCTGCTCAGCACGGTGCTTGGCGCCACCAATCCGGTGACGATTGCGCTGGCTGGCAATCCGGGGAACACGACGCTGGGCGGCACCACCACCCTGGATGGTATCAACGGCATCGCGACCTTCACCAACCTCACCCTCAACCGGGTCGGGACCGGCTACACCTTCCTGGTCACTTCGCCCGGTCTGGCCCCCGCGACCAGCACCCCTTTCAATGTCACCGTGGGCACCGCCAGCCGGCTCGCGTTCACGACGCCGCTCCCCGCGTCGGCGCAGAGCGGCGTGGCCTTCTCCCCGCAACCGGTGCTTCAGCTCCAGGATGCGGTGGGGAACCCGGTGGCGCAGAGCGGCGTCGTGGTCACTGCGACGGTCGGGTCAGGATCCGGAACCGTCGGGGGAAGCACCACCGCGACGACCGATGGCGCGGGGATCGCGTCCTTCACCGCCCTGTCGTTGAGCGGCCCCGCCGGAAATTACGAACTGAACTTCAGCGCTCCCGGAATCGCGCCGCTCGTCTCGGGACCGATAACGCTCGGCTCCGGGCTGGCCCGATCGCTCGTGATCACCACCCAGCCGACCAGCTCGGCGCAAAGCGGTGTGCCGCTCTCCCAGCAGCCGGCCATTCAGCTCAAGGACGCGGCGGGGAACAATGCCGCGCAGGCAGGGGTGGTGATCACCGCGGGCATCGCGTCGGGAGGCGGTACCCTGGGCGGCGCCACCACGGCGACAACCAATGCCAACGGTCTGGCGCAGTTCGCCAGCCTGGCGATCAACGGACCCGCCGGCACCTACACGCTCGGTTTCAGCGCGCCGGGGGGAGTGACCGGAGTCACTTCGTCGCCGATCGTGCTCGGCGCCGGCGCTCCCACCCAGCTTGCGATGGTGACGCAGCCCTCGGCGGCCGCCTCGAGCGGCGTCGCGTTCGCCCAGCAACCCACGGTGCGGCTTCGCGATGGAGGCGGCAATCCGGTGGCGCTAGCGGGCGTCCAGGTGACCGCCACTATCACGTCGAGCGGCGGCTCATTGCTCGGCACGGTGACGGTCAGCACCGATGCTTCGGGTATCGCAGCGTTCACTAACCTGGCCATCAGCGGGACGATCGGAGCATACACGCTCACCTTCTCGTCGTCGGGGCTCACTCCGGTGATTTCAGCGGCGATCACCCTGAGCGCTGGACCGGCGGCGCAGCTCGGCCTCGCGACCCAGCCGTCGGCGGCGGGCGCAAGCGGCGTGGCCTTCGCGCAGCAGCCGGTCGTGCAGATCAGGGATGCCGCGGGGAACTCGGTGGCGCAGGGCGGCGTGCTGGTCACGGTGACGATCGCCTCCGGGCCAGGCGGCGCCACGCTGGGCGGAACGCTCACCTCCACCACCAACGGCTTCGGTGCGGCGACGTTTTCCAACCTGTCGATCACGGGTCCGTCGGGGACGTACACGCTGCAGTTCACGGCGCCGGGTCTCACCCTCGTGACGTCGAGCGGAGTGACGCTGGGCGCGGGCGCCGCGACGCAGCTCGTCATCACGACGCAACCATCGAGCGCGGCACAGAGCGGGACCGCCTTCATCCAGCAGCCCGTCCTCCAGCTCCGCGATGCCGCCAACAATCCGGTAGCCCAGGCGGGCGTCGTGGTCACCGCGACCATCGCGTCGGGCGGTGGGACGCTGGGCGGGACGGCCACCGCGACGACCAACGCGAGCGGCGTCGCCACCTTCACCAATCTCTCGATCACCGGTGTGATCGGCGCCCGCACGCTCAGCTTCTCCGCGCCCGGGCTCACCGGCGCCACCTCCTCGACGATCACGCTTTCCGCGGGAGCGTCCACCCAGCTCTCGATTACCACGCAGCCGTCGAATCTCGCGCAGAGCGGCGTCGCGTTCGCCCAACAGCCGGCGGTCCAGCTCCGCGATGCCGCCGGGAACGCGGTGAGCCAGGCCGGGGTCAACGTCGTCGCCGTGATCGCGTCGGGTGGCGGGACGCTGGGCGGGACCGCGACAGTGGCCACCAATGCGGGGGGACTCGCGACCTTCAGCGGGCTCTCGATCACCGGGACCGCCGGCGACCGAACCCTCGGCTTCTCGAGCGCGGGGCTCACCGGAGCAGCCTCCTCGGTCATCACGGTCACCGCCGGCCCGGCGAGCCAGCTCGCGATCACGACGCAGCCCTCCGGAACGGCTCAGAGCGGCATCGCCTTCGCGCAGCAGCCGGTGATCCAGCTCCGTGACGCGTCGAACAACCCAGTATCTCAGGTGGGTGTCGTGGTCACCGCGTCGATCAGCAGCGGCGGCGGCACGCTGGGCGGCACGGTCACCGCCACGACCAACGGGTCGGGAGTGGCAACGTTCACCAACCTCTCGATCACCGGCACTGTGGGTGACCGGACGCTGCTCTTCACCGCACCGGCCTTTACCAGCATCACCTCCGGCACGATCACGATCACCGCCGGTACCGCGACCCAGCTCACCATCACGACCCAGCCCTCGGCTTCGGCGCAGAGCGGTGTGACGTTCGCCCAACAGCCGATCATCCAGCTCCGCGATGCCTCCAGCAACCCCGTGAGCCAGGCGGGCGTCGTGATCACCGCCGTGATCGCATCCGGCGGCGGCACCCTGGGCGGCAGCGCCACCGCGACCACTACCGCGAGCGGCGTGGCGACCTTCACCAATCTTTCGATCGCCGGGACGATCGGGAACCGCACCCTGGGTTTCTCGGCGCCGAGCCTCACGGGTGCGACCTCCGCCACGACAACAATTACGCCGGGGCCGGCGAGCCGACTCTCGATCACGACGCAGCCGTCGGCGTCGGCGCAGAGCGGCGTCGTGATTGCCCAGCAGCCGGTCCTGCAGCTCCGCGACGCATCCAACAATGCGGTGAGTCAGTCCGGTGTCGCCGTCACCGCGTCGATCGCCACGGGGCCGGCGGGAATCCTGGGGGGCGCGACCACCGTCACGACCGACCTGAGCGGCGTCGCAAGCTTTGCCAACCTGTCGATCTCCGGACCGACGGGGAGCTACACCCTCGGCTTCGCCTCGGCCGGGCTCACCTCCGCCACCTCCTCGGCCATCACACTATCGGCAGGCGCCGGCTTGACGCTCAGCATCACGACGCAGCCGTCGGCTTCCGCCCAGAACGGTGCCATCTTCGCCCAGCAGCCGGTGCTCCAGCTTCGGGACGGGTCGAACAATCCGGTGGCCCAGGCCGGCATCGTGGTGACCGCGACGATTCAGACGGGAGGCGGGACGCTGGGCGGGACGACCACCGCAACCACGAATGCGAGCGGCGTCGCGACGTTCACCAATCTCTCGATCACCGGCACCGTCGGCGGCCGGACGCTCCTCTTCGCGGCCGCGGGTTACGTCAGCGTCGCCTCCTCCACCATCTCCATCACGGCCGGACCCGCGACGCAGCTCTCGATCACCACCCAGCCGTCGGCGACGGCGCAGAGCGGCGCCGCGTTCGCGCAGCAGCCGGTACTGCAGCTGCGCGACGTCTCGAGTAATTCAGTGAGCCAGGCGGGGGTCGTGGTGACCGCCACGATCGCTTCGGGCGGCGGCACGCTGGGCGGAACGCTCACTGCAACGACCAATGCGAGCGGCGTCGCGACCTTCACCAACTTGTCCATCACCGGAACGATTGGAAGCCGGACGCTCGGATTCTCTGCGCCGAGTCTGACCGGGGCGACGTCGGGCACGATCAACATCACCGCGGGCGCGGCGACACAGCTCACGATCACGACGCAGCCCTCGGCGACCGCGCAGAGCGGCGCGGCATTCGCCCAGCAACCGGTGGTTCAGCTGCGGGACGCCTCCAGTAATGCCGTGAGCCAAGCGGGAGTTATCGTCACGACGAGTATCGCGACCGGCACCGGGACCCTGGGCGGCACGCTCACGGCGACGACGAACGCGAGCGGCGTGGCGACATTTACTAATCTCTCCCTCACCGGGGCCCCGGGGAACTTCACACTGGACTTCGACGCCCCCACGCTGACCGGCACCACGTCGAGCACGATCGCGCTTGGAGCGGGTGCCGCGACCAAGCTGGCGATCACCACCCAGCCCTCGGCCACAGCCCAGAGCGGGGCGACCTTCGCTCAGCAGCCGGTCATTCAGCTCCAGGATGCGTTGAGCAATCCGGTGAGTCAGGCAGGCGTCGTCGTGACCGCCGTCATCGCCTCGGGCGGCGGGACGCTCGGCGGCACGCTGACCGCGACCACCAACGCGAGCGGGGTGGCCACCTTCACGAATCTCTCCATCAGCGGGACCATCGGCGGCCGAACGCTCGGCTTCTCGGCGCCGAGCCTTACGGGGGCCACCTCGGGCACGATCAACATCACCGCCGGCGCCGCGAGCCAGCTCTCCATCACAACCCAGCCGTCGGCCGCGGCGCAGAACGGGGCTCCGTTCGCCCAGCAGCCGGTGATTCAGCTCCGGGACGGCTCAGGTAACGCCGTTAGCCAAGCAGGCATCGTCGTGACCGTCGTCATCGCCTCGGGGGGAGGAACGCTCGGCGGCACGCTGACCGCGGCCACCAACGCGAGCGGGGTGGCCACATTCACCGACCTGATGATCACCGGCACGGCGGGCAATTTCACCCTCGATTTCGACGCCGGCCCGTTGACGGATGTGGTCTCCGGAACGATCGCGTTGTCCGCCGGAGCGGCGACCCAGCTTACCATCACGACCCAGCCCTCGGCTGCCGCGGCCAGCGGCGCCCAGTTTGCCCCGCAGCCGGTGATTCAGCTGCGGGACTCCGGCGGCAATCCGGTGTCCACGAACGGGGTGTCGATCAGCGCCGCGCTCAACACCGGTGTGGGAATTCTGGGCGGGACCCTCGTGGTAATTACGAACGCCTCCGGGGTGGCCACCTTCACTGATCTCTCAATTACCGGGCTAGGCCCATACACCCTCAAGTTCACCTCCGGCGTGCTGACCCAGGCCGTCTCCATCACGATCACGATCTCCTGATCCCGCCAAATCCCGTGCGAACCGAGCCCCTTCAATCCGTCTCCATTTGAGGCTAGGGTAGGACAGATTTGAAAAGCGTTATGTATCCTGATAGATCACCTGATATCTCATGATGCAAGCGCAAGTAGCTGTTTAACTTATATCACTGAAATAGTTCGGCCGCGGACCGGCGGAAAACAGGCTGGATGAGCGGCAGATCTGGCTCTCATGAAATCTTGCTCGGCGGTTCTGAGGGTCTTGGCGCTCGCCGCGCTCGCCTCCTGTGGAAAAGACGGCGTCGATGTCGCCAGCGTCCTGCTGGTCTCGACGGTTGAGGTCACCCCCCAGAGTGGCGACCTCTTCCAGGGCGGGACCGCCCAACTCACCGCCACCCCCAAGACAGCCAGCGGGATCGCCGTTCCCGGCCGGACGGTGGTCTGGTCCTCGAGCAACGAAGCGACGGTCTCGGTTTCCTCCGCCGGAGTCATCACCGCCCTCGCGCTGGGGGGCCCGGTGCATATCAAGGCCACCATTGATGGGGTCACCGGCGAGTCGCGGATCACCGTCCAGCCCTTTCCGGTGAATCGGGTGACGGTTTCGCCCGATCAGGCCGGCATCATCGTCGGCGGATCCACCGAGCTGACCGCCACCGCGTTCGACGCCAAGGGCGATCCTCTGCCCGGCCGAGTGGTGTTCTGGCAGTCGAGCGCACCGTCGATTGCGGCGGTGACCAGCACCGGTATCGTGTTGGGTATGTCCGAAGGGGGTCCGGTGACCATCACCGCGACGGCGGAGGGCAAGTCCGGCACTGCCCTCGTGTCAGTGGCACCCCGCCCGGCAACCCGGCTCAGCTTCCTGCAGCAGCCCGGATCCGCCACCGCTGGGCAGCCGATCATTCCGGCGGTGCGGGTGGCGGTTCAGAACGATCAGGGCGGGACGGTTACCGCCGCCGCTAATTCAGTATCGATCGCGCTGAGCACCAATCCCGGCGGCGCTACGCTCACCGGCACCACCACCGTCGCGGCGGTCAACGGGATCGCGACCTTTTCGAATCTCTCGCTCGATCGCGTCGGCGCGGGATACACCCTCACCGTCACGTCCGCGGGGCTCGCTCCGGCGACCAGCTTCACCTTCGCCAACGTGGCCGGTCCCGCCAGCCAGCTCGACTTCACCACCGCGCCGCCCGGAACCGCGGGAAGCGGCGTACCGCTTTCGCCCCAGCCGGTGCTGCAACTGCGCGATGGCTCCGGCAACGCCGTCGGCCAGTCCGGCGCGGTGGTTACCGCCTCGATCGCCTCGGGTACGGCCACGTTGAGCGGGGGCACCTCGGCGACGACCAACGCGGCGGGCACCGCAACCTTTTCGACGCTGACGCTCAACGGCTCGGGCGGCACGGTCACCCTGGCCTTCAGCGCGCCGGGCGTTGCGCCCGTGACGTCCGGTCCGATCACGCTGGGCGCGGGGAACGCCATCGCGCTCGCCATGGTGACCCAGCCGTCGGGTAGTGCTCAGAGCGGCGTCACGCTCGCGGTGCAGCCCCGGATCGAGCTCCGCGACGCATCGGGGAACGATGTCAATCAGGGAGGCGTCGCGATCATGGCATCGATTGCCTCCGGCCCCGCGGGAGCCACCCTCAGCGGGGGAACTCTGGCGGTCACCAATGGCAGCGGCACCGCCGAGTTCGCCGATCTGGCGATCTCCGGCGCGGCGGGGAGCTACACACTCCGCTTCGGCAGCGGCGGTCTCGCCCCGGTCACCTCGAATACGATCGTCCTGAGCGCGGGGGCCGGAGCCACGCTCGCGATCACGACCCAGCCTTCCGCCACGGTGGCAGGCGGCACGGTATTCCCGCAGCAGCCGGTGATCCAGCTGCGCGATCCCGCGAACAATCCGGTCCCGCAAGCCGGTGTGCTGGTCACCGCCACGCTGCAGAGCAGCGGCACCCTCGGAGGCACCACGACGGTCGCGACGAATGCCTCGGGCATCGCGCCGTTCAGCAATCTGTCGATCACCGGTACCACGGAGCCGAAGACCCTGCTGTTCGCCTCGGCGGGTTACGTCTCCGTCGCCTCGAACACGATCACGGTGACGGCGGGCCCGGCGTCACAGCTCTCGATCACCACCCAGCCGTCCAGCTCGGCGGCCAGCGGGGAGCCTTTTGGCCAGCAGCCGGTCCTCCAGCTGGGCGACGTGTCGAACAA
>CAZHSO010000002.1:8952-37789 GCA_964535105.1 uncultured Gemmatimonas sp.
GCCTTCGCGACCCAGCCGGCGATTCAGCTCCGCGATGGACTTGGCATTGCGGTAAGCCAGAGCGGCGTCGTGGTAACCGCGGCGATTGCGAGCGGCGGCGGCACCCTGGGGGGCACGACCATGGCGACGACCAGCAACTCCGGTGTGACGACATTCACGAATCTTTCCATCGCCGGGGCGCCGGGAAGCCGCACCCTCGGTTTCAGCGCGCCGGGTCTCACGGCGGCCACGTCGAGCGCGATCAACATCACGGCACCCCCGGCGACCAAGCTCACGATCACCACGCAGCCGCCGAGCTCGACGACCAGCGGCGTGACGTTCAGCACCCAGCCGGTGGTCCAGCTGCGCGACGCGGCGGATAACCCGGTGAGCCAGAGCGGGGTGCCGGTGACGGTGAGCGTTGCCAGCGGCGGCGCCACGCTCGGCGGCACCCTCACGGTCAACACCGACGCGACCGGCAAGGCGACCTTCACCGGCCTCTCGCTCACCGGCCCCACCGGGAGCCACACCCTGCGGTTCACCTCTCCAGGATTGACCGAAAAGATCTCGGGAACCATCACACTCGGTGCGGGTCTGGCCAGCCAGCTCGGAATCGTGACCCAGCCGTCCGCCACTGCGGAGAGCGGCAAGGATTTCGGCCAGCAGCCGGCGGTCAGAATCCTCGATTCGGCGGGAAACCCGGTCGCCAGCAGCGGGGTCACGATCACGGCCGCGATCAACAGCGGATCGGGCACTCTGGGCGGGGACAAGACCAAGAACACCAACAGCACCGGCATGGCGACCTACAACGACCTCCGAATCACCACCGCTGGGACGTACACGCTCGGATTCACCGCGACCGGGCTCACCCAGGTGATCTCGGCCACGATCACCGTCTCACCGTAGTTCCGAGAAACCCCGGCACTCTCAGAGCGCAGGAAGGAGGCAGGAGGCAGGAGGCTAGAGGGAATCTCCTGCCTCCTGCCTCCTGCCTCCTTCCTGTCTCTGTAGACTCCATGCGAACGATGTCACTCTGGAAGAGACCGGCTGCATCGTCCACGAGCACTGGATCGGCTCGAACGGCAGCACCGGCCAGAGCTTCAATTTCTACGATCGCAGTGACCGCAAGTGCCACCAGCTCTGGATCGACAACAACGGGATGGTGCGGCAGTTCTGGGAGTCTTTGAGGGATGAGGGAAAGACGTGGAGCGTGGCGTTCGACGGGGTGTACCATCGAAAGGGGAACGGGGAAAAGGGAATGGGGGAGGGGGAGGAATGAGCCGCCTCCCCTTCCCCTTTCCCCTTTCCCCCTTCCCCAGCTACATCCCCGGCGTAAACATGACATGCGCCTTCGGCGTCCCCGGGAACATCACCCACGGCGCCTTGCCAAAGGGCTTCTCGGCGAGGCCGGTGCTCTTCCCGGTGGCGAACGGGATGTAGAGCACGTAGAGCGTCTGGGGCTTGGCCACTTCGTTCTTGACCGGATCGTACGACTCGCCGAAGAGCTGCGACAGCGCCGCAGGGTTCTTCGGCATCTTGAGCTTCCCTTCCTTGATCTCCTTGAAGCGCACCGTGTCCACCTGCCCGCCGGTGACGCCGGAGGCGCGCAACGCCCGGCCCCGCGCCATGAACGGTTCCATGTCGTTGTGATAGCACGATGCATGGAATTCTTTCTGCTTCGGGTCGCTGGCGAGACAGGTCATGTCGCCGGTCCCCTTGCGCAGCATCGTCATCTTGCCGTCGGCGCCGTAGCCCAACACGGTGGCGTTGCCGCGCAGATCGACGGGGAGCGGAAGCACCGCGGCGGCGATCTGCTCGGCGGCAGGAGGGACGGCGGCTGGTTGCTGGACCGCTGGAGTCTGGGCAACCAGGGTGGTGGCATGAGACAGAACCAGCAGCGGAACGAAGGCAAGTCGGATCATGGGCGACATCCTCATTAATGTGCGTAAGGTCAAAGGGCTTCGTAGGCGCAGCCGCGCTCCTGGCAGAGGCCGACGAGCATGGTGTGGGCGGGAACCACGATGACACCGGGATTCATCCCCGCGCGGAGCTCGGGATAGATCTCGGTGGCGGGACGATCGACCGCGCGCCCGATCCGCCCGGAGACATTGCGCAGCGCGTTGTTGCATTCCCAGAAGACGGCGCCGCGCGCCTGGAGAGCACGGACCGTCGCGTCGCTCCCCTCGAGAAAGATGTTCCGCAGCGCCGGCTTTCCGGTCGCCGGGTCGGTGACCTTCCACAGCTCGCCGATCGGGTATTTCTGATAGAGCGCGTCGCTGGCGTTGATCGGAAAGGCATGCCCGCCGATCCCGACGACGGCGTTGACGTCGGGGTGCTTGAGCCCGTAGACCTCCTGCCAGGCGTCGAGCCAGTTCTTCACCACGATCAGCCCGATGTCCATGTCGGACAGATCGAAAATCTGCTTGTGCTTTCCGGTGAGGCCGTCGAGCCACGACATGTCCCAGCCCTGGGCCGTCTGGGCGGTGAGGGACGCGCGGGGCCGAACGGCGGCGAAGCCGGCGAGGGCACCCATGGTGGTGAGGAAACCGCGGCGCTGCACGCTCATGGGATGATCCCCTTTAGGAAGGTGCTATCCGCTAACCGCTGTAAGGTACTCACACATCCGGTACCGCCGAAACCAGCTTCCCCGGCGCCAGCGCCCCCGCCAGAGCGCCGGTTCCGGTCGTCATTCGGCGGTGATAATCGATCTGGCCCAGGTGGTAGGCCAGGTGGCTCTGCAGGTGCACCAGGAAATCGCCGGTGCTGACCCGCATCCTGGCGACCGGCTCCGGGTATCGCTCCGACAGCACCGCGTCGGTGAGCGAGCTGAAGGTCCGGGCAAGGGCGGCGGTGGTCTGGTCCACCCGGCCGGTGAGCTCCTCACGAGAGAGCCCCCGGAGCGCGAACTCCGAATCGCGGTCTCGGACGTAGCCGCTCCCCCCCAGCACCGCCCCGATGAAGTGCTGCAGGTTCCCGGTCAGGTGCAGCGCCAGCGTCCCCCCCGAATTGGCGATGCCGGGCACCACCCGCCAGAGATCGGCGTCACTGGGGTAGGCCTCGACTTCTTTCCGGAGGGTGACCAGCTCCCGGAGAAGGAGTATCCCGATCGCACTCACGAGCGAAGTCATGGTTCCTCCGAAAAAGTGCGCAGCATGGCGGTGTCCACCCGGTGTCCTCCGTCAAAGCGGTGCACCGTCGGTGTGAGACCGGCGGCGGCAAGGCGCGCCTGCTCCCGGTCGATGTCGGCGGTGGTGATGTATTTGTCGCGGGTCCCGATGGCTAGCGTGAGCCCGCTCCGGGTGAGGACGGGACCGTAACGGTCGAGCGGGAGGTCGGGCGGCACCCCGCCGCTCCAGAGGACCAGCCGCTCGGTGTGGATCCGGCCGAACGAGACCCAGCGACAGGCAGTGGCCGTCCCCTGCGAAAAGCCATGGATGTGGATCCGGGGCGCACCCGGGACCGCGGCCAGCACCTGGTCCGCCAGCAAATCGAGATACCTCACGTAGTCCTCGATTTCCACTTCGCGGTCTTCCTTCGTCATCCAGGAGGCGCCCACCCGTCGCCCGCCGCCATCGTCATGGTACGACCGCGACAGCGCTTCCGGAGCCACCAGCAGCCGCCCGGGACGCGAGGCCGGTTCGAACCACTTGAGGAAGACTGACGCCAGCATGCTGTACCCGTGCAGGACGAACCAGACCTCCTCGGCGGATTCGATTTCCCCTTCGGTCAGGTAGCGCGCCGTCCTGGGAACCTTCAGGTGGTGCTCGATCGGCGTCATGCGCGGTGCTGTCCCCAGACGGCGCGAAGGACGTCGCTCACCTCGCCCAGAGTGGCTCTGGCCTTGGCCGCCGCGAGGATCCGGGGCATGAGCGGCTCGCTCCCCCGAGCGGCGCTCTCGAGCGCGGCGAGGGCAGCACGCGCCGCAGTCTGGTCCCGCCGCCTCCGCGCCTCGGCCACCCTGGCTTTCTGGCGCGCCTCGAGGTCGGCAAAATCGGGAACTTCCATCCGAGGCGGCGGCTCTTCGACGGCAAACTTGTTGACGCCGACCACCACGACCTCACCCGCCTCGACCGCTTTCTGCAGCTCGTAGGCGCTCTCGCCGATCCGCTTCTGGAAGAACCCCTGCTCGATCGCCTTGGCCGCGCCCCCGATCGCATCCACCTCCTCGATCAGCGCCCGCGCGCCCGCTTCGATCCGGTCGGTGAGGGACTCCACGTAGTAGCTCCCCGCGAGCGGGTCCACCGTCCGGTCGAGCCCGCTCTCATGGGCCAGGATCTGCTGGGTGCGGAGCGCGAGCGTCGCGGCCTCCGCCGAGGGGAGGGACAGCGCCTCGTCGTAGCCGTTGGTGTGGAGCGACTGGGTGCCGCCGAGCGTCGCCGCCAGCGCCTGCACCGCCACCCGCACCACGTTGTTGAGGGGCTGCTGCGCCTGAAGCGTCACACCGCCCGTCTGGGTGTGGAACCGCAGCTTGCAGGTCGCGTCGTCTGCCTTGAAGCGCTCCCGGGCGAGCCGCGCCCAGAGACGGCGCGCGGCCCGGAACTTGGCGGCTTCCTCGAACAGGTCATTGTGCGCCGCAAAGAAAAATGAAAGACGAGGACCGAAGTCTTCGATGCGAAGTCCGCGCTCGAGTGCCCGGCGCACGTACTCGCATGCGTTGGCCAGCGTGAACGCCACCTCTTGCACCGCCGTGGCGCCGGCCTCGCGCATGTGATAGCCGCTGATCGAGATCGGGTTGAAGTTCATCCGCTCCGCGCCGACGAACGCGAAGATGTCGGCGATGAGTCGGAGCGAGGGCTCGGCGGGGAAGATGTAGGTGCCCCGAGCGATGTACTCCTTGAGGATGTCGTTCTGGATCGTTCCGGAGAGCTTGGCGCGCGGAATGCCCCGCTCGTCGCCGACCACGACGTACATCGCAAGGAGGATTCCCGCGGTGGCGTTGATCGTCATCGAGGTGGAGACGCGGTCGAGCGGGATGTCTTCGAAGAGTCCGGCCAGGTCATCAACCGTGTCGATCGCCACTCCTACCCGGCCGACCTCCCCCGCCGCCATCGGGTGGTCGGAGTCGTACCCCATCTGGGTCGGGAGATCGAAGGCGGTGGAGAGACCGGTCTGTCCGGCGGCAAGCAGCGTGCGGAACCGGCGATTGGTTTCCTCCGCGGTGCCGAAGCCGGCGTATTGCCGCATGGTCCAGAGCCGCCCGGTGTACATCGAGGGCTGGATGCCGCGGAGATAGGGCCAGACGCCGGGAAGCCCGGGGTCGCCCTGCCGGTCGGCGGGACCGTAAAGCGGCGCCACCGGCAGGAGCCCGGAGTTCCCCCGGGGCGTCTCGCTCACGCCGGGTCCTCGCTGAGCATCTGGCGGACGAACTCGACGTCGCCCAACGATCCGATGACCAGAGGAGTCCGCTGATGCAGCTCCGTCGGCTCGAGATCGAGAATGCGGCGCATTCCGTCGGTGGCCGCACCCCCCGCCTGCTCCGCCACGAAGGCCAGCGGACTCGCCTCGTAACAGAGCCGCAGCTTGCCGTTCGGCTTGGCGATCTCGCCCGGGTAGAGGAAGATCCCTCCCGATACGAGGTTCCGGTGGAAGTCCGCCACCAGCGCCCCGATGTAGCGGCTGTTCTTTCCCTTGATCTGGTCGGGCAAGTCGCCGTGAAAGCCGCGCACCGCCCGCTGCATCCCCTTCGACCAGCGCGCGAAATGGCTCTCGTTGACACTGTAGTACTTGCCGCTCTCCGGAATCCGGATATTGGTGTGTGACAGCACGAACTCGCCGATGGTCGGGTCGAGGGTAAAGCCGTGCACTCCCTGCCCCGTGGTGTACACCATCATGACGCTGGAGCCGTACATCACGTAGCCAGCCGCAATCTGATTGCGCCCCGGCTGCAGCACGTCGTCCAGCGTCCCGTGGCCCTCCATCGACGTCCGGAGGTAGATCGAGAAGATCGTGCCGACCGGATTGTTGTTGTCGATGTTGGAGGAGCCGTCGAGCGGGTCGAACAGTACGGCATACTTCCCGTGCGGCACGTCCTCGGCGATCGGAATGACCTCGTCGTCCTCCTCCGACGCCATGATACAGACCCGGCCGGTATGGCTCATCGAGTTCTTGAGCGCCTCATTGGCAAAGACGTCGAGCTTCTGCTGCTCCTCTCCCTGGATGTTGATCGCGTGCGCCGAGCCCAGGATGTTGATGATCCCGGCGCGACGCACGGCGGAGGCGATGATCTTGGCGCCGAGCGCGATGTCATACAGGAGATTCGACAGCTCGCCGGTGGCCTGGGGAATCTGCCGCTCGCGATCCATGATGAATCGCTCGATCGTGATGACCGAGGTATTGGGCAGCGTCATGTCGTCTCCTCAGGGCCGAATGCCATACGCGCGGGTGGTGCGTCGTCCGCGGAGCACCATCGTCGTCTCCTGGACGGTCACGCGGATGCTTCCTTCGCGATCGGTGCGCCAGACTTCCGCACCCGCGTCCGCCAGCCGCGCCAGCGCCGAAGGGGCGGGGTGACCGTAGCGGTTGGTCCCGACACTCACCACCGCGGCGCGGGGACGCAGCTCGGCAAGCCAGGGCGCGCCGGTGGATCCCGCCGATCCGTGATGGCCCACCTTGAGCAGGTCGACGCGTCCGATCCGCCCCGCAAGCAGCGATTCGGCCCGGACACCCAGGTCACCCGCCAGGACCGCCTCGAAGCTGCCGAAACGCACCAGCAGGACGACCGAATCGTCGTTCAGGTCGGACCGCCATCCCGACCACGCGGTGTCGGGATGCAGCACAGTCAGGCGTACCCCGTCCACGACCAGCGAGTCCCCGGCGCGCGCCGGTTGCCATCGGATTCCATGCGCCGCCGCCAGATCCAGCAGCGACAGGTACGCCGGCTCGGCCACCGGCTCGGCGGGATCCAGAATAACCTCCGCGGGGATCTCCTCCAGCACCGCCGGCGCGCCGCCGATGTGATCGAGATGCGCGTGGGACAGGACGAACACGGCGAGGCGCCTTACGCCGTGCCGGATCAGAAACGGCAGCACCACCTCACGACCCGCATCCCGGCCGCGACCCGCCGGTCCCGCATCCACCAGAATCCACCGTCCCGCCGGGGTGTGAATCAGCGCGGCGTCGCCTTGCCCCACGTTCAGGAAATGTAGCGAGAGGCCGGGACCCTCGTGAGGCGCGCTGAGGGCCCGGAACGGGAGCAGCGCCATCATCGACGCGGCCCCGGCGGCCCAGCCGAGCCGAAGCGCCGCGCGCCGGGAGGTATTGCGCCGCCCGATCATCCAGAGCGCGAGCCCCAGCACCAGCAGCCAGGGGAGCGCCGCCGCGGGGCCGGGGGTGCTGATGAACGCGCCGAACGGAAGCCGGCTCCCGGCGCGCGCCAGCGCTTCGAGGCCCGCGAGGCCGAGGCCGCCCCCCGCCGCGAGTGCATCCGCAAGGGGCGGGACCACCGGTGCGAGCAGTACGCCGGCCAGGACGGCAGGGATGGAGAGCGCGGCGAGGGGAATGGCAGCAAAGTTGAGCGCGATCCCCGCGAGCGCCACCGAGCCGAGCGCGGCGGCGGTGAGCGGCGCGGTGGAGACCGTGGCACCGACCGACGCGAAGAGCATTCGCCACCCTGCGTGCGGGCCGAGGGCGCGGTCACACCACCGGGAGAAGGTCATCGCGCCGAGAAGTGCCGCCACCGATAGCCACCCTCCGAGATCGAAGAGCGCCCACGGATCCAGCAGCGTTGCCACGAGACAGGTAAACGCGAGAAGCGAGCCTGCCGCGGGTTGCCGCTGCCTGGCAGTGGACCACGCGACCACCACGCAGAGGAGCGCCGCGCGCCCCGCCGGGGCAGGCCAGCCGAGGAACGACACATACAGGACGACGAGCGATGCGGCCAGAGCGGCTGACGTTTCGCGCCGCACCGGAAGCGCGCGCATCAGGAACACCGCCCATCCGAAGATCACGCCGACATGAAAGCCGCTGATCGAGAGGAGGTGCACGAGCCCGGAGCGCGCAAAGGCGGCGTTGAGCGCGGGATCGATTCCACCCCGCCGGCCCACGAGGAGCGCATCCACGAGCCCGGCGCGCTCTCCGTAGAGGCGGCTCGTCGTACGCGCGATCCAGGTGCGCAGGCGCTCGCTGGGTGCTGGGGGCTGGGTACTGGGCGCTGGGGACAACTGCTGCGCGACGAGGATCCCGTCCGGCCGGCCGCCGAATCGCACCATGGGGATCCAGCGCCCTCTCACTACCCACCGGCCTCCAGCATCCAGCATCGTGTTCCCCCGCACCCTCACCGCAATCTCTCCCCGGCACCCTTGCGGCTCCGCAGTGACCACTCCGCTCCGGACCGGCTCCCGAAGCCGCAGCGTGAACTCGACCACGCCGGCGGGAAGGACCGCCGCGCATTCGCGTGAGGAGGCTTCGCGAGTGACCAACCCGAAGACCAGGCCGATTCCGGAAGCGCACGGCAGCCACGCCATCGCGCCGCGCCCGGTGACCAGACAGAGCGCGGCGAGGAGCAGCACGACGAATGCAGAGGCTGGAAAATGCGAGAGGCCGGTCGCGAGACCGGCCTCGAAGCTCAGCACGAGCAGCACTGCGGGGCGGCGGCCTAGGGCGGCCCGGATCGCTTGCATCGCGGCGAGGCCATCACTTTCCGGATTCCGTCCATCACCGCGACGTCGATGGTGGCGCGGTTCTGATTCTTGTCGAGGCTGAGCTCGGTGATCACGGTGCCCTCTCTGCTGGCCACATAGCGGGCCGGCACCCGGTTGAGCGCATAGACCAGCACATCGGCCTGGCAGATGTCGCAGCCGCAGAAGCCCTCGAAGTGCCCCTTGAGCTGCGCGTAGGCCTCTTGAACGTGAACCTCGACCTTGTTCTGGATCATAGAACCACCAGCCGTGGGGACACGACCGTGCCCGTGAATGTCGAGCCGGTGGTGCCCGTCAGTCGTACGTGATGGTACTGCCCGATCGATTCGGCGGGGAGCTCGAGGAGCACCAGGTGATTGCTCCGGGTGCGGCCCAGCATCATGGCGCCGCGCCGGGCGGGGCGCTCCACCAGCACCTCCTGCTCGGTGCCGACCCACGCCTGGTTCCGGGCCCGGCCCTGCTGCCGCACCGCTTCAATCAGCCGGCCAAGCCGCTCCGACGCGAGATCGTCGGACACATGGTCGCGGAGCTTTACCGCGGGAGTCCCGTCGCGCATCGAGTATTTGAAAGTGTAGGCGTCGTCGAACCCCGCCGCTTCGAGGAGGGACACCGTTTCGGCAAACTGCTCCTCGGTTTCGCCGGGGAACCCGACGATGATGTCGGTGCTGAAGGTCATCCTCGGCATGGCGGCGCGCAGCTTGGCCACCACCTCGAGGTACTGTTCCCGGGTGTAGCGGCGGCGCATCCGCTTTAGCACGGCGTTGGAGCCGCTCTGGGCCGGCAAATGGACGTGCTCGCACACCGCAGGTTCCGTCGCCATGGCCCCGATGACCCGGTCGGTGAAATCGGTGGGATACGGGCTGGTGAAGCGGACCCGGCGCACCCCATCCACCGCCCCGACCGCGCGAAGCAGATCGGCAAAGTCGTGCCCGCCGTGCTGCCACGAATTGACGGTCTGCCCCAGCAGCGTGACCTCGGACGCGCCGGCGCTCACGACGCCGCGCACCTCCGTCACCACGTCCTCCAAGGTACGACTGCGCTCCGGGCCGCGTGTGTACGGAACGATGCAGAAGGTGCATCGATAATCGCAGCCGCGCTGCACGGTGATAAACTGGGTCGGGCCGGGCTCCCGGACCGCGGGGACGTCCTCGTAGTGCTCCCAGGAGCGGAACTCGACATCCGCCGAGCGCTGGCCGACGACCGCGTTGCCGATCAGCGTGCCGAGATTCCGGTAGGCGTCGGGTCCGACCACGAGATCGACCTTGGCAACCTTCTCCAGGAGCAGGGGTCCCAGGCGCTGGGCCATGCACCCGACGACACCGAGCACGGAGCCGGGACGCTTGTGGCGCTGCAGCTCACCCACCCGCCCGATCACCCGCTGCTCCGCGTTGTCCCGCACCGCGCAGGTGTTGACCAGGATCACATCGGAACCTTCGGGCCCCTCGCTCTGGACGTAGCCTTCGCGGCCCAGGACACCGAGGATCAGCTCGGTGTCGGCCACGTTCATCTGGCAGCCGTAGGTCTCGATGTAGACGCGCTTCACGGGCGGACGGAGATTCCCACCGTCAGCTGCGTGGCGCGCTCGGTGAATCCGGCGCCACCCTTTCGCCAGACCCGGCCCAGCGCGATGTCGAACCCGGCACGGTCGGCGACGAAGCGCTTCGAGGTGCCGATCGAGATTCCGGTCTCGCCGATGTCCTGTCCGCGGGTGAGCGGGAACGGGAGTCGCGCGTGGTAGAAGCCGAGGCGGAGGGGGAGGTTGTTGGGCCGCCGCGGATTGCGCAGATACTCGATCCCGAAATTGAACTCGGTGGTGTTGGTGCTGCCGATCCCTCCCTGCGCCATGATGTCCTCGTCGGCAGAGGACCAGGAGCGGTAGGTGGCGCTGCCGGCAATCTGCAGCTGGTCGCCGAACTGGACTCGTGCGCCGCCCGCCACGGTGAGCGGCAGCTTGGTGGTCCCGACGCGCAGGGAGTCGCGCTCCACCCGGAGCTTGTCGTCGGCGCGCAGCATACCCGCCAGGGTGACGGCGCGCCCGATACGGGCCATGACGCCGGCGGAAACTCCCATGCCGAGGTACGACACGGTGGCCTCCTCCGTCGCGCCGGCGTAGGTCGTGTCGGAGAACCGCCGGCTGCTGCTGATGCGGTTGGAGCCGGTCAGCAGGTGAATCCCGAGACCGACCTGGAGACTGGGGGAACCGCGCCAGGCGATCCCCGCCCGGAGGTCGCTCACCCCGCCCAGTGACCGCAACGTATCGATGGTTTCGACCGGCACGTCGCGCAGGATCAGCGTGTCACGGGAGGCGATGGAGAAGTTGCGGTCGGTGTATCCGCTCGCGGAAAGGGAAATGGCGAGCGGCGTCCCGCCGATCGGGCCGGCGACGAAGGCCCCGGGATACCTGTTGTCCCGCGCTGTCGCGGTACCGGCTGGGCTCACCGACCGCCGCCACGACTGAAGGGTCTGGAAGCTCGCGGTGGTGAACGACACCAGCCCGATCGACGCCGGGTTGAGGCTGGACTCCGAATCGAATAGTCCGAAGGCGCCGCCGGTGCCGGTGGAGCGCACCGAGATCGGCCGCATCGGAAGCCCGAGCCCTCGCACACCAAATTGCGACGACTGCGCCGCGAGCGGGCCGACTGCCGCGAGGAGCAGCATGGTCGTGCCGAGTCGGGATCTCATGGGTGTCCCGGTTGCGAAGGAAGCGCGTAGGTGATCCGGATCCGGGGCCGCCCGGCCGGTGAGCGGGTCGAGAAGAACTCCGGCGTGGCAAAGCTGCCCCCCTCCGGATTGATCCCGACGACCAGCGAGCTGGGGGGAGCGCCCGCTACAAACCAGATTCCCACGATCGAGCGGATGTCGATGCTCTGGACCTCGGTGGCGTTCACCGGGAGCGAAACCGACGCGTTGAGCCCGGAGAGATAGGGCGACTTGGCGCCCACGTCGGCCAGGACACCGCGGATCTCGAGCGTCGCGGGATCGCCCTTGAGCCCGAGCAGCGGACCGCTCGGGGTCAGCTCGAGCGTCGCGCGCAGAATGATCGCCGAATCCTTGAGCGCGGGGGGCGGGTTGAACCGGAGAATCGCGCGCGATCCCCGCTTCCCGCCGAGGAAGAGGTGTTCCTGTCCAGGGGGGGGCGGGGCGTCGATGACGTAATTGGCCGAATCGGCGATCGCGGTGAGTGTCTGCCGCTGCCGCGCCGTGTCGGCTATGGCGATCCTCCCGTAGGTCGTCATCGTCGGCGGCCGCGGATCGAAGTTGAGCGACGCAAGCCGGATACCGGTCGGGGTAGGCGCCTCGATGCGGAGACCGATACGGAGACGGAGGCTGTCCGCTTCTAACACGGCGATGCTCTGGAGCCCTTCGCCGGAAAACGTGAGCCTGGCCGTACCGGTGTCGACAATCGCGATCGTGCCGATCACCGACTCCGGCGTGAGCTGGGCCTCGAGCTCCCCGAGCGCCGTGTTGGTGTCCACGGCCGACGCGATGCGATGCACGACGAGCTGGGTTCCCGTCACCGTCTGGTCGAGCGCCAGGACCCGGAAGGTGATCGCGGCGGAATCGAGGGTCAGCGCGTACCGCACGCCGTCCACGAAGGCCGAATCGACGCGGGGCGGGAAAGTCACCCAGGAGCGCGCGTCACCCGCCGCCAGGCCATTGGAAACGAGCAGCCCCGGAATCTCGGTCGCCCTGATGTAACCGGTGAAGGTGCTGTCCCGGTCGAACACGGCTTCGATGATCGTGTCGCGCACGATGAGACTATTGCCGGGGCAGAGCTCGGGACAGTCGACCGGAGCCGTGAGCTCTTCCTGGCAGCCTGCGAGCGCGCCTGCCAGTGCGAGCGCCGCAAAGGAAGGACGCTTCACGAGAGCAGCTTCCCCGTGAATGCGTCGGGGAACAGCTCCTGAAGGGTCCAGCGCCTGGTTTGAGTAGGTCCTACCGATTCCACTTCGAGCTCCATTCCGAATTCAGCCAGTACCTGGCGGCACGCCCCGCAGGGGGGACCAGGGGGCTCCGAGTCAGTTGCCACGACGATCCGACGAAAACTGCGTGCTCCCGCGCTCACCGCGGTGAACACTGCCGATCGCTCGGCGCAGATGGTGAGACCGAACGACGCGTTCTCCACGTTGGACCCGACGAAGACGGTGCCGTCGGTAGTTTCGAGCGCCGCCCCCACGCGATAATGCGAGTAGGGGCAGTGCGCGTGCTGCTGTGCGGCGCGCGCCGCCTCGATCAGGCGATCAGCCACCCCAGACCTCGCGGAGAAAAGACGTGCCGGCCGCGAGTGGAGCCACTCCCAGGAATTCGGCGACCGTCTGCCCGATGTCGGCAAAGGTCTGCCGTTCCCCGACGGAGACGGCGCGCACCCGCGGCCCGTACACGAGAACCGGAACCCGCTCCCTCGCATGGTCGGTCGAAGGAGTGGTCGGATCGTTCCCGTGGTCCGCCGTAAAGATAATCAGGTCTTCCGCTTGGGCCCCCTCGAGGAGGCCCGGGAGCACCCGGTCGAGCTCCTCGAGGCCGGCGAGAAATCCGGGGACATCATTGCGATGGCCCCAGCTCTGATCGAACTCGATCACGTTGGCCAGCAGCAGCCCCCAGCCCTCAGCCTTCAGTCCTTCACGAATCAGCCGGTAGGCCTCGGCATTCGTGGCGGTATGGGTGCTCGTAATCCCGCGCCCGGCAAAGAGATCGTCCACCTTGCCGACCCCCAACCGTGCGATGCCTGCAGCCTCGAGCTCGTCGAGGAGAGTGCGGCCGGTCGGCTGGAGGCTGAAATCCTTCCGGTTGGGAGTCCGGGTGTAGGCGCCGGGGGATCCGAGGAAGGGGCGGGCGATGACGCGCGACACTTCATGGGGCGGGCGGAGGATTTCCCGGGCCGTGGCCGAGGCGGCGTAGAGCTCGGCCAGCGGAACGGTCTCCTCGTGCGCCGCAATCTGAAAGACACTGTCGGCCGAGGTGTAGACGATCCACTTCCCCGACGCCTGGTGTTCGGCGCCGTAGCGGTCGATCACCGCGGTGCCCGAGGCGGCGTGATTGGCGAGGACGCCGCGTCCGGTGCGCCGGGAGAACTCCTCGAGGATCCCGGACGGAAATCCCTTCGGATACGTCGGGAACGCCTGCTCGAGTACGACGCCGCAGAGCTCCCAGTGTCCGGTGGTACTGTCTTTCCCGGCGCTCCTCGGCTGGGCGGTGCCGCTGGCCGCCGAGGCGTGCGGGTTAGGCTTGATGACCGGAAGCCGGGCGCAGTTGCCGAACCCCAGCATTTCCATGTTCGGGAGGGCGATGTCTCCGGCGCGGGACAGGACGTTGCCGAGTGTATTGCTCCCGGTATCGCCGTACGCGGCTGAGTCGTGCGCCTCGCCAATGCCAAGGCCGTCGAGCACGATGATCGCGGCGCGTCGCGCCACCTCAGTGGCTCCCGCTCTGCACGAACCGAAAGCGGAGCGTGGTGAGCGCCTGGGTGAGGAGCTGCTGCTCGTCGGGCTCGAGCTGACCCTTGGTTTTGGTTTCAAGCATGCCGAGGGTGTCGATCAGCGTCTGCGCGATCTGGCGCGCGTTGGCCTGCCCGCCGAGCTGCTCCGCGCCGGGGGGAAGATTTCCCTGCAGCGCCGATTCGGCCTGCTGGGCGAGTCCAAGCACGAGCGACGCGAAATGGGGATTCATGGGTCGTCCTGGTAGCGCCGCATGACTCTCGGCGAGATTGCGGTCAGCAGCTCGTAGGAGATCGTCCCGGCCAGCGCGGCTTGATCGTCGAGCGAGACCAGCCCGCCGAACACCGCCGCGGTGTCGCCCAGCGCGACCGGGGTATCCTCGACGTCCACCATGATCATGTCCATCGTCACCCGGCCGACGATGGGCACGATCACCCCGTTGATCTCGATCAGCCCGCGGCTTCCGAGCGAGCGGGGAAGGCCGTCGCCATACCCGATGGCCAGCGTCGCAATGGTGGTGTCGGATTCGACCTCGGCTTCGGCCCCGTAGCTCACGGTGTCGCCCGGCCTGAGACGCCGGAGGGCGACCACCCTGGCACTGAGCCTGGCCACCGGTTCCGGCTGGAGCGTTCCCGCCTTGCCGCCGTAGAGGTAGATGCCCGGGCGGGCCAGATCGGTGCCGTACTCCGGCCCCTTCTGGGCGCCGGCGCTGGCACTCAGGTGGACGATCCTGGGCCGGGTCGTGAGCGCGCCGAGCACCTCGTCGAAGCGATCGGCCTGCTCGCGGGTGGCCGCATCGTCGGTGTCCGCAGAATGAAAATGAGTGAAGATGCCCTCGAACCCGGCGGCGTCAGCGAGCCGCTCGGCCATGGCAGCGATCGCCTCCTGATGGTGCCAGCGAAACCCTGCCCGGCTCATCCCGGTGTCGACTTCGACGTGGAAGACCCCGCCGACGCCATGGATCCAGGCGTCGAGCGCGGCAAGATCCCCGATAACCGGAGTGAGACGGTGGCGCTGCATCTCGTCGATGGCCGCGGGGCGGAGTGGCGTGAAGACCAGGATCGGGCGGGAAATGCCGGCGTCGCGGAGCACCGCACCCTCATCGGTGGTGGCGACGCCGTATCCCCACGGGTTCATCGCCTCGAGCGCCTTGGCCACGGGGACCGCGCCCAGCCCGTAGGCGTTGGCTTTGAGCATGGGAAGGAGCGGGGCGCCGATCTGATCCTGGAAACGGCGGGCATTGCGGAGGAGCGCCGCGAGGTCCACATCGAGCCAGGCCCCGTCCGGGGCGGGCGCATTTGACTTGGTCACGGCACCGGATAGAATACCGGCCATGGAGGCTAAATGCAAGAGAATTCAGCGCTTGGACGCGCAGTTGCGATGGTCCGGGACCTCCGGATTCGGTGCTCCTGGGACCGGGTCCAGACCCGCGACACGCTACGCCCCTATCTCATCGAAGAGGTCCATGAGCTCGACCGGGCGCTGGCCGCCGGCGAGGCGGTGGCGATCCGGCACGAGGTGGCCGATCTGCTCTTGCATCTCGCGTGGCAGCTCGTGCTCGGAGAGGAGCTCGGAGAGTTTACTCCGGACGACGTGGCGGGCGACCTCGAGGCGAAGATGAAGCGGCGGCATCCCCACCTCTTCGAGCTAGGACCCAGGGAGAAGTGGGAGGCGCTCAAGCGGAAGGAACGAACCGGCGGCGTGCTCGATGGGTTGCCGCCATCGCTCCCTGATTTGCTGATGGCGTACCGGCTGCAGGAGCGCGCGGCGGGAGTGGGGTTTGACTGGCCCGATTCGATGGGACCGGCGGCCAAAGTGCGCGAGGAGCTCGCCGAGGTCGAGTCGGAGACGGCGGGGGATCGGCTCGATCACGAGATCGGCGATCTGCTGTTCTCGGTGGTGAACCTGGCGCGAAAGGTCGGCGTGCATCCGGGGCCTGCGCTGAACCGGGCCAATGCGCGATTCACCGAGCGGTTCCGGATCGTCGAGCGGCTGGCGGTCGAGCGTGGAATCGAGATGCACGCGGCGGGGCTCGAGGTGCTTGACGGGCTGTGGGAGGAGGCAAAAAACAGTGAGCGGTGAGCGGTGAGCAGTAAGCGGGAAAGGCCTTTCCCGCTCACCGCTTGCCGCTTACCGCTCACGCCTTAGTATCTCCACCCGCAGCTCGGTCCACCCATCTCCCTGAAAGAATTCGACCCGGATGTCATGTCGCCCCGCAGCGATCGGGACGGTGTCCGGGGTTGATTCATGCACGCTCCACCGGTCGATCACGAGACTGCCATCGACGAACACGCGGATCCCGTCGTCGCTGATTGTGCGCAAGCGATACTCGCCCGCTCCCAGCGTAACGGTTGTGGTGGCCTCGAGCGCCCATTTCTCTCGTGGCAGTCCAGACACGATCGGCCGGTACCACTGATAGTCAAGCCGGCTCGCCTTCCGCTCCAGGATCGGTGCCGTCCTGCCGAACGTGGCCAGTTCGGTGCTGTCTTTCCAGGCAAAGAACCGGAGATTCCATTCGACCTCGGGTTCGAAGCGCGAATACCCGAAGCGGTACGGCCTTCCCGCGGCGTGCCGCTCACCTCGGGGTGAAAAAGTTGCGGCGCCCACGTACTCGAGCGTGAGTGCCCAGTCGCCCACGTGCCCGGAACCCGGTGTGACGGCGATCGTGTCGCCGGTGCTACCTGATTCGCGCGAGAGCTGTGACACGCCCCGCCGCTGCACCACGCGCCACCGCCCCGCCGGCCCGAGCACCGCGAGCCGGAGCGGCACCGCGCGGCTGCTGTCCACCGGCCAGAGCTTGGGTGACTTCCAGTCAAACGGCCCCCACTCATCGACGATCATCGCCGAGCGGTCGCGATCGGCAAAGGCGGACGCTGGAACCCGTGAGGTGACCCCTTCGATTTTCGGGGTGTTCGCAGAATATTCCGCCGGGAGAATACCGGGTACGCATTCTCCACGAGCATCCGGCACCGAATCATTCGCCGTGAGCGTGAGCCCCACGGTGTTCGCGGCCTGCACCGTGAGCCTGTTGCCGGCAAAGACGTTTTTCTCGATCCGGTAGCCCCGGCTTCTCGTATCCCGATGCTTCGGGTACCCCCAGTCGGAAGGCTGGAGGCTGTCCCCCCAGAGACGGATAGCGAGGGAGTCGCCGTCGAAGCGGTTGGCCGCGATCAGATTGTCCTGCCCGTGCTCGATGGCCACGCCGAAGCGGTTCGTGCCGAAGCAATTGCCGATCACTTTCGATTCGAAACTGTAGCCGCCCCATAGCCCGTACTCGCTTCCCATCGCGCGGTTCGCGAGGAAGCTGTTGCGGCTGAAGGTGGCTTCCATCGCGTTGGTCGGCGCCCAGCTGAAATCATTCGCGTAGAAGACGTTGTCGTTGGCCCCGCCGTTCCCCGTGTCCATCGTGCTTTGCCCGGCCCAGAGGAAGAGACCGTCTCCTCCGTGCGTCGCGGCGTTCCATGCCACGATGTTCCGGTTGCTTTGCTCGTAGAGCAGGAGCGCCGCTGAATCCTGGCCGCGCCGGTAGAAGCGGTGGCTGTACCCGCGGACGTTGAACTCGAGCCGATTGTTGACGATGAGATTGTCGCTCGAGCGGTAGAGCCCGATGCCGAGTCCCGAGTTGAAGGAAAAGGTGTTGGCCTGGATCCGGAGGCTGTCGCTCCGGCTCAGGAGCAGCCCGTTCATCCCTTGTTGCACCGTGTTTCCGCGGATCTCGCCCCCGGTCACCCCCGACAGATAGAACGCTGCGCCGTAACGATGCCACTCGTTCTTGTCGTTCTGGTGGTACGAGAGCCAGTCCACCAGGCTCTCGTGCTCGATCAGGCTGTAGAGTCGTGGCTTCCAGTTGTGGCTCGCGTCGTTGTTGGTGAGGGTGAGGCCACGCGTGCCCTCGGCCAGGATCCCGATCTTGTAGCCGTGAATCTTCGCATTCCGGACCGTGAGGTTTCTGCCGCCTTCGATCCTGATCGCGACGCCGGAGCCCTGATCCGGCAGCGCGTCGGACGCCGCGCCCAAGAGCGTAGCGCCGGCGAAGTCGACGGTAATCCCGTCACCCCGGATGACGATCGCGGCCGAATCGAGAGAGGATGGCGCGGAGAGGCGATAGGTCTTCGGCACGACGCGGACGGAACGGGTGATGACCAGACCAGGCCGGAGCGCGATGACGGGGAGGGAGCGCTGCGCGAGCGCAACGGACGGAGCGAGCAGCGATGCCATCAGCCCGAGCCCCAGACTGATGGCTGAAGGCTGAAGGCTGAAGACTCCCATCACGGGTACAGCCGATGTACCTGTCGCGGGAATGCGATGGCTTCTCTGATATGGGGAATTCCGCAAATCCACGCCACGGTTCGCTCGACCCCGAGCCCAAACCCCGAATGCACGAAGGTCCCGTACTTCCGGAGGTCGAGGTACCAGCGGTACGACTCCGGATCGAGGCCCTGTGCCAGGATACGGGCGAGGAGCTTGTCATGATCGTCCTCGCGCTGGGAGCCGCCGATGATCTCGCCGTATCCCTCCGGCGCGAGGCAGTCATTCCCGAGAATCGTCCGCGGATCAGCCGGATTCTCTTTCATGTAGAACGCCTTCACCTCCTTCGGGTAATTGCACACGAAGATCGGCGTGTCGGAATCCTTGGCGAGGAGTGTCTCGTCGTCCCCCCCGAGATCCTTGCCCCAGGTGATGTCGCTGCCGAGTGCATTGAGCTTGGCGACCGCCTCGGTGTAGGTGGTCCGCGGGAACGGCGGCACCACCCTGGCCAGCCGGGCGGTATCGCGCGCCAGCTCCTTGAGCGGCTCGGCGGCGCGCTCCAGCGCGCGGGCCACGATGAAGCTCACGAAGTCTTCCTGCAGCCGCATATTGGCGTCGGAATCGTTGAATGCGACTTCCGGCTCCACCATCCAGAACTCGGTCAGGTGACGGCGCGTCTTCGACTTCTCGGCGCGAAAGGTGGGGCCGAAGCAGTAGATCTTTCCGAGCGCCGCGGCGGCGGCTTCGCCGTAGAGCTGGCCGGTCTGCGCGAGGTAGGCCTTGCCGAGATCGAAGTAGTCGGTGGCAAAAAGCTCGCCCGCTTGCTCGCCGATCGAGCCGGTCAGGATCGGCGTGTCGACGTGGGTAAAGCCGCGCTGGTCGAAGAAATCGTGGATCCCCTGCACCACCGCGTGACGCACCTTGGCGATGGCGACCTGCCTCCTGCTCCGGAGCCAGAGGTGGCGGTGCTCGAAGAGGAACTGGGTGCCGTGCTCCTTGGGCGTGATGGGAAAGTCGGGAGACGGGCCCAGGATCTCGAGATCCGTCGCGGTGAGCTCGAAACCTCCCGGCGAGCGGGTGTCTTCGCGGACGATGCCCGTCACCGCGACGGACGTCTCGTGGGTCAGCGTGCCGAACGCATTCCAGACGTGCTCGGGGACTTCCTTCCTGGCGAGAACGGCCTGGAGGTAGCCGGTGCCGTCGCGTAGCACGAGGAAGGCGATCTTCCCGCTGGAACGGGTGGTGACGACCCAGCCGCGGATGGTGACCGTCTGGCCGGCGTGCCGGCCCAGGTCGTTGATGTAGACGGACGCCATCGGCAGGGGCTCGTAGATGAAGAGAAGACCAGAATTCGAGGCAGGATTGTAGCCCCGGGCACAGGGACGGTCAACGATCCTCACGGCGTGCCGAGACGAGCGTGTCATCGCCAAAAAACTGGACACTGTCGGCTTATTCGAATCTTGCGGTCCCGTGCACGCCTGCTGATACTAGCAACCCCTGCGATTCCCTGCGCCCGAGGCCGCCCAATGCCCGACATGCAAGGTCGTTTGAAGCCGGAGTACAGTTTGCGGTATCCGCGACTGAGTGCCGGTGTTTGGTACGACGTGTCGCCGATTTTTCCCGGTGTGACGGTGCGCCGAGTGGACATCTTCGGACGCCGAATTACCCGGCTCAAGACGGCGCGCGATTTCGAGACCGTGCAGGCGACCCACTTCGAGTTCCGGGTGGAAGCAGTCCAGCCGCAGGATGGCAAGCTCGCGACGGCATAGGCGGAAGGAACCGCCGGATCAGCGCGGAGCTCGTGGAAAGAGCGCGCTGGTCCGGCGCATGTAGTCCCGGTACTCCGGTTTGCTTTGCTGCAGGGTTTTTTCCAGCAGCGCCGCCCCCGACACCTTCATCAGCAGTACCGTCATCACCAGGGGGCCGATCACTGCCCACCAGGCGCCGTGTGCCGCGGCAAAGACGAAATATCCCCACCAGACCATGGTGTCGCCGAAGTAGTTTGGGTGACGGGTGTACCGCCACAGGCCGCTGTCCATCACCCGGCCCCGGTTCGCCGGGTCGGCCTTGAAGCGGGCGAGCTGCCAGTCGCCGATCGACTCGAAGAGAAATCCGACGAGCCAGAGCCCGGCGCCGAAGCCAACCACAAAGGTGCTGGCGGCAGGCAGGTCCGCCCGCGCCGCGGCGAGGAGCGGGGCGGCGATGATCCAGAGCAGGAGTGCCTGGAGCCAGAACACGATGACGAGGCTCACCCACCAGAACCTCTTGCCGCGCGCCGCTCGCATCGCCCGGTACCGGTAGTCCTCGCCCTTGGCCCAGTTCCGCCAGGTGAGATAGAGGGAGAGCCGGAGGCCCCAGAGGGTTACCATGATCGTCAGGAGCCGGGCCGGCCCTCGGGCACCGCTCCAGGCGCCGGTGGACTCGAGATAGAACCAGGCGAGGACGACAAACCCAAGCCCCCACACCCGATCGACGAGGCTTGCGTCCCTCCGGATCAGGCTCGCCAGCCAGGCGGCGGTCATCAGAACGAGGCCGAGGAGGAGACCCCGGAGGCCGAGGGCGACGATCATATCACCGGAAGATATTGTAGCGCGGAGCCGGCCGGGCCGGTGAGCCCATATGTTGCCGCGCTCGCAGTACTATTCCGGGTTCACTCCCAAGCGATTGCCGAGGTAACCGGTGCTCCCGGGAGGGCTTGCCTAGCTCCTCGTCGACATGCTGAGCGGACATATGCAGCGCCGCTTGCTGCAGATGTCAGCGCGGGCTGGAGTTCCGCGGGCGGGTTAAGTAGAGGTTAGGCTCCGAACTATCCGAAGGAGAAATGAATGCCATTCCTGAATCTACGCACCGTCAAGGGGCTCTTAAGCGACGAACAAAAGAAATACCTAATGGACAAGTTCACGGAGCTATTGGTTGAGACCGAGGGTGGTGGCAATCCAGAGTTCCGGAAAATGGTGTGGATCCAAATTGAAGAAGAAGAGCCAAAACATTGGCAGATTGGTGAGCTTGGTCCAACATCTGAATTCATTGCAGGTTTCGTACAGCAACGTGAAGCAAAACGCTCGAAGTGAAGCAACCTGACAACGACATGCAGAGCGACGCGGCGCAAGCGCCGCGCGCCTGATGCCGTCCGCTAGGTAGCTGCAATCAGGTCCCGGGAATGAGAGGGCTTCTCCCTTCACCAACCAACGTCGTGAATACTATTGCTCAAGATGGATCACTCGCTTGCCTGATCAGCCGGCTTCAGCGCCTTACTCCGCACACCGAGCGCCGCTGGGGATCGCTGACCCCAGCCGAAATGCTCTGCCACCTCGGTGACGCCTGCAACTCAGTCCTGGGAGTCCGAATTCCTCCGGGGCCGCCTCCGTCAGGCAAGGCCAAACCCGTCCTCAAATGGCTCATTCTGTACTCGCCGATGCCATGGCCCAAGGGTGCAAAGACGCGGCCAGGCGTGAATCCTCACCTGGAGGGTACACGCCCAGGCGAGTTTGAACAGGATCGGGCCCGCGTCATTAAGAGCCTGGTCCAGTTGGCAGCCGCGCCAGCCGAACGTCTCGCGTCCGCCCATTTCATGATTGGACCAATGTCCCGTAAGGATTGGCACAGATGGGCATACAAGCACGTAGATCATCATCTCACACAATTCGGTCTTTGACGTGATCGTTGCTGGCAGCTACCTAACTCGCGCTTGCTGCTGCCGGAGTCCTAAGCGCGTCGGCCGCAGCAGAAGCGCAGCCCGTTAGACGTCGGCACTCTGAGACAACACCAACAGGTGAGCAACCCTTCCCAGGAGAGTGTGCTCTGAGGGTCATCACCCAACCATAGGTGCCTGTGAGACGTCACCGTACGAGCTTCGTCCATCGGCTCAGCCTCCTGCTGCTCATGATGGGGCCCCTTGGCAGCGGGTGCCAAGTCGCACCCGCCCGTCCACGAGCAGACGTCATCCGGGACAGTATTGCGAGCGAGGTTGCGAAGGGGGTGGACGCCACCCGGCGTCAGGACATTGATGCCAGCATGGCCCAGATCCCGGACGGCCTGACCATCCAGACCGAAGCCGGCGAAACGGTCACCCGCGCCCAACGACGCGCCAACGCGTTGCGTGATTGGGCCATCATCCCAGCTACCCTCCGCATCGTGAGTGTCATCGACAGCGTCCAGTTGGCTGGAGATAGCGCTATCGTGTTCCGCTGGCAATATTGGGATCGTTCGATGTTGGAGCGCGACGGCCGGACCCGCGACACGGTCATCACCACCCGGTTACATCGCGAGGTCTGGCGCTCGACCTCGAAGGGGTGGCGCCGGCGTCTATCCCGCGCTTGGAAAGGACGATTGATCATGACCAGCCTGCCTGATCTCCTGTCCAACAATCGCCAGTGGGCCGAGGGGGTCAGGCGGCGGGACCCCGGATTCTTTGACCGCCTTGCTCGTCAACAAGCACCCCGGTACTTGTGGATCGGCTGCTCAGATAGCCGCGTGCCCGCGAACGAGATCGTCGGGCTCATGCCGGGGGAACTGTTCGTCCACCGGAATGTCGCCAACATCGTCGTTCATTCCGATCTGAATTGTCTTTCCGTCCTGCAGTATGCTGTGGAGGTGCTCCGAGTCGAGCACGTCATCGTGTGTGGGCATTACGGTTGCGGCGGCGTGGAGGCCGCGTGGAAGCGCACTCCCCTGGGCTTGATCGACAACTGGCTGCGCCACGTCCAGGACGTTGCGGAGCGACACCAGGGGCTCTTCACTCGCGCGATGACCGACGCCCAGTCTGCCGACCGGCTCGGTGAGCTCAACGTGCTGGAGCAGGTTGCGAACGTGTGTCGGACCACGATCGCGCGCGACGCGTGGCGCCGCGGGCAGCCGCTCGCCATTCATGGGTGGATCTATCGGCTTCAGGACGGCCTGGTGCGCGATCTTGGGCTGTCGGTCACGGGTGAGAACGCCCTTTTTGAGGGATATGGTCGTGCCCTTTCCGCACTCGCCGTCGAGTGAGCGGCCCTCAGGAGCGTCCTGAACCCGCGGGGTGTGAGAATGGGCAAGGGGGCCTGGACGGCGACGTCGAGCAGATCCGTGTCGCCAGTCACCAGGACGTCGGCCCTCCCCGCAATTGCCTCGCCCAGCACCTGCACGTCGGCTGGAGAATGGCCCACAGCTGAGCCCGACCAGGTCCGATCCTCGTCTGAGAAGAATCGTACGACGGCCCTGGAGCGCTCCGATCCCGGAAAGGGCCCCCCTGGAGGCAGCAGTGAGGCTCGAGTGGCCTGAAACCGGTCCGTTTCCCCCGGGCCCGTCTCGGACCTATCTTGCAGGTGACCGGCCCTGGTTCCCTCGGCGCCGAACCCCGGATCCCCAGTCACATCAAACAGCGAGTCTGAGCCATGGCTATCTGGAAAGAACAAATCGCCCCCCGGAAAGAAGCGGCCCCTCTCGTGCCGGAGGCGCCAAGGAAGGATCCTGATATGCGGACCGATCTTCCGTCGAGCTTTGACACGCCCCGCCGCGCTTCCATGAACGACGGCAAGGAATCCAACATCGCCGCCGGGCTCACGATCGAAGGGAAGATCGAAGGCGCCGGCCACATCCGGATCGCCGGCCGCTTCCAGGGCGACGTCCACGTGCAGGGCAACCTCACCATCGAGTCCGGCGCCAAGGTCACCGGCGGCGTGCGCGCCGCCACCGTCGTCATCGGTGGTGAGCTGGAGGGTAACGTCGAGGGCGCCCAGCGGGTCGAGCTGCTCGAGACCGGCGTCCTCAACGGGAACCTCAAGGCCGGGTCGCTTACCGTTGCCGCCGGCTCCCGTATGCGAGGCCAGGTCGAGTTCGGCTGGGAAGAAAAGATCGCGCATCACCCCGAGCTCAGAATGGAGACCGGCTCCACCACATGAGCACCGCGCGTCAGGGACCTCCGGGAACCACGCGCAGCTGTCCCCATTGCCGGGCGATCATCCTGGAGAGCGCCTCGGTCTGCCCGTCGTGCAAGCACCATCTGCGCTTCGACCCCGGAGCGGCTCAGCGGGCGCAGCCCTCGTTGGTGCCGCTCCGGGTCGTGGGCACCATCAAACATCCCCCGGTCGGGGAGCCGTGGGAATACTCGGTGATGGTCTCGATCCGGAACGAAAAGGGCGAAGAGATAAACCGGAAGGTCGTGGGCGTGGGCGCGCTGCAACCCGCGGAACAGCGCACCTTCACCCTCGCGGTGGAAGTGTTCAAGCCGGAAGGACGTAAAGACGCAAAGACGCAATGACGCTAGGACGCAAAGCCGGGAGGACGCGAAGACGCGGGAGCTAGCCCCAGGGCAGATCCCATTCGCAAAATGCATCGCCCTCGAGCTCGCAACTGACGTGGCGCACCCGGGCGGCTGCCCCCCCCGCAATCTCGATCGCCCATTTGAGCCCACCGGTTTGCCTCCGGCAGAACAACGGGTCCATCGCCTGAAAGCCGACCAGCCGCAGGACCGCCTGACCCTCCGTGCTCTCCACGACCTCCATGTCGCCGGGATGATAGCAGAGGCGGAAGAGCGAGACGCTCTGGGTCAGGAATCCGGATGTCCCGCTCTCGGCACGACGAACGCCCGGCCCACTTCGCCCCATTTGGCGTCGGGCACTCCGATTACCGCGACTTCCGCTACTCCCGCACAGTCGCAAAGTGCCGCCTCGACCTCCGCCGGGTACACGATCTCTGCGCCGGAGATGTACATCTCCTTTTCCGGCCGCAGATCCGGTACAGTCCGGTGGAGTCGCGGAGCGCCAGGTCGCCGGTCCTGAGCCACCAGTCTCCCGTGAAGGCCTCGGCGGTGCGCACCGGATCGTTGAGATACCCGCTGAACATTTGAGGCCCGCGAAGCAGCAACTCACCAGGCTCGTCGAGATCCGCGTCCGTCCCGTCCTCCCGCGCCAGCCGCATCGAGAGGTAGGCCATGGGGCGTCCCACCCAGCCCGGCCGCTCGCGGGATTCCTTCTCCGAGATGACGAAGGTGCCTCCGCCCCGGCCAGGCGACGGAAGTAACGCTGGCGGGTCCGGGTGGGGCCGCTACATTAAGGTGGCCCGCGCCAAGGGAGGCGGGAAAGACGCAAACCGCCTGCGGCGAGATGGAGAGTGATGAGACCAGAGCCGCGACATCCCGGCATGAGAGCCTTCCCCACCCTGATCCTTAGCTGGCTGATCACCGGTTTTGGCGCCGCCGCAGGCTCGGTTCTCGGCAACGCCGGAGGTCCGTCGGGATTGCGCGTGGGCGCGATACTCGGAGGGGTGCTCGGTTTGCTGATTGCGGTAGTCGCCGCGAAGCGGCTCCGCTGGTTGCCCACGGGCGAGAGCACCGGCGCGTTCATCGGTGGTCTCGTCGGTTTCGCGGTGGCGGTTCCGATCGCCCTTTCAAACATGCACACACCGGTGGTTCCGATCGCGAGCTGCGGGCTGGTCGGGGTGGGCGCCTTGTTCGGTGCGGGTATCGCGCGGGGCTGGCGATTGTCACGCTGACCGCTCCCTTCCCCCTTCCCCCTTTCCCCTTCCCCGCAGTTCAACCCACCCGGAACAACGCCTCGGCCCGCGGATAGCGAAGCAGCGCGCGCGATTTGAGCGGGGCGTGCTGCGCCCGCTCGAGCCCAGGATCCTGCCCCAGCACGTCCTGCGCCATCTCCCGCGCCACCAACAGCAGATCGTTGTCGTCGGGGAAGCGCGCCACCCGGATATCGGCGTCACCCGACTGGCGCTGCCCCAGCAGGTCGCCCTGTCGGCGCTCCTCCAGGTCCAGCTCCGCGATGCGGAAGCCGTCGGTGGTGGCGGCAAAGGCAGTGAGGCGTCCGGATGAGCGCGCCGCCATCAGCACGCAGTGGCTCTCTTCCCCGCCCCGCCCGATGCGTCCCCGCATCTGGTGCAGCTGCGCCAGCCCGAATCGTTCCGGGTGCTCGATCACCATCACCGTCGCGTTGGGCACGTCGATGCCGACCTCGATCACCGTGGTGGCGACCAGCACCTGCACCGTCCCGGCGCGAAAGCCCTGCATGACCCGATCGCGCTCGTCGGGCTTGAGCCGCCCGTGCACCAGGCCCACGGAAAGATCGGGCCACCGTTCGCGCAGCACCTCCGCCATCGTGGTGGCGGCACGGAGGTCGCTCTTCTCGGTCTCGTCGATCACCGGCAGCACGATATAGGCCTGCCGCCCCGCCTGACACTGCTCCCGCACGAAGTCGAGCACCCGCTCGCGCTGCCGGGACGTGCGCACGGCGGTGCGGACCTCTCCGCGTCCCGGCGGCTTTTCCCGGAGCACCGACATGTCGAGGTCGCCGTACCGGGTGAGCGCCAGCGAGCGGGGAATCGGCGTGGCGGTGAGGAGGAGCACGTCGGGCGAGGAGCCTTTTCCAATGAGCGCGGCCCGCTGCTCCACGCCGAAACGGTGCTGCTCGTCGATCACCACGAGGCCGAGCCGCTGAAAGGCGACCTGCTCCTGCATCAGCGCGTGGGTTCCCACGATCAGCCGTGCCTCCCCGCTCCGGAGCCGTTCCCGGACCGCCGCCTTGTCGCCCGCGGTCAGGCGTCCCAGCAAGACGTCGGGCACCATGCCCAACGGCGCCAGCAGCTGAGTGAGCGTGGCCAGGTGCTGCTCGGCGAGAAGCTCGGTCGGCGCCATGAGCGCGGCCTGGTAGTCGTTCTCGACCGCGAGCAGCATTGCGAAAAGAGCGACCACCGTCTTCCCGCTCCCGACGTCCCCCATGAGGAGGCGGTGCATCCGGTCCGGCGCGGTCATGTCCGCGGTGATTTCCCGAAGCGCCTGGCGCTGATCTCCGGTGAGAGTCCAGGGCAGCGCCACCCGCAACGCCGTCGTGAGGCGCCGCTTCACCTCGAACTGCACGCCGACGCGGCCTCGCTTGGCGATGTGCCGGGCGCGGCCCAGCATGAGCTGCAGGTCGAGCAGCTCGTCGAGCGCGAGCCTCCGGCGCCCCCGCTCGGCATCGGCAATCGTGGCCGGACGGTGCACCGCGCGCAGCGCGTCGGGGAGCGTGGGAAGATCGAAGCGGCGGCGAAGCACCTCGGGAAGGATCTCCCGGCAGAGCGCGATCAGCGCGTCGAGGTGCCGGTCAATCAGCCCGCGGATGAGTTTGTGGCTGAGGCCTTCGGTCGCGGGGTAGACCGGGAGCACCTTCCCCTTTCCCCAGTTTCCCCCCTCCCCGTCGTCCGCTTCCGCCATCACGATGAATTCCCGCGGAACCATTTGCCTGCCGTGATAGAAGCGGACCGGTCCGGCGACGAGGAGGGTCTGTCCCACCTCGATCGTCCGGTCGAGAAACGCCTGACCGGGCCAGACGCACTCCAGCGCGCCGCTGTCGTCCCGGAGCACCGCGTGAAAGATCCGGAGGCCCTTCCGCGTCGGCAGCACGCCCTTGGAGGCCACCCGGCCCACCGCCGCGATGTCGTCGCCCACCCGGGCGAGCACCAGGGGGGTGACGGTCGATGCGTCCAGGTAGCGGAACGGGAGGTGCCAGAGGAGATCCTGCGCCGTGGAAATCGAGAGGCGCTCGAACGCCTCGGCGCGGCGCTCGCCAACGCCCTTGAGGAATTTGACGGGGGTATCGAGATGGAGACTGGCCATCAGCCATCAGCCATCAGCCAGCCGTCGGGCTATCGGACGGATCATCATCGCCGATCAGCTCGTCTGCGAACTTTTCCGCGTCGAATACTTCCAGGTCTTCCGCCGTCTCTCCGGTGCCGAGGAATCGGATCGGCATCGCGAGCTCGCGGCGAAGCGCCACCACCGCGCCGCCGCGGGCGGTGCCGTCGAGCTTGGTGACGATGAGCCCGGTCGGCTGGACCGCCTGCGAAAAGAGCTTTCCCTGCTGCACGGCGTTCTGGCCCACGGTGCCGTCGAGCACCAGCAGCGTCTCGTGCGGCGCCCCGGGCGCTTTCCGGGTGATGACCCGCACCACCTTCTTGAGCTCGTCCATCAGCCCTTCCTGGGTGTGCAGGCGGCCGGCGGTATCCACGATCACCACCGTGGCGCCGCGCGCCTGCGCGGCGACGATCCCGTCGAACGCAACCGACGCGGGATCGCCCCCCGCCGCACCCGACACGCACGGAACGCCGAGGCGCTCCGCCCAGATTTCGAGCTGGGTGATGGCGCCCGCCCGGTAGGTATCCGCCGCGACTAGGAGCACCTTCTCGCCCTGGCGCTGGAGGCGGCGGGCCAGCTTGGCGATCGAGGTGGTCTTCCCCACCCCGTTAACGCCGATGATCAGGATGACCGTCGGTCCCGATTCGGCCCGCGCGATCGCGCCGGGATCCCCGGGCGAAACGAGCAGCTCGGCGAGCCGAGTCGTGAGCGCCTGCCGGAGATCGTCCTCGCTTTTGAGTCGTCCGCGCCGTACCCCGTCTTCCAGCATGCCGACCAGGTCGGTGGTGGCCTGGATGCCGAAATCGGATTCGAGCAGCAGACGCTCCATCGCGTCGATGTCGGCGGCTTTGAACCCGCGCACCAGCGCGCCCACATCGGTGAGCGCAACGCGCTTGATGCGGGACCATAACGACAGCTTCTGACGTTCGGTGATGCGGTCG
>CAZHSO010000002.1:37889-48800 GCA_964535105.1 uncultured Gemmatimonas sp.
CGCCGCGCCAGCCACTCCCCCGAAAAAGCGACGACGCCCAATCCAAACAGCCAGAGCCAGCTGCGCAGCGGAATGCGAGTGCGCTCGGGGGACGCCACGGCTTCGTGCGCAGCGAGGGTGCGCGCGCGGGGCAGGAGCTCGCCGGAGAACTCCTCCACCGCCAGCGTCCCTTCGCCCCCGCCGGCCAGGTGGTAGCGCCACACACCCGGCGGGAGCAGCAGCTCGGCGCGGCCTGCGCCATCGAAGACCAGCGTGTCCTGCCGCGCACCGGAATTTCCGGTGAGAGCGATCGCGATTGGCGCCGGGGCTCCACCACCCACCCACTCGAAGGTGCCCGGCCGTCCCTGCTCGACGACATCGCGGAGAAGCCGCGCCCTCCCCGCGGCGGAGTCGGCGCCTCCCAGCAGCCAGGAGACCGACGACGCCACCAGTGCGCGATAGCCCTGCTCGCTCGATCCGCCCCGGAATGCCCAGCGCCAGAGGCCATCGATCCCGACAATGATCCGTCGGGTTCCCGCCGAATCGCGGCCCACCAGCACCGGGCGCACCGCACCGCGCCGTCCTGCCTGCGCCGTGAGACCGATCCAGTCGCGGGGGCCGGCGGTCAGGTCGGCAAGGGCAGTCCCGGGAGGAAAGGAATCCACCGCGAGGCCGCCAAAAGCGGACGACAGCGGGCTTCCCGCGGAGACGGTGACGTACCAGTCGCCGGGAGCGGCCGAGCCGGGTGTCACCGCGGGAAGCACGAGTCGCCCCCTCGCGCGGCTGCCGGCGGCGAGCGGCCCCGGGGTACCGAGCGTCACCAGCAGATCGGCGCGGCGGGCGGCGGCGGCCACCTCGTCCCGAGCGATGGGCCGGAGATCGCCGGCGCGGCGCCATTGTCCCTGCTGTGTCTCGAGGTAACCGCGAACCGGAAGCGCGGCGACGTCACGCAGCGATTCGAAGAGAAAGCGGCTCTCCCAGGTCGGCGGACTCGCGAGCAGCACCACTCCCGGGGTCGGTACCACCGTCACCACGACGAGTCGCGTGTCGCTTCTCGGCTCCGCGTCACCGGTCTGATTCAGCGCGACGCTCAGGGCATGTGCCCCAGGAGCCACCGGCGGCACCGGGCCGTGAAGCACCGTGCGCCCCCGCCCGCCGGCGTCGAGCTCGACGGTGCCTCGAAGCCAGATGCGGTCGCCTTCCCGGGCCGTGAGGGGGATGGTTCGCTCCGCCACGCCGGCGCCGAACGACTGGACTTCGATCGTCAGCCTCACCGAATCGGTGGGCGTCACCCGCGTGGTACCCTCCACCCGCACGATCGCCAGGTCGTCCACCGGCCGCCGCTCCAGCACGCGCACGGTGGTGAGGGCGAGAAGATCCGCCGGAATCGCGTCGGCGTCTTCCACCTCACCGTCGGTGATGACGATGACGGACCGTCCCGCGCTTCCTGCCCCGGCCACCGCGGGCGCAAGGACGGTGCGCCCGTTCGCGGGGACGGTGTCGCCATTCGCCGCGCCGACGAGGCGCATCTCTCCCGCGCTCCGGGCCATGCCGAGCGCTTCGCTCCAGCGACCCCCCGCGGCGCCCATGCTGAGCGAGGCGTCGAGCAGCACCAGCGGACGGGCTCCGGGAGTGACCGACGGGCAGCTGGCATTGACGAGGAGGAGTGCGATGACGGACCACCCGGCGGCGCGGCAGGCGGCCGGAAGCCATGTCCGGCGGCTCCATCCCTCGAGGAGACGATAGGAGAGCACCGCCGCGAGGGCGGCGGCAGCGACGATCAGGAATGGCATTGGGGAATAATACTGGGGACGGCTATCAGCTATCGGCGCGAGGCGTTGCTACTCCGCTATCCGTTCGGAGGCCAAGCCTCCAACAACGCCCAGCGCCTTTGCGAGCCGCTGCTTTTCCTGTTCGAAGAACGGCCGCAGGCTCTTCGCGAGCGGCTCGCCGCCGCCCAGATTCACCCGACGGGAGTCGCGGGCCACACCGTTCAGCCGGAACTCGTAGTGCAGGTGCGCTCCGCTGGCGAGTCCGGTGGAGCCGACGTAGCCGATCACCTGGCCCTGGCCCACGCGGCGCCCCGCTGAGAGTCCACGGGCAAAGGCGCGCAGATGACCGTAGCGCGTGGTGATCCCGTTCCGGTGCCGGATCTCCACCAGGTTGCCGTAACCCCCCGTCCTCCCGACGCGGAGGACCGTTCCGTCACCCGCCGCCATCACCGGCGTCCCGCTCGATGCGGAGTAGTCGGTCCCTTCGTGCTTCCGCCAGATGCCCAGCACCGGATGGAAGCGCGAACGGGTAAAGGAGGACGAGACCCGCCGAAACTCGACCGGCGCCCGGAGAAAGGCGCGGCGGAGCGAGGTGCCATCTTCGTCGAAGAAGCGGGACTGCCCTGCGGCGTCCTCGAATCGGAAGGCGTTGAGATGTTTGCCCGAGGCGAGGAGATCGGCGGCGAGCACCTGGCCCACCCGCACTTCGCCCTCGTCGGACACTTCCCGCTCGACCAGCACCGCGAAACGGTCGCCGGTTTGGATGTCGCGGTTGAAGTCCATGGACCAGGCGTAGACGTCGGCCAGGTCCCAGGCGAGGCGAATCCGGTTGTCGGCGTCGAAGAGCGCCTCAGGGATCGCATCGTTCAAAGCGTTGTAGAGCGAGCTCTCGATCGGTCCCCCGATCCGCACCACGTCGCTGCGCCAGGAAACCGGGCGCCGCTCGGCGGTCCACTCGCTTCCGGTGCGGCGCAGTGCGAGCCGCTCCTCCGGACTCGAGCGCACCGTCACCTCGACCGGGAGCTCTTCCCCGACGATGCGGCGGAACTGCACGGTGAAGCCGGCGCGCAGCCGGCGGGGATCGAGCCCGGCCCGCTCCATCAATCCGGTGAGCCCCGCGCTGGCAATGCCCTGGCGGTCGAAGAGATCGCCGAGTGTCTCACCGCGCTGGAGGGTGTCGCTGCTCTCCTGCACGCGGGTCGCGGCGACCACTGGAGCCGCCGTCTCGACCTCGAGCCTGCGCCACGGCCACCGCCCCGTAAAGGCGAGGACCACGGCGGCGCTGAGCACGCCGAAGGCAAGAACGACTCGAACCCGTCGCATCAGTCCATCTGCCGCCTGATGAAGGTCGGAATCTCCATGTCGGAGACCTCGGGGGTCCCGGTGGCGCTCCTTGGCATCACCGCCGGACGCGGCGCCGCGGCGCGTGGTGCCGCCACATGGGTAACCGCCGGTCCGGCTGCGGTCACCCCACCAACCATACCGCCTCCCGCGACAGCGCGCTTCTTCTCCGGGAACTGGAGCACCCCGGTGCCCCGCTGGGGAGCCTGCTCGCCGGTGATGGCGCGGTCGAAACCGGTCGCGATGACCGTCACCCGGATCTCGCCCTGGAGCGCCGTCTCGGTGCATGACCCGAAGATGATCTCGGCCTGGTCGCCCGCGGCGTCGTGGATGACTTCGCTGATCTGGGTCACCTCGCCCATCGTAATGTCGCTGCTGGTGATGTTGATCAGCACGCCGCTGGCGCCCGCGATGGAGATGTTGTCGAGGAGCGGGCTGCTGATGGCCTGCTGCGCCGCCTCGAGGGCGCGGTTCTCGCCCTTGCCGATACCGGTGCCCATGAGCGCCGAGCCGCCGTTCTGCATTACGGTGCGGACGTCGGCAAAGTCGACGTTGATGAGGCCGGTGCGGGTGATCAGGTCGGCGATACCTTGCGTGGCGTTGAGCAGCACCTCATCGGCCTTCTGGAGGGCATCTTCGAACTTGAAGCCCTTCCCGACCACGGCCATGAGCCGCTCGTTGGGCACGACGATCATCGTGTCCACGCTGCGGCGCATTTCCGTGATCCCCGTCTCCGCCTGCTTCATCCGCTTCTGCCCCTCGAAGAGGAACGGCTTCGTCACGATGCCCACCGTGAGCGCGCCGATATCGCGCGCCATCTGGGCGATCATCGGCGCCGCGCCGGTACCGGTGCCGCCGCCCATCCCGCAGGTGACGAAGACGAGATCGGCGCCCTGCATGGCGGCGAGCACCTCGTCGCGGTTTTCCTCGATCGCCTGGCGGCCGATCTCCGGCCGCGCTCCGGCGCCGAGCCCCCGGGTGAGCTTCTTGCCGATCTGCACCTTCAAATCGGATTTCGATTTCCCGAGCGCTTGCGCGTCGGTGTTCACCGAAATGAATTCGACCCCCACCAGCCTGGCGTCGATCATCCGGTTGACGGCGTTGCCGCCGCCCCCGCCGACGCCGATCACCTTCATGCGCGCGTGCAGACCGCTGCTCTCTTCGAGTTCGAAGATCATGGGAGGGGGCCTCGCGTTCTCAGAAGAAGTCCTGGAGCCATCGTTTGACCGGTCCGAGCACCTTGTCGACGGCCGGAGAGCGCCGGCCAGCGCCGAACCCTCCCGTGGCCGTCACCTGCTTCGCGCCGTAGAGCAACAGCCCCACGGGCACCGCCATGCGCGGCGTTTCGACGCTGTCGACCAGCCCGGTCAGCCCTTCACCGGGGGTCCCGACCCGCACGGGGAGCGCAAACACTTCGCGGGCCAGCTCCACGATGCCGGGGGCCTGCGCACCCCCGCCGGTCAGAATGACGCCGGCTGGAAGGCGCTGGCGGTACCCCGCCCGGGAGATCTCGTCGAGCGCGAGCTCGAGGACTTCCTGGAGCCGCATGTGCATGATGTGCGCCACCACCTGGCGGTGCGCAGTGCGGGGGCCCTGCCCCGCGGTGCCGGGGAGCTGGAAGACGTCGCTGTCGGGGACCAGGGGCTCGTAGGCCGCCCCGAAGCGCTCTTTCAGTCGCTCGGCATCCTGCTGGGTGACCTGGAGGCCGTGCACCAAGTCGTTCGTCACATGACCGCCCGCAAACATGGAGCTCGCGGTGTGGCGGATCTTTCCACTGTGGAAGATCGAGACATTGGTCGATCCGCCACCCATCTCGACAATTGCACAGCCAAGCTCGCGCTCGTCGGGCGTCAGCACGGCGAGTGAGGCGGCCAGCGGCTCCAGGACAAATTCGCCGACGTGGTAGCCCGCCTTCTCCACGCATTTTCGGAGATTCTGGATCGCACTGGAGAGCACGGTGACCAGGTATACCTCCGCCTCGAGGCGCTGGCCGGTCATCCCGATCGGCTCGGTGATCCCTTCCTGCTGGTCGATCAAGTAGTCCTGCGGGATGGCGTGCAGCAGCTCGTGGTCGCGGCCGAAAGAGATGTTGCTCGCGACGTCGTTGACCCGGGCGACGTCGGTCGTCCGGATCTCGCTCCCCGTCACCGACACGACGCCGTGCGAGCTGCGGGCCGCGATGTGCTCGCCGGCGACGCCGCAGTAGACCGTCCCGACTTCCACGCCCGCCATCATCTGCGCGTCCTTGAGCGCCTTGGCGATCGCGCGGGTGGTCTCTTCGATGTCGCGCACCACACCGCGGCGAACTCCCGCGGTGCGCTCGCTCGACACGCCGAGCAGGCGCAGGCGGGGCTCCCGCGATTCGCCGAGGACCTCGCCGATGAGTCCCACCACCCGGGTGGAGCCGAGGTCCACCGCGGCGACGAGACGTTCCGGAGCCGGACTCATGCGCCCCTCCCCCGCACGACGATGCGGGAGGTGAAGCGCGCGTCGAGCTCGCGCCAGGACTTTCCTTCGCGCGCGAGCCAGTCGCGGATCAGGGAGAGGTCGCGGATTTCGTCTCCGGTCGCGTCGGCGCGGAAGATCACCTTGCCGCCGCCCACTTCGAGGACCACGTCCTGCTTGAGGCGGCTGCCGCGGTCGATCCCGGCAAAGAGGTCGGGATCGTTCTCTCGCACCCGGGCGAGCACGCCGGCCACCGCCGCATCCGCCTCGGCGAGGGGAAGATCAGCCGCCGGGCTGGTGGGATCGAAGGGAAGGATCCGGCCCCGCGCGTCGAGGAGAACGAGCCGGCCGTTGCGCTCGCCGAGTGCGATCGCCTCGGCTTCACGGATCGTCACCCGGAGGGTCCCCGGGAGGCGCCGCGCGATCCGCGCTTCCCGCACCCCGGCCATGCGCTGCGCCCGTGCGAGGTAGGGCGCGGTATCGTCGAAGATGCTCGCGCGCGCGGGCACCGCGATGGCGCGGGCGACCTCCGCCGGAGTGAGGTATCTGCCGCCGACCAGCTCGATGCGCCGTACGTTGAAGAAGGAAATCGTCCTGACCCAGCGGAATCCGGCAACGAGTACCGCGACGAGCCCGAGCGCGCCGGCGGCCAGCAGAAGGCGGCGCTTCACTCCGCCTCCAGGAGGGTGCGCACCTCGCGCCCCAGCTGCGTGATGTCGCCGGCACCGAGCGTGAGCAGCACATCGCCCGGGTGCAGCAGATCGGTCACCGTGCGCCCGAGCTCGGCGCGATTCGGCTGATACAGGGTGCGCACCCCATGGCGCCGCGCCGATTCCGCCACCAGCTCACCCGTGACGCCCGGCATGGGCTGCTCCCGAGCGGGATAGACGTCGGTCACGACGGCGAGATCCGCGGCGGCGAGCGCCTGTCCCATTGCGTCGTGATGCAGCGCGGTGCGCGAAAAGAGGTGCGGCTGGAAGACCGCCACCAGCGGGCGGGAGGGAAACGCCTGGCGCGCGGCGGCGAGTGTCACGACAATCTCGGTCGGGTGATGCGCGTAGTCATCGACGATGGTCACCCCGGCAACTGTGCCAAGGCGGTCGAACCGGCGCCCCACCCCGCGGAATGCACCGAGCGCATCGACGGCGGGGGCGGGATCTCCGCCCAGCGCGATGACCGCGCCGACCGCGGCGGTCGCGTTGCGAAGGTTGTGCAGACCGGGAACCTGGAGCCGAATGGGGAGCGAAGCGCCCCCGGGAATCGTCAGGCTCGCCGTGGTGCCTTCGGGGGTCGCGCGGATGTCGTGGAGGGCGAGGTCGGCGGCGTCGGGACCGAAGCGCCAGGTGCGCGACGGTGACAGCAGGGCCGCCACCCGGTCGGCGCCGGGAGAGTCGTTCCCCACCAGCGCGCGCTCCGCACGGCCGGCGAAGGTCACGAAGGCCCTCTCGAGATCGTCGAGCGAGCCGTAACACTCGAGATGATCGGCTTCGACGTTGTTCACCACCGCAATGGTTGGGTGCAGCGTGAGAAAGGCCTGATCGTATTCGTCCGCTTCCACGACATACAGCTCCTCACCACCGAGGCGCGCATTCCCGCCCCACGCCTCGACGCGCCCGCCGGCAAGCCCCGTCACCGCGAATCCGGCAGCGGCCATTGCTTCGGTGGTCATGGCGGTCGTCGTGGTCTTCCCATGCGTACCCGCGATGCCGACCAAGCGCGCGGTGCCGATCAACCCCGCGAGCGCTTCCTTCCTCGGCAGCACCGGAATGCCACGCGCGCGAGCCGCAACGACTTCGACATGGGAAACCGGGATGGCGGCGCTCGTCACCACCGCACGGGCGTCTCCGACATGCTCCCCGGCGTGTCCCCGGAAGACCCGGGCCCCGCGGGCGACAAGATCGCCACACCCCGAGACATCCAGATCGGAGCCGCTTACGAGAAGCCCTCTCGAGAGCGCCACCATGGCCAGGGCGCTCATCCCGGCCCCCCCGATTCCGACAAAGTGCAGCGGTCGTCGATCGGAGGGGAGAAAGAGGTTCATGACGGATGACCTAATCTAAAAGGGCACCGCAACTTGAGAAAGGCCGGGGTTACCCCGAAAGAACCCCGATACGGTCCGAGATCCGCTCCACCGCGTCCGGCCGGCCCCGGGCGAGGGCGGCCTGGGCCATCTGATCGAGCCGGCCGGGGGGATTGAGGAGTCCGGCGATCACCTCTCCCAGGCGCTCGGCGGTGAGCTCCGACTGGGGGAGATGGATGGCCGCACCGGCGCCGGCCAGCACCCTTACATTCGGAGTCTGGTGATCGGCGGCGGCGGTCGGTAGAGGGATCAGCACCGACGGCACCCCCCAGGCGCAGAGCTCGGCGAGCGTCATCATCCCCCCGCGGGAAACGGCGAGGTTCGCCACTGCGTACGCGTCGGCCATCGGATCGATGAAGTCAAAAACCTGCACCGCAGGGGGACGGTGGAATCGCCGGAATTGCGCGTAGGTCGCCTTCCCTGCCGCCCAGACAACCTGCACACCCTTCCCTCCTCCCCCTTCCAACCACAGGGCGACCGCCTGGTTGATCGCGAGCGCTCCCTGGCTTCCTCCGGTCACCAGCAGCACCGGCTTCAAGGGATCGAGTGCGAAACGCTTCTGGGCCCCGGAACGACGGGCGGGATCGGGAGGAGCAATGGCGTTTCCGGTATCGATCACCTCGGTTTGGCGGCCCGGCTTGATGAACCCCCTGGCCTCCGGCACGCCGAGCCAGATTTCCCGGACCCGGCGGGCCAGCATGCGCGTCGAGAGCCCGGGATAGGCGTTCTGCTCCTGAATCGCGGTAGGAATCCCCCGCCCCGCCGCTCGCCACAGCACCGGTCCGGAGGCGTAACCGCCGGTGCCGATCACCAGCGCGGGACGCTCGCGGTCGAGGAGGCGGTCCACCGCGCGGACCAGACGAAGGGCGAGATACGGCCAGCGCGCGTTCTTCCACCACTGGCGACGGTAGATCGGCTCGGCGGGGAGCAGCTCATAGGGATAGTCCCGGGTCGGGAGGAGCGCCGCCTCGACGCCGCGGGATGCGCCCACGAGCACGACGCGCCAGTCGGGATGATGGCGGCGGATGGCGGCGGCGATCGCGAGGGCAGGCATCAGATGGCCGCCGGTGCCACCGCCCGCGATGATGACGGTGAGCGGTGAGCGGTGAGCGGTGAGTGGGGGGGGCGTCACGCGGAGTGCCGCCCCTTCGCTTCGCTCAGGGTGACAGGGCAGGTCCCGCTCACCGCTCACCGCTCACTTTTGACCGGCCTCCCCCTCGCCCGCCCGATATTCACCAGCACGCCGACCGACAGGAGCGCGATCACCAGCGCCGACCGCCCGAACGACATGAATGGAAATGCGAGCCCAGTGGTGGGCATGAGGCCGAGGTTCACCGCGCCGTGGAGGAGCGCCGCCAGCGCGACCGAGGCCGTCAGCCCCGTCGCCAGATACTGCCCGAAGGGGTCGGGCGCCGTCTTGGCGATGCGAAAGCCGAGCCAGCAGAAAATGAAGAAGAGCATCGCAATCACCACGACTCCCAGAAATCCCCATTCCTCTCCGATCGTCGCGGCGAGAAAATCGGAATAGCCGTACGGGAGGTAATTCATCTTGAGCTGCCCATGGCCGTAGCCCACGCCGAACGGGCCGCCGGACCCGAAACCGATGAGCGCCTGGGTGAGCTGGAAGTCGCCTCCCGCGCATGGCTCGAGAAAGCACTTCAGCCGCTGCAGCCGGTACGGCTCGGCCCAAATCAGAGACACGGCGGCGAAGAGCGTCGCGACGCCCAGCAGCATGAAGTGGCCGATCCTGGCCCCCGCGGTAAAAAGGACGACTCCACCGAGGAGGGCGACCAGCGTCGCCATGGAGAGGTTGGGCTCGATGAGGATCAGGAAGGAGACCAAGCCGATGATGGTGAGGAACGGGACAACCCCCTTCTTGAAGCCGCGGACCGCGTCTCCCTTCTTGGCGGCGAGCATCGCCGTCCAGACCACGATCGCAAAGCGCGCCAGCTCCGACGGCTGGAAATTGGCCGGGCCGAGCGTGATCCAGCGCCGCGCGCCATTCGTGCTCGGCGCGATGCTTTTCGTGAAGGGCAGCACGACGAGGACGAGCGCGAGGATCGCGAGCAGCAGCAGTGGCCAGGCGAAGGTGCGCCAGCGGTGATAGTCCACCCGGGACACGATCATGAGCGCCACGGCGCCGAGGACCGCCCCGGAGAGCTGCTTGGTGAAGAATTCAAACGGCTCCGTCTGCATCGCCGCGGCGGCATAGAGACTCGCGATGCCGAAGACGGTGAGCACCGCGGTGACCACCACCAGGAGGCGGGTTTCCCAGCGCAGCTCGCCGGGCTGGCGCGCCACCGGCGCGCTCACCACCCCTCTACGATTTCCCGGAAACGGCGGCCCCGCTCCTCGTAGTTGTTGAACATGTCGTAGCTCGAGCAGGCGGGAGAGAGGAGCACCGCATCGCCCGCGCGCGCGAGCGCGCGGGCGCGCTGCAATACGTCGTCGAATCCTTCGGCCGCGACCACCGAGACCCCGGCGCCGGCCAAGTCCTGCTGCACGATCGGGCCGGCCTCCCCGTAGGCCACCACCGCGCGCGCACCCCGGGCCAGCGCACGGCCGAGCCTGGTATAGGGCTCGCCCTTGTGGCGTCCTCCGAGGAGGAGCACGAAAGGCCGGGCCATCGCGGCCACGGCGACCTCAGTCGATGCGATGTTGGTGGCTTTCGAATCATTGATCCAGAGCACCCCATCCACCTCCCGCACCGGCTCCAACCGGTGCGGGAGCGCCCGGAAGGTGCGCAAGCCCTCCGCAATCCTCAAAGCATCGACACCCATCTTCCGCGCCGCGAGCGACGCGGCAAGCGCGTTGGCCACGTTGTGGTCGCCGAGGAGGCCGAGCTCGGCGCGCGGCAGCAGCGCCTCGCCCTCGAGCATGAGGCGGCCGGCGTCGCGATCGTACCATCCGTCGGCGCGCCGCCGGGTCGAGAAGCGGAGATGGGTCCCGTTCACCCCCTCCACCCGCTCTCTCGACGCCGCATCGTCGGCGTTGGAGACCCAGACCGACCGGGACGACGCATGCTGGAAGAGTCGCGCCTTGTCCCGGTAGTACTCGTCGAGCGACGCATACCGGTCGAGGTGATCGGGCGCGAGATTCGTGAGCACTCCGACCGTTGCCCGAATGGCGATCATGTCGTGCAGCTGGAAGGACGAGAGCTCGACTGCCATCGCCTGGGGACGGATTCTCCCGAGCGCCACCTGCGAGAGCGGCGTGCCGATGTTCCCCGCCGTGACGGCGCGAATGCCTGCTTCCACCAGCAGGTGGCCGACCAGGGCAGTCGTCGTCGTCTTG
>CAZHSO010000002.1:48810-63646 GCA_964535105.1 uncultured Gemmatimonas sp.
GTTCGTGCCGGTCACCGCGACATAGGGCACGCCGTCGAGCGCCTCGAGCCCCACGTCGGCCTCCGCCCGCACCGGTACGCCCGCCGCGCGCGCGGCGGCGAGGGGCGGCGCATCGGGCGGCACTCCGGGTGACACGACACAGAGCCCGGCCCGGGCGATGCGCGCCAGGTCGTGGCCGCCGAGATCCACCTCAGCTCCGAGGGCGCGCAGCGCCGTCGCCGCCTGCTCCAGCGCCGGAGAGCTGCCGGCATCGGACGCATACACCGCCTCCCCGTTTCGGCGGAGCAGCTGGGTGACCGCCGAGCCGCTCCGGCCGAGGCCGATCACCGCCGTTTCCCGACCGGCCATCAGCGCAGTTTGAGCGTCGCGAAGGCGACGAGGGCGCAGAGGATCCCGAGGATGTAGAAGCGGGTGACCACCGTCGTCTCGGCCCACCCCTTTTTCTCGAGGTGATGGTGCAGCGGCGCCATGCGGAATACCCGGTGGGCGTCGGCGTATTCGCGCCCCCGGCTCCGCTTGTACCACTTGTACACCCCGATCTGGATCATGACCGAGAGCTGCTCGGCGACGAACATCCCGCCGATGATCACCAGCAGGAACTCCGCCTTGAGCAGAATGCTGACCGTGCCGAGGGCGCCCCCGATGGCGAGGCTCCCGGTGTCGCCCATGAAAACCTGGGCGGGGTGGGCATTGAACCAGAGGAATCCGAGCGCGCCTCCCATCAGCGCGGCGCAGAAGACCGTGAGCTCGCCCGCTCCGGGGAGGTAGTAGAACTGGAGGTAGGTGGTCGCGTCCACCCGGCCGAAGACGTAGGCAAAGAAGGCGAACGCCGCCGCGGCAATTGCCGTGAGCCCGGTCGCGAGCCCGTCCAGCCCGTCGGTCATGTTCACCGAGTTGCTGGTGCCGGTCACCACAAAGGTCACGAACGCGACGTAGAGCCACGGAGCGAACGTGACGATGGTGTACTTGAAGAAGGGAACGGTGGTCGCCGCCGGGGGGAGCGTCTCCGGGGAGACGACCGGGTAATTGAGCAGGTACAGGCCGAGCGCCAGGCCGAAAATGCACTGGCCAACCAGTTTCCACTTGGCCACCAGTCCGCGGGATTTCCCCTCGACGATTTTGAGATAGTCGTCCACGAAGCCGATCGCGCCGGTCCAGAGCATGGCCAGCAGCGCGACGATGATAAACCGGTTGGTGAGCGGCGCCCACAGCAGCGTCGGGATGATGGTCGAGAGAATGATGATGATACCGCCCATCGTCGGCGTGCCCCGCTTCCCCTGGTGGCTCGCCAAGCCTTCGGACCGGATCACCTGACCGATCTTCTTCGCCTTGAGCCGCGCGATGATCGATGGCCCCACCACGAACGCGAGCAGGAGCGCGGTGAGCATCGCGCCCGCCGCCCGAAAACTGATGTAGTTGAAGAGATTGAAGATCAGGTATTCATGCGCGAGGGGAGCCAGGAGATGATACAGCATGGCGCCTCAGGTCATGGGGGACGACGCGCGTGCCGCAAGATCAGGGAGGAGCCGTTCCAACGCAACGCCCCGGCTCCCCTTCAGCACGACCAGCTCGTCGCCGCAAATGCGCGCCGCTAGGAGTGGCGAGAGCGCGGCCGCATCGGGCGCGGTGAGCAGCCGATCCCCCAGGGACGAACGATAGGGTTCGAGCGCCGGCACGAAGTCCCCGATCGCCGCCAGGAGGTCGGGTTTGAGCGTCACCAGCGCCGATGCGATCTCGGCGTGCAGTGTCGTTGAGGTCTCGCCCAGCTCCCGCATCGTGCCGGCCACGAAGACGAGCCTGCGGCGGCCGCGGAGTGCCCGCGCCAGCTCGATCGCGGCGCGAAACGAGGCGGGATTTGCGTTGTAGGCGTCGTTGAGCACGGTGAGCTGGCCCATCTGCACCATCTCCCCCCGGCCCCCTGGCACTTCGAGGGTCTCGAGGCTCCTCGCCACCCGCTCGGGATCGAGCCCCAGCGCCTCGCCCACCGTCCACGCCAGCATGGCATTGGCGGCCTGGTGGCGGCCCCGCGCATCGACCGCGAAGACGTGCTTGCCGACGGTGAGGCGGGGGCGGCCGTCGGGCAGGAGCTCGACCCTCGAGGGGGTGCGCTCCGCTCCGGAAAGTCCCGCGGTGATGACCCGCCGGGCGCGCTGGCGCGCCAGCTCGGGCAAGACCGGCGGCTCGGTGCCGACCACCGCAAGCGGCACGCCGTCGGTGAGCGAGAGCTTTTCGGTGAGTACTCCTTCGCTGCTGCCGAATCCTTCCAGATGGCCGGCCGCGACATTCGTGATCACGGCGATGCTCGGCTCGATGACTTCGCGGTGCCGCGCCATCTCGCCCTTGAGATTTGCCCCCGCCTCGATCACCAGCGCCTCGGTATCGTCGGGAGCTTCGAGAATGGTGAGCGGTACGCCGATCAGGTTGTTGAGGTTGATGCGGGTGGCGCTGATCCGGTAGCGGGTGCGCAGCGCCGCGGCCACCATCTCCTTGGTGGACGTCTTGCCGTTGGTGCCGGTAATCGCGACGACCGGACCCGGAATCGTCTTGCGGCGGGCGTGGGCCAGCTCGCCGAGCGCGAAGCGGGTGTCCTCGACGTGGTAGAGCACCAGCCCCGGTATCCGCCCGGTGCCGCGCCGCACCACCGCCCCTCGTGCCCCCGCCCTGGCCGCCTGCTCGAGGAACTCGTGCGCGTCGAACCGATTGCCTTGTAGTGCCACAAAGAGGCATCCATCGGCGATGGCCCGCGTGTCGGTCGAGACGCCCGAGTACCCGGTGTCGGTATTCGGCCCGGGGAGCCCGAGCGCGGCGCGGACGGTACGGTCAGTCCAGCGCACCCTTCCCCCCTCCCCCTTCCCCCTTTCCCCTTCCCCCTTCTTTCCCCATGATCTCCTCTACAATCGCCTTCTCATCGAACGGTCTGTACTCGGTGCCGACGACCTGGTAGGTCTCGTGTCCCTTCCCCGCGAGGAGCAGCGTATCGCCGGGGCGCGCGAGCTCGAGCGCTTCGGCGATGGCGGCGCGCCGGTCGGCGATCCGAAGGTGCTCCGCCCCCGCGGGAAGGCCGTTCATCACCTCGTCGATGATCGACTCCGGATTCTCGGTCCGGGGATTGTCGGACGTTACGAGGGTGATGTCGGCGAGCGTTCCGGCGCTCCGCGCCATCAGCGGGCGCTTGCCCCGGTCGCGGTCGCCACCGCAGCCGAACAGCACGATCAGGCGGCCGCTGGTGAGGGGACGGAGCGCTTCGAGGGCGCGCTCCAGGGCGTCGGGTGTGTGCGCATAGTCGCGAAGCACCACGAAGGGCTCCGCGATCAGCCGCTCCATCCTGCCGGGAACCTGCGGCGCGGCAGCGAGGCGCTCGGCCACCTCCGCGAGCGGTATCCCGAGGCCCAGCGCCACCGCGGCGGCCGCGAGGGCGTTGGAGACGTTGAATTCCCCCGGAAGCGGGAGCGATATCTCGCTCCGCCCGAATCGCCCTTCGACCCGGAAGCGGCTCCCGGTGGATCCGAGCACCGGGTCCATGGCACGGAGATCGGAATCCGGATGCTGACCGAAGGTGACGGTGTTCGCCGCGCGGGGGATCATGGCCCATACCGGATCGTCCGCGTTCGAGGCAATGACCGCGTCCTTGCCGAGGAGCCCCAGCAGCTTGAGCTTGGCGGCCAGGTAGTGCTCCATCGTGACGTGATAGTCCAGATGATCGCGGCTGAGGTTGGTGAAGACCGCCGCCTGGAATACCAGTCCGTCGAGACGCCCCTGGTCGAGGCTGTGCGACGAGGTTTCCATCGCCACTCGGCCGACGCCGGCGTCGCGGAGCACCGCGAAGATGGCCTGCAGGTCGACCGGACCCGGCGTCGTGAGTGAGCCCGCGGTCGACGGGAGGCTCCGCCCGGCGCCGTCGAACGCGCCGAGCGTGCCGATGCTTCCGACGTCGCCGTCGCGATTGAGAAGATGGCGAACCAGCGCCGTCGTGGTCGTCTTCCCGTTGGTGCCGGTGATGCCGACGAGGAGCATGTCTGCCGCGGGATCGCCGAACCAGGTGCGCGCGAGGACGATTGCGGCGCGCCGCGCGTCCTGCACCACGAGCTGCGGCGCGGGAGTGTCCTGCAGGGATTCCACGACGACCGCCGCGGCACCACGGCGTACGGCATCGGGGACGAAACGATGGCCGTCCGCCTGGGTTCCCCGCACCGCGACGAAGAGACAGCCAGGACCGACGCTCCGGCTATCGGTCGTCAGACCGGAGATGTCGGGAGGCGGCGATGGCGCAGAGCGGAGGAGGCCGGCCCGCCGCAGGGCGGACACCAGCGCGAGAGAATTGCTCACGGAGCCCTGGGCGAGGTGACGTAGAGCACGACGGTCTTGCCGAGTGCCAGTGAATCGCCGGCGGCGGGAATGCTCTTCACCACCACGTGGCCGCTCCCTTCGACCTTCGCGCGGAGGCCGCGCTGGTGCACCGCGAACACCGCGCCGCGCACCCCCCGCCCGGCGACTTCGGGAACCAGCACCATCGTTGCATGCGGCGCCGGCCCCGCTCGAACAGGAAGCCGCACCGAGGCCGCGGAAGCATTCAAGTCTTCCGCTGCATTTACTTTGCCTCCTTGCCTCCTGGCCTCCTTGCCTCTCCCCGGCGCCGCCTCCGCGATGACACTCCGATCGATCACGCTGTGCCGCGCGGAGAGCGCCTGTTTGAACATCGAGGCGGTGACTGGCGCCGCGGTCTGCCCGCCGTAGTAGGCGCCCTTCGGATTCTCGATGGTGACGACCGCCACGAGCTGGGGATCCTTCGCCGGATAAATCGCGACGAACGACGCCCGGTACTTTCCCGAGGCGTAGCTGCCATTCTCCGCCTGGCGAGCGGTGCCCGTCTTGCCGAGAATCCCGCCCCGGACCTGTGCCTGGCGCCCGGTGCCGAAATCGCCGGCCGCCATCCCGAGGAATTCGCGCATCCTGGCCGCGACCGTCGCCGGGATCACCCGCCGCACCACTTCGGGCTCGGTCGTGTAGAGCGTGCGGCGGTCGGCGCTCCGGATCTCACGGACCAGTGTGGGAGCCATCAGCACACCGTCGTTCGCGAAGACGGCGTAGCCGAGGGCGAGCTGCAGCGGCGTCATCTGGATCCGGTATCCCATGGCCATGCTCTCGGCATCGTAGCCCGGGTCCCAGTGATGCGGTCGGACCAGCACACCACTCGCCTCCGACGGATACTCGACGCCCGTCAGCGCCCCGAACCCGAAGGCGCGGAGCATGTCGTATTGCTCTTCCCACCGCAATCGTCTCGAAAACTTCCCGATCCCGATATTGCTCGACACCTGGATCACTCGCGCCAGGGTCATCGGCTCCTTCTCGACATGGGTGTCTTCGACGGTTCGGGTCGCCCTGCCCCGCGTCGGGTAGGTCCATTTCCCGTTCTCCCCGGACACCGTCTCCGAGTCCTTGACCCGGTCGAGCGCGAGCAGCGCCGCTGCAGTAAACGGTTTGGCGGTGGAGCCGGGTTCGAACGGGCTGGTGAAGACCGTGGCGCTGGTCGCCGGGCCGCTCCTGGTGAGCGAGGCGAGCGCCAGCAGCTCCCCGGTCCGCGGGTCCAGGAACACGACATCGCCGCTTTCCGCCTTGTACTCCACGAGCGCCTTCGCGAGGGAATTCTCGGCGATCTCCTGCAATTCGGCGTCGATCGTGAGCACGATGTCGTGTCCCGGCACCGGCCCGCGCACCAGCCGGTCGGGCGATTCGAACTGGCGACCCGCCGGGGTCTTGAGGTCGATGGTTTCCCCGGGACGGCCGGCGAGAATCGAATCGAGCGAGCGCTCGAGCCCCGACTGGCCCCGGCCTTCTTCGAGAGAGACCGCGCCGATGATCGGCGCGGCGAGGCGTCCGTTCGGATACCCGCGGCTGTACGCCGTGTAGAAGCGGACCCCGCGCATGCCGCGCAGCGGGCTGATCGCGGACTCCTTGAAGGGGCCGTGGAAATACGGATAGAGGTTGTCGGCGCCGCGGCGGAAATGCCGGAGGAGCGACGCCTGCGGCACACGGAGGGCCCGGGACGCGCGGCGCAGGAGCGCCAGCGTATCGCGGACTTCCTTCACCGAAATCTGGACCCGATAAACCGGCTCTGAGACGGCGAGCGGACTGCCGTTGCGGTCGTAGATCGTGCCGCGCCGCGCCGGCAGCTCGCGGGTGACGGTGCGCTGGGCGCGCGCCTGCCGGGCGAATTCCCCCCCCTTCACGAGCTGGAGGTAGCCGGCGCGCCCGACCACCATGAGGAGGCCGCTGCCGAGCGCTACCTGCAACGCCACGATTCGGGCGACCGGTTTGGCCATCAGCGTCCCCGGCCGGCGCCGGCCACGAGACTATCGAGCGTGATCAAAATGTTTTCGGATTCCGACGGAAGGTGCATCCCGGCCCGCTCCATCCGCGGCACCAGAATTTCGCGGCTGGTGGTTTGTCCGATCTGCCGGAGGAGCTCGGTCCGCTTGCCTTCGAGCTCGGTGCGGCGTTCCTGCAGGATGCTGAGCCGGCGTGCGGTCGCGAACCCCTGGCTCTGCCGGGTGGCGATGGCCAGGGCGGTGCCCAGGAAGAGCATCAGCCAGAGAAAGAACCAGTGACGGCCCTTAAGCCTCATGCGCGGTCCGGAACATCCGGAGCCGTGCGCTCCGGGCGCGTGGATTGGCGACGATCTCCTCCGGGTCCGGCACGACGCCGCTGCGCGGCGCGGCGGTCCCGAGAGGACGTCCCCGGCAGGTGCAGACCGGTTGCTGGGGGGGACAAATGCAGGAGCGACTCCATTCGTGGAAAGCGTGCTTGGCGACGCGATCCTCCCCCGAATGATAACTGATGACCGCGAGCATTCCGCCCGGCACCAGCGTGTCCCGGAGCGCAGGAAGCGCCTCAACCAGGCCGTCGAGCTCGTCGTTCACCGCGATGCGGAACGTCTGGAAGATTCGCGCAAAATCGTCGGGCCCGGAGCGCGGCCCAAGCACACCACGAATCGCGTTCACCAGATCGTCGCTGGTGAGGAACGGCTCCCGCTCCCGTCGGCGCACGATTTCGCCGGCGAGGCGGTGCGCGCGGCGCTCGTCACCCCAATCGGCGAGCCACGCCCGCAGAGTATCCTTGTCGGTGGTGTTGAGCAGGTCGGCCGCGGTCGGCCCGTCCGCCCCCATGCGCATGTCAAGCGGCGCGCCGGGCCGGAAGGTGAACCCGCGGTCCTCCTGATCGAGCTGGCGGGAGGAGACGCCCAGGTCGAGCAGAATAAAATCGGGATGGAAATCGGCGATCTCGGCGAGGGCTTCGCCACTCGCGAAGGGCGCTTCCAGATAGCGGATGCCGCCATCGCCCAGCCGGGCCCTGGCGGTACGGATCGCGTCGGGGTCGCGGTCGATCGCCAGGAGCTCGGCCCCGGCCGCGCGGAGCGCTTCGGCGTGGCCGCCGTCGCCCAGCGTTCCATCCACCGCTCGCCGAGCGCCGCGGGCGGCTTCCAGCACCGCTTTGACCAGCACGGGCTGGTGATAGGCGCTCATCGTCGGCTCGTTCACCTGGCGACTCCCCCCCCGAAAGCCTTCACCCCGCCCGAGATCCGGACGGGGTGAAGGCTGGCGCATCCAGAGCGGGGCTGACGGGGCTCGAACCCGCGACCTCCGCAGTGACAGTGCGGCACTCTAACCAAGCTGAGCTACAGCCCCCGGTGCGAAGCCCCTCATTCTAGAGGGGCCACCCCTCATTTGCAATACGCTTTGAGGAGCGAATTGATATGGGCGGTGAACTGATCGAGCGCCTGGATTCTCGGTGCCACCACGCCTTCGTTGATCGACCGTCCCGCCTGCAGGGCCGGCGCCGACTCGTCCATCAAGGTCTTCATCTGCTGGGAAAGCGGACAGGACTTCTGCGCCGCCGCCTCCGTGTCCATCGCCACCATCATCTGGAAGGTGGAGAGGCCGAGGACGAAGTTCGCCAGTTGGGCCGTCCGGCTGTCGGCCGGAAGCAGCTTGAGCGCCGCGCGGCTGAGCTCCGCCGCCTGCGGATAGTCCGGCGTTCCGGAGAGCAGCGGAACCCCCGCGCTGGCGAGGATGGCCCCCATGTTGGCCTTGTCCTCCGGCGAGCCCAGACGCTGGACGTACGGCAGGAGCGTCAGCGCGTCGCGGGCGCGTTTGTTCGACGTATCGGCCAGCGCCTTTGCCATCCGCAACACCGGCGTCAGGTCGGACGAATCCACCGCCATCAGGCGACGGGTGACAACCAGCGCGCTGTCCACCGGCCCGGCGACACCGTACGCCTGCGCGAGTTGTCCCAGGAGGAGGCCGCTGTTGGGATACTTGGCCACACCGCGCTGGGCCCAGTGCAGGAAGCGCACGGTGTCTTCGGGGGGACGCGAAGCGGCGAAGGTGATTTTGGTGAAGAAGGTGGTGTCGGCCTTGGTGCTGTCGAGCGCGTACACCTGCACCAGCGCGTCCACCGCACACTTGTTCTTCTCCGGCTTGTCCTGGAAGAGGCAGGCGCTGCTCAGCAGATCGTGCAGATCGGCATTGGCTGGATCGTTCGTGATCCCCTCGCGGGCCACATCCTCCGCCGCTTCGGGTCGGCCGTAGGTCAGAAAGAGCCGGAACGCCTCCTTGCGGAGCGCCTCGTTGGTGGGCGCGATCCGGAGCATTTCCTTGAAGGTCTCGATGGTCTGCGCACTGTCCCCTTTCGCCTGGTACTGCACCGCGAGCGCCGTCCACGCCGGTAGCGAAAGACGGTCGCCCCTGGTGGCGTTCTTGAGGTGGGCGATGACCGTCTCGACCGGAGCTTTCTTCGCGATCGCGATCTGAGCGAGGCAGTATTCGGCGAGGCCGTGATTGGGCACCACACGGAGCGCCTTCTGCGCCGACTCGGCCGCCTTGTCGGGCATCGTGGCGCGCTGGTTGTCGCAGGCTTTGGCGTCCTGCAGCGCCCGGAACGCGGGGGCGAGCGAATCCGCCGCCTTGGCCCCGAACTCTTCGAACGACTGGTTGGGCGACTGGGTGACCCGGGCGATGTGCCCGGCATCGTCGTTCAGGTGGGCGAGCCGGGCCTCGATCGTGTACCGGCCACCGTCCCCACGCAGCAGCGTTCCGACCACCATCGCCCGCGCGTTCAACGATTGCGCCAGCTGGCGGGCAACGAGGGGAGGCAGGACCGCGTCCACTGGATAGGCGTACTGCTGGAGCGCTTCATTCATCTGCGCCCGCTGGACCACCTTGAACCATCGCTCGGCATTCTTCTCGACCCGGTCGCGCAACCCCGCGCCGACCCGAACCGCGGCAGCCGAATCCTGAGCGGAAAAGCTGAAGGGATTGGCCACCAGCAGCCGGGGCAGATTCTGCTGCTGGGGAATGGGCCGGCTCGAGCGCAGCTGCGCCGCCATCGGCGTGCAGGGGAGCGCGGCGACGATTCCGGCCACGACGAGAGGGGTCAGACGCATTCCGGACATCCTCCCAAAAGAACCGCCCGCAAGGGGCGGAGAGTGCCGCATCCAGACGGAGCGCGGGCACATGGGCGAAGAGGGATTCGAACCCCCGACATCCTGCGTGTAAGGCAGGCGCTCTCAACCGCTGAGCTATTCGCCCGGGGCGAAGGCGGTGGGGTCCCCGGGTGCTGTATATGGGGACGCACTACGCCAGCCACCTCTGCACGTACGGCCGAAACCCGTCCGGCGTCAGAGGGCGATAGCCAGAGGGAAGAGCACACAGTACCCCAGCACCAGGAGCACGGCGGCGAGACTGACCGATCCGGCCTGGAGCGTGAGGTACCCGACGACGAGACAGCCGGTCGCAGCCGCGAGAACGATCACGTTGCGCCGTCCCAGCAAGCCGCGGCGTCCGCCACCCTTTAGTTCGCTGGATGCCATAAGGCCTTGAAATTTAAGGCGCTGGAGCACTTCTATCAAGCGGAGGCGGCTGCTCCTCCGGCTCCTCCGGCTCGACCACCCACCCTACGTCGAGCGCCGCCCGCCGGGGACGATCGCGGCGGCGGCGGAGCCATCCTGCCAGAAGCACCCCGACGGCGACGACCAGCCAGAGCCCCCCCGCCATCGTCCAGACCAGGAGGCCATACCGCTTCCGTACGTCCTTCTGCCATTCCACCTCGAAACGCCCCACGGTCGACCCGGTGGTGGCGAGGAGCGCCGAGTCGAAGCTCTCGCCCCTTTTGAGGCGGGTAAGGAGCGGCTCGAGAGAGTGGTCGGGGTGGCGTCGCGCCATCATGGCCACCGCGCTCGCCGCCAGCGCGTAGGCCGCCTCGGCGGTGGATTCGCCGGCCCGCAGCGCCCGGTCGAGCTCATAAAAGTTGGGGATGTTGCCGCGGGCAACGGTGAGATTCAGGCGGAGCCCGTCCAGCCGGTCCCATTCGCCCGCGGCGATCGCGGCGTAGCCCTCGTCGAACCAGAGTGGAACGCGGACCCGGACCGCGTCATGGAGGGCCAAGTGGGCGAGCTCGTGGCGAAGCGTCTGCCGCGGATCCCCCTTGTCGGCGCGGATGACGATCGTGCGGGCGCCGGGCATCGCGAAGCCGGCGCCCCATGCGGGGCCCCGGCCGCGCATCAGCGAGTCGAGCCGAGACGCGCCGCGCACGACGATGAGCCGGATGTTTCCGGGCGCCGCGTGACTGAGCCCGTACCACGAGCGCGGCCTGTCGGCGTCCTCCGCGAGCGCGATTGCCAGATCGAGATCGGCCCGTCGCGCCACGGCGAGGACGTCGCCCACCCGGACGCCCTGCAGGTCGGCCGGCGTCGGCACCGGCGCTTGCAGGAGTGCCAGGCTCAGGAGGAGCCGGAGCGCGGCACCTCCTCGCCCCTCGCCGTACGGTCGAGGAGCTCGTGGCAGCGGAGCGCCCACGGCGCGAACCGGTTGGCCGCCACGCCGTCGGCCCAGGTGGCCCGGGCGTCCTCCCTGCGGCCGGCGAACCACTGCGCGCGGCCCAGATCGTAGTACGCCTCGATCAGATTGGGGCCGAGCGCGATGGCCTTGCCCAGGAACGACTGTGCGTCGGACATCATTTCGCGCTCGAGGTATACCAGGCCGAGATAATAGTGGGCGTAGAGCGTGGCCTTCCGGTCGTTGTCGATCCGGATCACCCTCGAGAGATGCTCGATCGCCTCGCCAAAGATCTTCTTCTTCAGACAGATAAACCCGACGTTCACCCGCGCCAGCGCATTCGCCGGCTCCTTCACCAGCACCCGGGAGAAGGTCGCCAGCGCATCGTCGTACTGCTCGTCGAGCATCTGGGCCCAGCCGAGCAGCGATTGCGCCTGTGGGTCGCCGGGGGAGAGCTCGAGGGCGCGGTTGAGCGCTTGAATCGCCCCGGGAGGATCGCCGAGCGAGATCAGGCTCCATCCCTTTTCGATGTAGGTGGAGGCGCCCAGGTGATCGTGGTGCAGCTGCGGCTCCTGCCCGGGAAATCCCTTGGCCCGCGCCGCCGCGTGATCGGCGGAGACTTCCTTGTAGCGGCCCACCAGGCCCCGGATTTCTTCCTTCAGCTCCGTCAAGTCGGTGAGCGCGCCATCGACCTGCTTGAAGAGCGCGATAATCCGGCGCTTCGCCTCCTCCGGTGTTCCCGGCCCCGCCGGCGCGGCGAGCAGCGCGGCAATCGCGCGGAACTCGGCGCGGTACGGGCCCAGGATCGGATCAGCCGGCTCGCTCACAGCTCTGTCGTCCCGTGGAGGTAGGAACTCACCCGGACCTTGCCCGTTTCGATGTCGAACTCGACGGAGCGCCCGTGGTCCCCTCCGACCAGTTCGCCGGTGAGCCGGATCCCGGCGCGGTGAAGCGCTTCGCGAGCAGCGTGCACGTTGCGCTCTCCCATCTGAATCGTGCCCGGCGGCTGCAGGCTGGTGAACATGCTGGCGCCGCCGACCAGGCGGGCGGTGAGACGGGGCGCCGACGCGCCGAGCTCGCGCATCCGCCGCAGCAGCGCCGCCACCGCGGTGGGTGCGTAGCGCCCCGGGCCATCCTGGTTCCGGCGGCCAACGCTCGGGGACGGGAGGAGGACGTGAGCCAGACCGCCGACCTTGGCCTCCGCGTCGTGCAGGATAATGGCGACGCAGCTCCCGAGGCCGAGCGCGCCGAGCGTGGCGGGCGCGCGCGCGACCTCGAGGTCCGAGATCCCGACCAGCACCCTGGGCGCGCTCATGCCGCTCTCCGGTAGAGGCGATGCATCAGGTCGACCGGCTCGAGTTCCGCGCCCGGGAGTGCGACCAGCGATTCGGTGCGCCCGAGCGCGAGTATCCCTCCGGGGCGGAGCGCGCGGCAGGCGGCGTCGAGGACCCGCCGCTGCCCCTCCCGCCCGAGAAAAATCAGGAGGTTCCGGCAGCAGATCACGTCGTACCTTCCCGAGTCGGAATGCGCTGTCGTCAGATCCTCCCGGCGGAAGACGACCCGCGCCCGAAGCACCGGATCCACCTCGAAGCACCCGTCGCGCACCGCGCCGTACGGCTCGGCGAGCACGGCGCGAATCGCGTCGGCTCCTGGCGCCGGATAGCGGCCCGCATCGGCGAGGGCGAGCGCGACCGCATCCACGTCGGAGCCGAGCACCGCGACCTGTGCCATCGCACCGGGACCGGCGGGACGCGCCAGGTCGCGCAGCAGCATCGCGAGCGACCAGGTCTCCTCTCCCGTCGCGCACCCCATGCTCCACGCGGCAAGTCCGCGCTCCGCCGACGCAGGGAGCCGCTCGAGGATGGCGCGAAGGCGCTTCCAGGTGTCGGGATTCCGGAAGAACCCGGTGACCCGCACCGAGAGCGTGTGGAGCAGCCGGTCCAGCTCGGCGGGATCGACCTCCAGCAGCGCCGCATAGCTGCTCAGCGTCCTGACGCCCCGGGCCCGCATGCGCACCTCGATCCGGCGCAGGAGACAGGAATCCTTGTACCACTCGAATCCCCCGGCGCCCCGATTGGTGAGCTGCCGCAGGACGAGATCGAACCCGACGTCGTCGCGGCCGATCACGGCGCCATCCGCAGGGTCGACAGGTTCGCGCGGGCGAGCTGGTGCCCAGGATTGAGCGCGACCGCATGCTCCCACGCGGCCCGGGCTCTCGCGGTATCGCGCTCCCGGAACGCGAGATTGCCGAGCTTGAAATACAGATCGTCGCCCAGCTCGGGGGCGAGCGCGGCGGCGCGCTCGTAGTGCGCGGCGGCCTCCTCGTAGCGGCCGCTGCGGTAGCAGAGATCGGCGAGATTCTTGAACGGCTGGGGCAGCGTCGCTTCGTCGGCAACCACCTCCCGCAGCAGTGCCTCCGCCGCGGGCACGGCGCCGCCGGCTTCGAGCAGCACCGCGAGATTGTTGCGGAGCACCGAATCGCCAGGGTGATGCTCCACCGCTTCCTTCGCGATCGCGAGCGCCACGTCGAAGTCCTCGGTGCCCGCAGTGGCGAGCGTCGCGGCCCAGTACCAGATCGCGGGCGGCGTCTGCCGGTAGAGCTCGCGCGCCCGCTGGAGGCGCTGCCGGGCCACCGCGGGCTCGTCCCGTTCGAGTGCGAGGATCCCCCATCCGGTATGGACCCGGGGATCGTCGAGTGCGCGGCCGGCGGCTTCGGCCAGCACGGTCTCCGCCTGGTCGAGGCGCCCGGTGTGCTGCAACGCGACCCCGAGGTTGTGCAGCAGGGCCGGACGCGGACCGCTCCGGTCGATCGCCTGGCGGAAGTACGCGGCGGCTTCATTCCACTCCCGCCGCCTCGCCGAGATGAGACCGAGGTAGAACGGGGCGCTTCCTTCCGAGGGCCGCAGCTCGGCGACGCGGCGGAATTCCCGCATCGCCTCCTCGTGCATGTCGGTCCGGTAAAAGGCGATGCCGAGATTGCGGTGCTCCTCGATCTGCGCCTCGAGCATCCGGGACGGCGCGGCCATCGACGACGCGCCCACCTTGTGCGCGAGTCCCGCCGTCACCAGCCCGTAGAGTGCCTGCCCTGCCTCGAACTCCGAGAGCCCCGACGCATCGATGACCTGCCGCACATCGCGCTCGCCGTCGAGCAGGGGCAGAATCCGGCGCTGCGCCTCGGTGAACTCCGAGCGGTGCCCCTCCACCTGGCCCGGGAGCACCGCGTAGATCACATCGAAGCTGGGAATCTTCTTCTCGATTAGCCCCCATTCATCCACCCGCCGGGCGCCTTCGAGCAGGAGCGATTCGGGGCTGATGCGGTCGAGCGGATCGTCGACGTCGGGGGTGACGCCGGCGTCGAAGCTGAAGGTGCCGGTGGTCCAGCTGAAGAGCGAATAGACCGCTTCCTCGATCTGCAGCCGGAGAAAGCGCCGCAGTCCCTCCGGCGCCAGGATGCCGAGATTGACGAGCAGGTCGCCGATCCGGCGCCCCGGGGCGTTGTGCTGCAGCGCCAGCGCCTGGTCGAGCTGGGCGCGGGTGACGACGCCACTCGCGAGGAGCATGTCCCCCATGCGGTCGCGGCGATTCACGATCGTCGCGTACGTGATCCATCCTTCGTCGAAGAAAATCGAGCCGTGGCGCTGGCGGTCCGCCACCGAGAGGCACCCGGTGCGCCGGCCCATGAAGAGGAGCTGGATCACATCGGTGAGACTCGCCTCCTTGAGACTCCCCCTGATGGCCATCAGCGAAGCTCCGCGATCAGGCGGTCGGCCACGCCGGGCCAGTCCTCGATCATTTTCTCCGGGCTCCGCACCAGTCCCATTCCCGGCGAGAGAATCCCGCTCGCGCGCGACGCGCCGCGCTTGCGCGCCGCGCGGGCGGGGCCGAGGTCGAGCGCCTCCAGCACCTCGCGCGCGAGGGCGGGACTCGGCGCCACTCGCTGCGCCGCCGCTTCGCCGAGGACGCGCTGCACGAGGCCCTGCACCGCGCGCACCGAATCGGCGGGCCGG
>CAZHSO010000002.1:63656-82060 GCA_964535105.1 uncultured Gemmatimonas sp.
GGCAAGCGCCGCGTCCTGCGCCGCCGCGGTCCCCGCGAGCAGCCGCTTCACCACCGCGAGCCGGATTTCCCGGTCGGGCGCCGGAAGCTCGACGACGAGGCCGCCCTGCAAGCGGTCGAGCAGACGGGGATCGAAGCCGACCAGCTCCTCGAGCGGCAGGGCGCTGGTGAAGACCATCTGCCGTCCCCCCTCCAGGAGCTCGCCGACCAGGAGCTGCAGCTCGTCCTGCCCGCGCACCGATCCCGAGAGGAGATGCAAATCGTCGATGAGCAGCGCCCCGACCCAGCGGTAGCGGAGGCGCCACGCGGCGAGCGCCTCCGCATCGGCCAGCGCACCGACTTCGGCGGCAAAGGCGTGCGTCCCGAGACAGGCGGCGGGCGCCACCCCGCCCGCCACGAGCGCGTTGCCGAGTCCGTGCAGGAGATGCGTCTTCCCGGAGCCGGAGGGACCGACGATGATGAGCGGCGAATACCGGCGCCCCGGCTCCGCGAGGATGTCCCGGGCGGCGAGCATCGGCAGGCGGGTGGTGGGACCTTCCGCGATATCCTCCCAGCGATACTGGGAGAGCGGGGCGCTGAGCGGCGCGCTGCGTTGCCGCGCCTGCGCCACCATCGCCCGCGCCGTGGTGAGCTGATCGGGATCGCGGAACACCTGCGCTCCCGCCAGATCGGGAGCGAGGTCCGCCGCCTCCCGCGCCAGCAACTGGATTTCGAGCGCGTCGGCCTCGAACGCCGCGAGGACCGGCTCGGGGTCGCCGGACGATTCCTCGTTGAGGAGCGCCTCGAGCCGCCGGGTGGCGAGGCCTTCCCCGCCCCACCGGAGCGCTGCCTCGCGGACGCGCCGCCGCCATCGGTCCACCTGCTCGGAGAGACTCGCCTCCACCTCCGAGAGGAAGGAACCGAACTCGTCGGAGTCGGGGGACGCGGGCCCCGGCGCCGGCGCCACCTGCGCGCCCGGCGCGCCGATCAGCATCAGCGCGTCGGCGGCCGAGAGCGGCAGCGCGCTCGCCTCCTGGAAGGCGATGAGACGCGCCAGCGCGCCGGTGTAATCGCGCATCGAGGGAAACGTGGCGTCCGCGACGGCGCGCACCACCGGATCGGGAAGCGCATCGGGGGTCTCGCCGAGCCGGCGGCGAAGAATCCCGAGCCGAGCCTCCGGTCCCGGGAGCGTCAGGGAAACGACAGTGCCCTCCCCGAGGCGGCGGACCAGCCGCGCGTCGAGCCCCGGCAGCCGCTCCAGCGGTATGGAGAGCGTGAGCACCACGTCGCGCCCGGCAGCGCGGCGCGCATCGAGCAGATCGGCCACGAATCCCTGGCAGTCGGGATGCCGGGCGAGCCGCTCAAAATCGTCCAGCAGGACGAGATCGGCGCCGAAGATCTCCCCCCGGCAGGATTCGCCCCGGGCCACCAGCAGCGCGCTGCGATACCGTTCCGCGAGCGCGTCGATGGTGAGGTGCTCCACCGCTGCGCCGGGATGGGTCTCGCGGATGCGCGCGGCGATCGCCTGCAGCAGCTCCGTCTTCCCGCTTCCCGGCTGCCCGATCACCACGAGCGGCCCGTACGGCACCCCGCTGGAATCGGCTACCGCGCGCGCGGCCGCCGCCGCCGGGCGGTTGGCGACGTCGAGCATGAAGGTTTCGAAGCCGGTCACGAGGCGGGGGCCCGCCCGGCGAGCCGTTGCAGCACCAGCCCGGAGAGCGCCTTCAGGGTTTCGAACACGCCGGTGCCGTGCAGCGCATCGGCGGGCAGGCTCGGCACGCTCCGAAAATTGAAGGCGTCCTCGAGCTCCGGCGGAGCGAGAATGAGATCGGGCGGCAGGTCCTGCTTGTTGTACTGCAGCACGAGTGGGAGGCTCCGGATGTCCACGCCCTGGTCGAGCAGGTTCTCCTGCAGATTCTGGAAGCTCTCCAGGTTGTCGTCGAACCGCCGCGCCTGGCTGTCCACCACGAAGACTACGCCGTCGGCGCCCTGGAGCACGAGCCGCCGCGTGGCGTTGTAGTAGACCTGGCCGGGCACGGTGTAGAGCTGGAATCGCGTCGTGAATCCCGAGATCATGCCCAGCTCGAGCGGCAGAAAATCGAAAAAGAGGGTGCGGTCCGACAGCGTCGCGAGCGACACCATGGTACCCCGCCGCTGCGCCGGCACCCGGCCGTGGATGTAGAACAGGTTGGTCGTCTTTCCGCAACGGCCGGGACCGTAGTACACCAGTTTGCAGGTGATCTCACGGGTGGTGAAGTTCACGAGAGGCATCGGTTCACCGTCCGAAGAGCGTCCGCAGACTGGCATTCAGATCGTCCTCGAAATCCTCCGCCAGCACCTGCCGCGGCGGCTCTTCGGCCGGCGCCGCCTGTCCCAGGTCGGACACCAGCCGCGCGAAGAACATCTGCACGAGGCCGAGCGACGTCTCCCGCCCGAACACGACGAGTCCGAGCCAGCGTCCCCGTGGGGTCTCGAACCCGGCGAGGTACACGCCGACCGCCGCGCCCTGGTGGACCACCGCGTCGAGGGGACGGCTACCCATGACGCGCGCGAGCTCCGCCGTCGAGGCCAGGATTCCCGCGCCCAGCGCCGCCGCGGACATGACGTCGAGCGAGCGGGTGAAGCCGTGCTGGGCCACGACCTGCCCCGAGGATGTCATGAGCAGCGTGACCCGCGCCGCCGACTCCGCGAGAAACGTCTGCAGCGGGGCCTCGACCCACCGCTCGATGGCGCGCATCAGAAGCTGGTCCCCGCTGCGGCAAGGACGCCGAGACGAAGCTCGGCGACGTTCACCTCCGCTCCCGCGACAGCCACCAGGAGGAGACCCGACAGTCCCGGGGCGAGCAGCAGTATCCCCTCGGTGCCGCCGAGCATGAGGAGCACCGGCTCCGGCTGGCCCAGTACCGTCGTCACGCCCCGCATCCGTGCGGCGAGACTCGCGGCCAGTGCGGCGACCGCATTGCCATCCACCCCCTCCATCAGCGCGTCGGCCACCACAAGTCCGTCCTCGCGCGAGACGACGAGCGCGCCCCGCACGCCCGGAATTCGGGTGATGTCGGTGAGCGCGTCCGACAAGCTCATCGGAGCTCCTCCAGCCACCGGCGCGCCGCAGCGGCGGCGCGGTCGGCGAGCATCGCGAGCCGCCCGGCGGGAACCTGCCGTCCCCGCGTCAGTAACAGCACCGAATCGATCGTCGGCGTCCGGAGCTCGAAGTGGGCCGGGCCCCCCTCCAGGGAAATCCGCCGCCAGGGGCCGAGCCCGAGCAGCCGGGCGGCGCGCTCCGCCTCGCGGGTTACGCCGGTGAGGGCGGCAGCCACCGCGTCGCCGGCAGGCTGGCCATCGGCGCCCCGGATTTCGCCGGCAAGCAGGCGGCCCTGCGGATCGACCAGCAGCGCCTGATCCGGCTCCGAATCCATGGCGCGCAGGGGATCGGGGGCCGGATCCGCGTAGCCCGGCACCGGACGGGCACCGGCGATTTCCCGCACCCGAACCAGCGCGGCCATCAGCGCGTCATCGTCGGGCTCGAGCCCGGCGGCGCGCTGCAGGTAGCGGAGACTGCGCGCGTGGTCGCCGGCGCGGTAGCAAAGAAACCCGAGTCCCTTGTGGGCGCCGATGTGATCCGGGTCGAGACGGAGCACCGTGGTCCAGGCGTCGAAAGCGAGGTCGCCCTCCCCGCGGTCGCTCTGGATGCGCGCGATCAGGTCCCAGACGCCGGCCATCTCGGGATACCGCGCGGCGCCGGCCGCCGCGACCGTGAGCGCGGATTCGAGCTGGCCCCGGCGGCGAAGCGCTTCGGCGAGCGGGAGGAAGACCAGGCTTCCCGGATCGCGCGCGAGCTGCGCGGTCAGCGCCTGAATCGTCTCGGGAATCATCGTACCGCCCGAAGCTGGATCACGAGGTGCCGCGCCGCGGGAACGACCCCGCGCACGCCCTCGGCGTGCTCTTCCTCTTCCGCGTTCTTCCCGGGCATCTCGAGCCACGCTTCGAATCCATGCACCGCTTCCTCCAGCCGGCCGGCGCCGAGGAGCGCCCAGGCCAGCAGGCGGAGCGGCTTGGCGCCGCCAGGATCGAGCCGCACCGCCCCTCGGAGCGCCGCGTCGGCTTCGGCAAACCGGCGCTCGGCGAGAAGGATCCCGCCGACGAGCAGATGGGTTCGCGGATCCTCGGGAAAGGCATCGAGCGCCGCCTGGGCCGCGCTCCGCGCCGCCTCCACATTCCCGGCGCGGAGGTGCTCCTCGCCCTGGCGCAGCAACGCTTCGGCCTCGCCGCGGGGCGCGGCGCGCGCCGAATCGAGCGCCGGGTCGCGCAGCGTGACGACACCCGCGCTGGCGAGGCCGAAGAGCGCCCGGGCCACATCGAATTCCGCTTCGCCGAGCGACAGCGCGATCGCCTGGACGTCGCGCTCGCCGTCGGCGGCGGAGATGACGCGCCATTCGAACGGGGAGAGACTCAGCGAGCCCGCTTCCTCGGAGACCGGGGGCGCGAGCCTCGGCACGACGCCGACATGCGCCACCCGCCCCTGAATGCGGGACCATTCGTCGATGCGGCGGGCCCCTTCGAGCAGCAGGTGCTCGACCGAGATGCGGAGATCGGTTTCCTGTGGAATCAGGTCGGGGGTGCATTCCTCGAAGACGAAGTACCCCTCGCTCCACCCGAGCATGGTGAACACCACGTCCTCGATGTGGGTCCGGACCTGGTTCCTGAGCTCGCGCTCCCCGATGGCGCCGGTGGCGACGAGGATTTCGCCGATGCGCCGGGCGTCGCCCTGCTCCTGGAGCGCGCGGGCCCGGCTCAGATCTTCCTCGCGAATCTTGCCGGCGCGAAGGAGCGCCGTGCCCAGCGGGTGCGGATTCGACTGAATCGACGCGGCGACCACTGCGGCCTCGTGGAACCAGATGGTGCCCTCGTTCTGCCGGAGCGCCGACGTGATGCGCAGCACGCCCGTCTTCCGCCCCAGGTCGAGCAGCTGGAAAACATCGTGAATTCCCAGCTCGCGGAGCGGCCCCTGGATCGCCACGTCACGCCTCCGCCGGCTGGAGGATGTGGGCGAGCTCCCGCGCGGAGCGCGCCTGCGCGCGCGCTGCGGAGGCCCGCGGTCCCGTGGGCTCGACCTGGATCACCCGCTCCCAATCGGCGATCGCGGCGCCATAGCGCCGGCGCTTCGATTCCGCGAGCCCGCGATGGAAGAGCGCCTCGGTGTGTTCCGGGTGGACGCGAAGCACGCGCGAGAAGGCGGCGATCGCGTCGGCGGTGCGCCCCTCGTCGGCCAGGGTGCGCCCGAGGAGCACCAGCGCACCGAGCGCGTAGGGCTCCGCGAGCAGGAGATCCACGAGCAGCCGCGTGGCTTGTGCGGTGAGGCCGGTCCGCCGCAGGAGATCACCGAGCGCCAAGCCCGCATCGAGATACGTCGGCAACAGCTGCAGCGCGCGCTGGTAGGCGGTGCGCGCCGCGCCCGGCCGCTGCAGCTCTTCTTCCACCGCGCCGCGCTCGTACCAGGCGCGCACCAGCGTCGGATCGAGCTCGAGCGCCGCGGTAAAGGCGTCGAGCGCCGCGGTGGCGTCGCCCAGTTGGCGCAGAATGCTCCCGCGAAGGACGAGCGGATCGGGACGCCCGGGTGCGAGGGTGGCGGCGGCGTGCGCATCGGCCACCGCGCCGTGGAGATCGCCGATGAGCTGCCGTGCCCGCGCGCGCGTGAGCAGCGCCTCGGCGTTCCAGGGAGCGAGCTCGGCGAGCCGGTGGGCCACGGCCACCGCCTCTTCCCCGCGGCCGAGGGAGACGAGCGCCCCCGCCTGCCCCAGCAGGATCTCGGGATCATCGGGCGCGAGCGACCCCGCCGCCCGGTACCGTTCCAGCGCTTCGCCGAAGAGGCCGCGCCGGGCGAAGACCTCGCCGAGGAGGGCGGCGCCGGTAGCGGCGGGGGCACCGCGCCGCACGGCGCGGTGCGCCTCGGCCGCCGCGGTGTCGAGGAGCCCCTTCCCGATCAGGTCGCGCGCCAGGGCGAAGGGATCGTCGCGGGGCGCCGGCGCAGGCTCCGCCTCCTCCGGGGAGAGCTGCCCGAAGAGCTCGTCCAGCAGACGCGCGTCGAAGGCGAAGACTTCTCCCCCGGGCTGCGCGCCCGGCGCGCGGGCGATCGACGGCGGCACCGGCAGCAGCGACTCCTCGAACTGCAGCTGCACCGCGAGGGAATAGCTCTGCGGGACGTAGAACGGATCGAGCTCGAGCGCCCGGCGAGTTTCCCGGAGGGCCTCGTCGAACGCCCCGATCTGGCTCAGCGCGAACCCCAGATTGTAGTGGGCCGGGGCACTGCCGGGATCTTCCTCGACGGCGCGGGCAAAGGCGTTGCGGGCGTCCTGATGCCGGGAGAGCTCCATCAGCACGAGTCCCACCCCATTCCACGCCGCGGCGTTGTCGGGCCGCACCGCAAGGACGGCTCGATACGCCTGAAGCGCGGCCTGCGGCTCGCGCCGCTGCAAGTGGAGCAGGCCCAGGTTCAGCCGCGCCCCGGCGAAATCGGGGCGGGCGCGGAGGGCGGCGTGAAACGCCAGAACGGCGGCGCTGCTGTCGGCATCTCCCGCACCGGCCACCCCGAGATTGTTCCACGCAAGGGCGTAGGAGGGATCGGCGTCCACTCCCTTCCTATAACTGCCACGGGCCTCCTCGCGCCGCCCCGCCTGGTGCAACGCGACGCCGCGCTCGTTCCAGAACTCGGCGTTGCCGGGCTGGCGGGCGAGGAGGCGGTCGTAGAGCTGGATCGCCGCGCCGAAATCCTTGCGGAGGAGATGCGTCTCGGCCATTCCCTCGAGCGCCGTCGCCTCATCCTCGCCCGCCTCCAGCGCGAGCCGGCACTCCCGGAGCGCTTCGGTGAGGTAGCCGCGCTTCCGAAACGCCACGGCAAGACTCAGGTGCGGCTGCAGCGCCACGGCGCCTTCCCCGCTCGATGGGGCCGCGCCCGCGGCGCGGCGCGGGGCGGAGCCGCGCTGCCCGCCGATCAGGAGGTTGGGTTGCGCGGTGCCGAGCGAGGGATTGAGCGCGATGGCGCGGCGGGTGGCGGTGCGCGCGGCTTCGTGATGTCCCAGGTCGCCGTAGAGAAATCCCAGCAGGTAATGCACCTCGGCGTGATCCGGGTTGAGCACGCTCGCCTCGGTCAGCACGGTGAGCGCCTTGTCGTTGTGCCCGCGGTTGTAGAACGCCCGCCCGAGGTACAGCTTGGCGACCGAGCTCGACGGATCCACTTCGACGGCGCGCTGGAACCATTCGGTGGCCAGCTCCTGACGACCACGGGACTGCTCGACCAGCCCGAGCTGAAGCAGCGCGGTGGGGTCGCCGGGGCTGCTGCGCAGCAGCTCTTCGTATTGCTGTGTCGCCTGATCGTGCTGGCCGAGTGCCAGGTAGGCGCGCGCCAGCTCGAGTCGCGCGGTGCGCGCGTTCGGGTCGCGCGCGAGGTGCTCGCGCAGCGCGCCGATGCGGGTGTCGTAGTAGCCGGACTCCCGCTGCACCGTCTCCAGGTTGTCCTGCGCCACCCGCATTTCGGGGTCGAGCTCGAGCGCGCGGCTGAACGCAGCGATCGCCTCGGGGATCATCCCACGTTCGTAGTAAAAGACTCCGAGATTGTTCTGCGCGCCCGGATCGGAGGGATCGATGCGCCGGGCCAGCGAGCGAAGAGCGTCGGCGTCCCGGCCGGACGGTGCGGCCGCGGGCATAGCTCAGCGCGCGAGGTGAATCGAATCGAAAATCACCTTCAACGACGGAGGATCGGGCATCAGGAGGAATTGCCCGGTGAGCGCCTGCTCCGAGCCCTCGATCCGGAAGGTGGTTTCGACGCAGATGACGGCATCCCGGTCATGGCCGAAATTGAGGTAGGCCGTCGTGAGCACCGCGCCGGCCAAGTCCACCACCAGCGCGGGCACCGACGGCACCAGCATCATGCCGAGAAAATCCGAGAGGGCATTCATGTACGCCGAGCAGAGGATGTTGCCGGTCTCCTTGATCGTCGACTGTTGCATGGCGTCGAAGGTGGGGCCTTGGCTCGGCTTCCGGAGCAGCAGCTCGCAGAGGGCGTGGGCGGAATCCTGTCCCAGCACGACCAGGGCGCGCCCGGTGAGATCGCCCATCAGGTGCATCAGCACGCCGGCGATGACGCTGTCGGGGGGGCCCACCAGCAGCGCGACTTCCTCGAGGCGGCGCACGCTCACTTCGGGGACACTGATCATGATCCGCCGCCCGGTCATCTGGGACAACGCGGTCGCGGCGTGTCCCGCGCCGATGTTTGCTACCTCGCGGAGGGCATCGCGCTCCAGGTCCGTCAGCGTCCCCAGGTCTGCCATCGCGTCCTCCGTCTAGAAGAGAGCGGCCGGATCCAGGATGAGCGCGGGGGCACCGTCTGGAAGGATGGTCGCGCCACCCACCCACGCGGGCAGACCTGCCGGCTGCGCGAGCTGCTGCACGACCACGTCCTGCTGCCCGAGCAGGATGTCCACTATGAGCGCGGTGCGGCGCCCGCCGGTGTCGATCACGATGGCGGGGCGCTTGCCGATCATCGGTCCGGGGCCGGCCGCCGGACCCGGCTCCTCGTTGTCTCCGGGGAGGCCCACCACCTGGCGGAGATCTGCGGTGGGGAGTGATTCCCCTCGTAAGGTAACCTCGCCTTCGGGCGCCTCATGCACCGTCGCCTCCGCCAGAAGTCCGAAGGGAATGGCATAGCGTTCCCCGCCCACACCCACCATCAGCGCGCGCACGATCGCGCGGGTGATCGGGAGATGGAGCAGGAAGGTGGTGCCCCGCCCTGCCTGGGTCTTGAGCTCCATCCGGCCGCCGAGCGAGCGGATTCTGCTGAGCACCGCGTCGATCCCGACGCCGCGGCCCGACACGCTGCTGACCTTGCTGCGCGTCGTGAGGCCCGGATGGGCGAGCACACGGAGCAGCCCGGCCGCATCGGGCAGCGCCGAGCCGGCTTCGACAAGCCCGCGCGCCACGGCCCGCTCCCGCACGGCGCTCCGGTCGATTCCCCGGCCGTCGTCGCTCACGATCACCGTCACTTCGTCGCGGATCCGTTCGGCGCGGAGCCGGACGGTTCCTTCCCGTTGCTTCCCCGCCGCGGCGCGCTCGGCCGGCGTCTCGAGGCCGTGATCGGCCGCGTTCCGCAGCAGATGGGTGAGCGGCTCGGTCAGCGCATCGAGCACCGACCGGTCGAGCTCGATCTCGGTTCCCTGCACCTCGAGACGGATCTCCTTTCCGAGCTCCCGGCCCAAGTCGCGCACCATGCGGGGAAACCGGTCGAACACTTCGTCCACGGGAGCCATGCGGGCGCGGAAGACACCGCTCTGCAGTCCGGCGACCAGCGCCGAGATCCGGCCGCTCACCTGCTCCAGCTCGGAGCCGATGTCGCGATCGGCGATCGACGCGAGCCGGTTCCGCGCAACCACCAGCTCGCCCACGTCGTGCACCAGCGCGTCGAGCCGCTCCAGGTCCACGCGCACCTGGCGCGCCGGGAGCCTGGCAGCGGCGGTCTCGCCACTGGGACGGGGCTGCAGCCGCCGCTCCGGCACCGGCATCTCGGCGGCGCGGGCCGGATCGGGAGGCACGAGACCGGACAGCATTTCCACCAGCGGCGGGTTGCTCTCAGGCGGCTCACCGCGTCCGACCGCTTCGACGCCCAGGGCGAGGCCATCCACGGCGGTGAAGAGCGCGTTGACGACGTCGGCGGTCGGCGTGAGCGATCCCTGCCGCACCGCCCCGAGTACCTGCTCCGCGGCATGCGCGATCGCGGTGACCGGCTCGAGCGAGAGCGCGGCGGAAGAGCCCTTGATGGAGTGGAAGGCGCGGAACAGCTCGGCGACCGGCGCCACCGCGCCGGGGGCGCGCTCCCACGCGAGGAGCAGCTCGTTACAGCGCTGGAGATGGTCTCGGCTGTCGGAGAGAAAGAGCGCAGTGTACCGGGCGAGATCCACCGGCGCTCACCCGAGCAGCCGCTGCACCGCTTCAAGGACGCGGGAGGGTTGAAACGGCTTGACGACGAAATCCTTGGCGCCGGCCTGGATCGCCTCGACCACCAGCGCCTGCTGGCCCATCGCACTGCACATCAGAATCCTGGCTTCGGGGCTGGACTTGCAGATTTCGCGCACCGCTTCGATCCCGCCCATGTCGGGCATCACGATGTCCATCGTGACCAGGTCGGGTTTGAGCTGGCGGTACTTCTCCACCGCCTGGGCACCCGTTTCCGCCTCGCCGATCACTTCGTAGCCGGCCTGGGTGAGAATGTCGGTGATCATCGTCCGCATGAAGATCGCATCGTCACAGACGAGCACGGTATGGCCCACGGTGAACCCCCTCTTCCGTTACGCCCTGCTCGGCTCTGCCGCGAGCAGCGGCAGGACAAGCGCCTCGATGTCGAGTACGGGCAGCGCACGCGCGGCCGCCGATACCTGCAGATCCTCCACCTCGTCCATCACGATCCCGACTCGGCCGTCCCGCATGGTGAGTACCAGGAGCCAGTCGCCCGAATCCGTTCCCACCGCTCCGAGGAGAAACCGGCCGCTGACCACGGTGACCAGAGTGCCCCGCACGTTGGCGACTCCGCGGATCGAAGCCGGGACGCCCGGAATTCGGGTCAGCTCGGGCGCGGCGATGATTTCCCGCACCGCCGTGATCGGCAATGCAAATCGCTCCGCACCCACGCGGCAGACCACGACCCGCCCGGCTTCCCCCTCAGTCATCGGCTGGGTACTTGAAGAACTCAAAATACGTAAGTCCCGGTGCCGGAGCAACTTGGGCCTGCTGACCACGAGCTGCCTCGAGTGCTGCGGCAAGGTCCTGGGGCCACTCTGAGCGAAAGGCGAGCCGCTTCCCGGAGATCGGATGTTTGAACAGGAGCTCGGCGGCGTGCAAGGCCTGGCGCGGTGTCACCCGGGCCAGGCGCTCAGCCTCGAGGCGGCCGGGACCGGTCATCCGCCGGGGGCCCCCGCCCGAGTACACCGCGTCGCCCACCACGGGATGGCCCGCGTGGGCGAGATGCACCCGGATCTGATGGGTTCGGCCGCTGTGCAGCTCGGCGCGGAGCAGGTCGCACACCGCGAACCGCGCCAGCACAAAGACGTCGGTCCGGGCGGCCCGGCCGTCGGGTCGCACCATCATCCGCTTGCGGTCGGTGGGACTTCGGGCCATCGCGGCCTCGATTACCACCGGCGATTCATCGAAATGTCCCCACGAGAGCACCGCGTAGGCGCGCTTGATCTGCCGCGCCGCGAGCGCCGCGCCGAGCTTCCGGTGGGCTGGGTCGGTCTTGGCGACGACCATGAGCCCGCTGGTGTCGCGGTCGAGCCGGTGCACGATGCCGGGCCGCCCCGCCGCCCCGCCGGAAAGCGTCGTGCCGCGGGCGACGAGGGCGTTCACCAGGGTGTCGTCCCAGTGGCCGGGGGCGGGATGCACCACCAGCCCGGCGGGCTTGTCGATGACCGCGAGATCCTCGTCCTCGTAGACGATGTCCAGGGCCAGCGGGTTAGGGACGAGCGTGCGGGGCGGCTCCTCGTCGGGAAAGGCGATCTCGACCAGCTCGCGATGCTCGGGGATCCGCGAGGCGCGCACCACCTTTCCGTTGACCCGGACGGCGCCGGCCGCAACGAGCCGGGCCGCCTGGGTGCGGGAGAGACTCAGCTGGTCGGCGAGGAAGCGGTCGATGCGCTCGGCGACCGCGGCGGCGACGGAAAAGAGGACGTCAGGCAGGGTCCCTGCTCATGGACTGTGCGGCCTCGGCCCGGGCGCGTCGCGCGTCTTCCATCCAGAGCGAGATGGCCAGCGCGATCGCGCCGCAGCTCACTCCCATGTCGGCGACGTTGAAGGTCGGCCACCGGGTCGCCCCGACGCCGACATCGATGAAGTCCACTACGCCCTGCGCGCTGCGGATCCGGTCGACCAGGTTGCCCGCGGCGCCCCCCACCACCAGCCCGCAGGCGATCTGGCGCATCAGATCGCGCGGCGAGCTGCTGCGCGCGACGCGGAAGAGCAGCACCACCGCCACGACGGCGATCAGCAGAAAGATCCAGCGCGACCAGGGGCCGAGATGGAGACCGAACGCGGCCCCCTGGTTGTAGACCAGCCGCAACTGCAGCCATTCGCCCAGCACTTCCACCGGCGGAATCGGGAGCAAGGCGCGCTCCGCGATCCGCTTGGTGACGATGTCGGCGACGAGCAGCCCGAGCGCCACCGACCAGAACAGCCGGCGGGACTCAGCGGCGCTTCTCATCCTCTTCCTTTTCCTTGCAGGTGATGCAGAGCCGCGCGTGCGGGAGCGCGTCGAGCCGCTCGAACGCGATGTCGGCGCCGCACTGGTGGCACTTACCGAAGGTCTCGGGCTCCGCGTACATCCGCCGGAGCGCCTGATTCACGTGCCAGAGGTAGCGGCCTTCCTGCGACGCGAACAGGAACTGCTTTTCGCGCTCCATCGTGTCGGTGCCCTGGTCCGCCATATGGAACGAATAGGACGAGAGGTCCCCGTCGGACGACTGGAGGGTGTTGCTGAAGGACTCGTCATAGTACCCGAGCTCCTTCATGACCCGCGCCCGCTCGTCGCGCAACCGGGACTCGAGATGCTGCAGCTGCTTCTTGTTCATGGCCGTTCCGTAAGAGGTGGGACGTAGCGCTGAACCGCGATCACTGCTTCATGGCCGTCGATATCCATCGTTTCCTGCCGGTCGGTCGCGGTGGACCGGGCGCCGATACGCAGCGCGCGGGCCAGCGTTTCCGACTTGATCACGCCTTCGTGCTCCCGCGCCGCCTCGAGCAGCGGCGCCGGACCATCCACCCATACCTCGATGCGGGTGGTGTACTCGTACTCCGCCTCCTTGCGGAGGCGCTGGATCCGGTTGACAATCTCGCGGGCAAATCCTTCACGCCGGAGCTCGTCGGTCAGCGCGGGATCGAGCGCCGCCACGTAGCTCCCCTCGCTCTGGACCAGCCAGTCGGAGACGACGTGCCGCTCCACCGTCACGTCTTCCGGTCCGTATTCCCAGACATTGTCGTCACCGTTGAGGCTCACCGTCCCGCCATCTTCGAGGATGCGCAGCTGATCGGCGGTGAGCCGGGACGACGCCGCGGCGGCTTCGGGGGTGCGTTTGCCGTAGCGTTTGCCGAGGGCGCGGAAGTTGGGTTTGGCCTTGAGCCGCACCAGGTCGGTGTCGGATGCGACCACTTCCACCTCGCGCACATTCACTTCCTGGGCGAGGAGCGGCAGGAGGTGACGGAACCGCGCGCCGTCCGCGCTGCGCGGCACGGCAACCCGCATGCGCTGGAGCGGCTGCCGCACCTTGAGACTCTTCGCTTCGCGCGCCGCGCGCGCCAGGGAGGCGAGCCGGCGCACTGCCGCCACTGCGGTCTCCAGCTCCTGGTCCCGCTCGCCGGTCCGCTCGGGGAAGCGGGCGAGATGCACCGACGTTCCGGTGAGCGCGCGGTGCAGCCAGTCGCTGGCGAACGGCGCCGCAGGGGCAAGGAGACGGCTCACCGTCACCAGCGCGTCATGGAGCGTCCGCACCGCCGCGGGATCGGCCTGTTTGTCGGGGGCCCAGAAGCGTGGGCGGGAGAGCCGCACGTACCAGTTGGAGAGATCGTCCACCACGAAGTCGATGATGGGACGGACGCCGCCGGTGGGGTCGTAATTCTCCCAGGCCGCGGTCACCTCGCCCACCGCGGCCTCGAGCCGGCTCCGGAGCCAGCGATCGAGCGGCGTTTCCTGGCCGGCCTCGCGCTCGGGGAGCTCGTCCCCGGCGAAGAGCCGGAAGAAGTTGTAGGTGCTCTGGAGCGTCTTGAGGAACGAGCCCGCCACGTCGGGAATGGCGGCGGTGTCGAAGCGCTTGGGCTGCCACACCTCGCTCGAGGCGAGCAGGTACAGCCGCGCGGCATCTGCGCCGAATTCCCTGACCAGCTCCCACGGCTCGATGATGTTGCCGCGGCTCTTCGACATTTTCTGGTGTTTCGCATCGAGCACGTGGTCGTTGACGACCACGTTGCGATACGGCGCCCGGTCGAACACCGCGGCCGAGATGGCGAGCAGCGAGTAGAACCACCCGCGGGTCTGATCCACCCCTTCGCAGATGAAGTCGGCGGGAAAGTGCCGCTCGAATTCTTCCTGGTGCTCGAAGGGATAGTGCCACTGCGCGCAGGGCATCGCGCCCGAATCGAACCAGGTATCGATCACCTCCGGCGCGCGACGCATCGTGCCGCCACCGGGCGCGGGCCAGGTGAGCGCATCGACCGCCGGCTTGTGCGGGTCGAAATCGGCGGCAAGGGGCCGTCCGAGCTTTTCCGAGAGCTCCGTGAAACTGCCGATCACCTCGACGACCGACGGATCCTGGTCGGAGACCCAGACCGGAAGCGGAGTGCCCCAGTAGCGGTCGCGCGAAATGGCCCAGTCGACGTTGTTGCTGAGCCAGTCGCCGAACCGGCCGGAGCCGGTTGTCGGCGGCTGCCAGTTGACCCCGGCGTTGAGCTCGAGCAGCCGATCCTTGATCGCGGAGGTGCGAACGAACCAGGAGTCGCGGGCGTAGTAGATCAGCTTGCTCTTGCAGCGCCAGCAGTGCGGGTACTCGTGGACGTACGATTCGGTCAGCAGATGCAGCCCGTCCGCCTGCAGGCGCCGGATGATGAGGTCGTTCGTGTCCGGTGCGGTGACCAGCTTCCCCTCGAGCTCCGGCCAGGTCGTCCCGGTGAAGGTGCCGTCCGACGCAACCGGACGGAGCAGCGCCAGCCCGTGCCGCCTGCCAGCCTCATAGTCGTCGGCTCCGAATGCGGGCGCCAGGTGCACGATGCCGGAGCCGTTTTCGGTGGTGACGAAATCCCCCAGCACGACGATGGAGTGATCCTTGTCGGCGGGAAGGGGGACAACGTCGAGCGGCCGCCGGTAGCGCAGCCCGGCGAGCGCGCGGCCGGGGAATGGCGCACCGACGAGCGTCAGCTCGGTGCCCAGCAGGGAGGCGAGCCGCTCCGCGCGCGCCGTCGCCAGAATCACCGCGCGTCTTCGCGTCTTCGCGTCTTCGCGTCCGACGAGATACTCCCCGTACTCCAGCTCCGGCGCCACCGCCACCGCGACATTCGCTGGAAGCGTCCATGGTGTGGTCGTCCAGACCACCAGCTCCCGTCCCCTGCCATCCGCCAGCGGAAACGTCAAGTAGATCGACTTGTCCTGAATCCTCTCATAGCCCAGTGCCAGCTCATGGCTCGACAGGACCGTCCCGCATCGGGGGCAATACGGCAGCACCCGGTGCCCGCGGACCAGCAGTCCCTTGTGGTGCATCTGCTTGAGGAGCCACCACACGCTTTCGATGTATTCGGGCGTGCAGGTGATGTAGGGGTGGGCGTAATCGAGCCAGTAGCCGGTGCGGTCGGAGAGCGCCTCCCAGTCTTCCTTGTAGGTGAAGACGCTCTCCCGGCAGAGCTGGTTGAACGCCGCGACCCCGTACGCCTCGATGTCCTTCTTGCCCGCGAGAGCGAGCTTCTTTTCGACTTCGATCTCGACCGGGAGCCCGTGGGTGTCCCACCCGGCGATGCGGGTGACGGACCGCCCCTGCATCACCCGGAAGCGGCAGAAGAGATCCTTGATGGTGCGGGAAAAGACGTGATGGATGCCGGGACGTCCGTTGGCGGTCGGGGGGCCTTCGAAGAAGACGAAGGGCGGGCCGTCCTTGCGGGCATCCTGCACCTGGTGAAAAAGATCCTCCGCTTTCCAGCGCGCGAGGAGCTCCCGCTCCAGGGCGTCGGCGCCCTGCTCGGGCCAGGCGGGAAAGCGGCGCTCCCCGGTCATGCCGGCCGGCGATAGGCGCGTTGCTGCATCTCGTCGGCGGCGGCCTTGGCGTTGTCGCCGCTCAGCATTTCCAACTCCTGGAGCTGCCGCTCGAGGAGCTGCCGGTAACTGGTGAGATAGGCGAGGTACTGGCGCCGGACCATTTCATTGCCGTGGGCCAGGCGCTGTTGCTCCGCGCGCGCGTCCACAAGGAGCCGCTCCGCTTCGGTGCGGGCGGCGAGGAGGATCCCCTCGGCTTCCGTCTGTGCTTCGCGGAGCGCGACTTCTCGCTCGCGGTCCACCTGGGTCTGGCTGTCGGCGCGGAGCTGCTGCGCGTGGACCAGCGCGTCGTTCATCGCGCGCTCGCGATCGCGATAGGACTTGAGCTGGTCGCTCATTCCCTTGACCCGTTCGTCGAGTTGCACCCGGTCGCGGACCAGGCGGTCGATCTCTTCGGCCATCCGCTGCTTGAACTCCTCGACCTGGACCGGATCGAACCCCCGGAGCACGCGCTGGAATTCCTGCGCGCGCACGTCGTGCGAAGTCAGGTGGAACGCGTCGTTGCTCATGGCTGGCGTTCTCCGAAAAGCAGGGTTCCCAGACGCACCATCGTCGCCCCCTCTTCCACCGCAACGGGATAGTCTGCCGACATACCCATGGACAGTTCCGGCAGCGCGTGCCCCGCGGCGTGCATCCGGTCCCGCTCGGCGCGGAGCCGGGCGAAGGCGGCGCGCTGGGCGGATACGTCGCTGGTGAGCGGCGCCATGGTCATCAGTCCGCGCAGCTCGAGGGCCGGAAGCGCCGCGATCCGCTCGAGGAGCACCGGAAGCGACGCCGGCTCCACCCCGCCCTTCTGCGCTTCCCCAGAGCATTTCACCTCGACCAGCACCGCCTGCCTGCCTCCACCCGGAATGCGCCTGGCCAGTTCGTCGGCCAGCTCGAGGCGATCGACAGAATGGATCAACGCAAACCGGCCGATCGCATGCCGCGCCTTATTTCGCTGGAGCGAGCCGATCAGATGCCAGCGGACCGCGACATCCGGGAGCTGTTCCTGTTTGGCGAGCGCCTCCTGCACCCGGTTTTCGCCGATATCCTCGAGCCCGGCTGCCAGCGCCGCGCGGATCGCATCGGGGCCATGGGTCTTCGTAACCGCCACGATCCGGACCGGATGGGTCCAGCCGCCAATGGCCTGGTGGTGCAGGATCTGGTCCTGGACCATGGCCAGACGGGACCGAAGGCCCGGGAAATCCATAACCACCAAATCTAAAGGGGTTTAGAGCTGGGTAGAAGGGAAAGCCCACGGGGAGCAGTGGGGTTAGATTACAGGCTCTGGCTTCCTCTCATTTCGCTGGCGGCCATCCTCTTACCTGGCGGGACCGAATGCCGAATGACAGGCCACTTTCCTCCGGCAGGACGCCGATCCGCACCCGTCCGACACTCGCCGACCGTGTGAGGGATCGGGTGGCCCGGGTAGAGGCTGCGCTGGAGCGGCGGGAAGGCGCCCCCGCCCCGAAATCGGTGAAGCGTCGGGCCCCGCGCCTCGGAGCTGCCACGCCGGTCCCAAAAGCCGGCGAAAGCGAGCGGGAAGCCCGTTCGCTCAATCGGGTCTACAGCGAGCTTAAAACCACCTATCAACAGTACCGCCGGCAAACCGGCCGGTCCGCGGTGCCCGAGCTGCGGGAGGCGGTCCAGGCTTTCAAGAAAGGGCCCAGCTTGACCTCCCTCGTCGGGGTCGCGGTCTTCCTCGACGATCGCAGCCTGTTGACCTGGTAACGCGCTGCACAGGCTCGGGCCCCGGGGGCCACGGGATACCCGCGCGACATCCCGCGCTGCTACATCGATGCGCACCATGGCGCGCTGGGATGTCATCAGGTGAATCGCGAGTACGTGGATTCGCGAGTGGAGGTGGAGCGGCCGGAGATTCTGCTCCATGAGCGGCGGGGCGACGGCCAGTATGCGCTCAACGGGGTGGAGTACATCATTCGGTATCGGCTTTGGCCGAGGGATTCCGTGGCGCCGACCATCATGGGGGAGACGATCAAGCAGGAGGATGAGCTCAGGCCCTGGTACCAGCACATGTGGATCTGGAAGGAGAATCCCTCCGGTCTCTTTGCCGACTGGAACCCCAAGGTGAAGCGTCCGGAGGGCTGAGCGAGTGCGTCCGTCTGAATCCCTCAATTCCCCGAATTGTGGTGGACCGCTTGCCCGACAACCGGCGGGCGGTTCGCGACGACTGGAAGGTTTGGTTCCGGGGTGGGACAACTCACCACGCCGGACAGGCCGCCGCTGCCCATGGAGCTCCGCCGGGCCTGACCCAACCCGCCGAGCCGGGCGTGCTGCCGCCAGGCGCCGCAGGGTCGGGGCGGAATAGGCAGCGGTGGCTTCGCAGGCATATCTACAAATCGCGCGCGTGCCGTTGCTTCGCAAGTGGTTGGGGCGGAAGGGTGGCGGGCTGTGGATTGGCAGGCATGTGGTCAAATATGCTGCGTCCGCTTGCAGCGTCGACGCGGGATACGTAGCGTTGCTCGTGCAGCTTGAGTAATAGTTGGGCCGACCGCGATCACCCACTGCTGGCATGGCAAATAAAAAGGAGGTGCAACATGACACGCACGCTGAAGGTTCTACTTTTGGTCACGATGCTCGCGACGATGCTCGCCGCA
>CAZHSO010000003.1:0-78376 GCA_964535105.1 uncultured Gemmatimonas sp.
GCCTCTCCTACGGATCCCGCGCGGAGATCACCCGGGCCGCGCGCCTGCTGGCGGAGGATGTCCGGGCCGGACGTCTCGACCCGGAGCAGGTGGACGAATCGGCGCTCGCGTCGCGGCTCTACACCGCCGCCTGGCCCGATCCCGACTTGCTGATCCGGACCTCGGGGGAGCATCGGCTCTCCAATTTTCTGCTCTGGCAGGTCGCCTACGCCGAGTTCCACGTGACCCCGGTGCTCTGGCCCGACTTCACCCGCGCCCGCCTCTTCGAGGCGATCCTCGACTTCCAGCGCCGCGACCGACGGTTCGGGCGTGTTCCCGCGCGCCCGTGAGTAATCTCGTCACCCGCATTGTCGTCGCCGTCGTGGCGATTCCTCTGGCGCTTGGAATCGTCTGGTACGGCGGCCTTCCCCTCGCCGTCCTGGTGATCGTGGCCGCCGTGCTCGCGACGCGCGAGCTCTTCGATCTGGCCGGGAAGGCCGACGTTCGCCCGCTCCGCGGACTCGGCATGGTCCTCGCCGCGCTGGCGCCGTTCACCACCTGGCTGCTCGCGGACGAGCGCACGATCGATCTCGCGGTCCGGCCGGTGGCGTCGGACGGCGCCGGCGCGCGGGCGCTCGCGGAGATTCCCCTTTGGCTCTTCGTGCAATGGCCGCTCGCCGCGGCGTCGATTGTTGTCCTCGTGCTCGCCGCGGTGCTCTGGACGCGCGCGCCGGGCGAGCGGCCGCTCTCCGCCGCGGCGGTGACGCTGCTCGGCCCCCTCTACTGCGGTGTGCTGCCGTCGGCGCTCCTGGTCATACGGTACTCCGGAGGCCCGGGGAAATCGTGGGCGGCGACCTGGCTGGTGTTCTTCCCGCTGGCGGTGACTTGGCTCTGCGACAGTTTCGCGATGTGGGGCGGCAAGATGATCGGCGGGCCGAAGCTCATGCCCACGGTCAGCCCCGGCAAGACCCGGTCGGGTGCGATTGCCGGGCTGGTCGGTGGAGTGGTCACGGCGCTCCTCTACGTGCCGCTCGCCCTGGCGCCGGTCGGTCGCGCCTTCCCGCTCGTGCTGGCCGCCGGGATGGGATTGCTCATCGCGGTCGTCGCGCAGGTGGGCGACCTCGCCGAGTCGCTTTTCAAGCGGGAGGCGGGGGTCAAGGATTCGAGCGGGCTGATCCCGGGACACGGGGGAGTCCTTGACCGGCTCGACTCGCTGTACTTCGTGCTGCCGGTCACCGCGCTGCTCTATCGGGCCTTCGGAGTACTCTGAGCCATGCAGGGTGTCGCAGTCCTCGGCTCCACCGGGTCGATCGGGATGAGCACGCTCAACGTGCTGCGGCGGCACCGGGACCGGTTCCGCCTCACCGCCATTACCGCGGGCAGCAACGCGACATTGCTCGCCGAGCAGATCGCCGAATGGCAGCCGCCCTTTGCCGGGCTGGTGAGCGGCGACGGGCCGTCCTGCCTCCTCGAGGCGGCGCTCCGCCCCGACGTGGACATCGTGGTGAATGCGGTGGTCGGCTTTGCCGGACTGGAAGCGACGCTGGCGGCGCTCGGCGCCGGAAAGCGGGTCGCGCTGGCGAACAAGGAGTCGCTGGTCGTGGCCGGCGATCTGGTGCGCGCCGCGGCGCGGGAGGGCGGGGGAGAGCTGGTGCCGGTGGATTCCGAGCACAGCGGCGTCCTGCAGTGCGTGGCGGGTCGCGAGGGGACGCTGCGGCGATTGATTCTCACCGCCAGCGGCGGTCCCTTCAGGGCCTGGGAGGCGGAACGGGTCGGTGCGGCGACCGTCGCCGAAGCGCTCAATCATCCCACCTGGCGGATGGGCAGCAAAATCACCGTGGACAGCGCGACGCTCGCCAACAAGGCGATGGAAGTCATCGAGGCGCACCACCTCTTCGGCCTGCCGTATGACCGGGTGGACGTCGTGGTGCATCCGCAGAGCATCGTCCACGCCTTCGTGGAATTTGCCGACGGAAGCGTGCTGGGCCAGTTCGGATTCCCCTCGATGGAGCTGCCGATTCTGTATGCACTGACCCATCCCGAGCGGCTTCCCGATACCGGGGTGCGCGCCTTCGATCCGGTGGCCGCCGGCCCGCTGACCTTCGAGCCGGTGCGGCGCGAGGTGTTTCGCGCATTCCACGCCGGCGTCGAAGCGGGACGCGCCGGCGGAACCGCGCCGGCGGCGTTCAACGCCGCGAATGAAGTCGCGGTCGGCGCGTTCCTGGCGGGGCGGATTGCGTTCAGACGGATCTCCGAAGTGATTGAAGGCACGCTGGAGCATCACCCGGTCCAGCCCGCCTCGTCGATCGAAGCGGTCCGCGCGGCGGATGCCCAGGCGCGGTCGCGGGCAGAAACGCTTCTCGGATGAGCGCCATCGCCGTCAGCGTGCTCTCGCTGGTGGTCGTCCTCGGCGTGCTGATTTTCGTGCACGAACTGGGGCATTTCCTGGCCGCGAAGGCAGCCGGGATCTACGTGCACCGGTTTGCCCTCGGGATGGGGTCCCCGGTGAAGGCACTCTCGTTCCGGCGCGGCGAAACCGAGTACGCGATCTGCTGGCTCCCGCTCGGCGGGTACGTGAAGATGGCCAGCCGGGAGGAGGATCCCGCCTCGTCCGCGCTGGAGGGAGGCGCCGCGAAGACCCCCGTGCCGCCCGATCGCGTGTTCGAGGCCAAGCCGGTCTGGGTCCGCATGATCGTGATCCTCGCGGGCGTGACGATGAATGTGCTCTTTGCCTGGCTGGTTTTCTCCACACTCAATTTCACGATCGGCCTCACGGTCTATCCTATCACCACGGTAGGAGCAGTCGATGCGTCTCGACTCCCCCCCGGCGGGGAGGAGCTCGCCCGTCTCGCTCCCGGCGACCGAATCACCAGCGTCGCCGGCGTTCCAGTCACCTCCTGGCAGGACATCCACGATGCCTTTATCTCGACCTCGGCCGAATCGTTCACCGTCGAAGTCGAGGGAAAACCGTCTGTCACCGTGCGGATCCACCGCGATGCTCTGGAAGCGCGGCTCCGCGCCGGCGAAGCACTCTGGCCGTTCATCATCCCGGTGGTCGGCCAAGTGGTCGCGGGCGGGCCCGGCGCCAAGGGGGGGCTCCGCGTGGGCGACACGCTCCTCGCGATGGACGGGCAGCCGATCAGCCAGCGGGAGGAGGCCGTGGATCTGATCGAAGGCCGTCCCGACCAGGACGTGCGCCTCACCGTCGGGCGCGCGGAGGGCCGGACCGAGCTCATGGCCCATACCGCCGCGGAGACGGTGAAGGACAGCGCGGGCGAACGGCGGGTCGGCAGGCTGCGGATCGGCTTCCCGATGCCGCTTCGACATGAGCCCGTCTCGCTCGGCGCGGCGCTGGCGATGGGGGCGCGACAGACACTCGCGGTGTCGACCCAGATCGTGCGTTTCGTGCGCGGGATGTTCTCGGGAAGGGTGTCCACCCGCGGAGTCGGAGGGCCCATCGCGATCGGCCTTGCCGCGGGAGAATACGCGCAGCTTGGCCTGGTGGCGTTTCTCGTCTTCATGGCCACGATTTCGGTCAATCTCGCCGTGCTCAACATGCTCCCGATTCCGGTGCTCGATGGCGGGCAGTTCCTCTTCCTCCTCGGCGAGCTGGTCCTCCGCCGTCCGCTCTCGCTCAAGCTCCGGGAGCGCTTCACCTTCGTCGGGCTGGTGCTGATCGGCCTCCTGATGATCCTCGCCTTCTCCAACGACATTCGCCGGCTCCTCGGCGTCTGACGCGCCGCGTCCAAGGCACGCCATGCGGTTTCGGAGGCTCGAATTCACCCTGAGGAAGCTGCCGTCCTGGCTGCTTCTCGGGGCCAGCTGGCTGGTGCTCGCCTTCGTGGCGTGGGCCGACCATGTGTCGGGCCAGGACATTCAGCTCGAATTTTTCTACCTTCCTCCCATCGCGGCGGTGGCGTGGCTCTGCGGGCGGAGAGATGGCCTGGTCACCGCCGGTCTCGCGACGGTGCTCTGGACACTGGTCGACGTGACCGGCCGGCCGGTGCGTTCGCAGCCGGGCCTCATCGTGTGGAACGCCGCAGTCGAGCTGTTGTTCTTCTCCGGCCTGGCGCTCCTGGTGTCCTTCATGGAGCGGCAGGCCGACAATCTCCGCAGCCTCGCGCGGGAGGACGCCCTCACCGGGGTGGCGAATCGGCGCGCCTTCTTCGGCGCACTCACCAGTGCAGTCGACCTGGCGGCGCGGCGGGAGGGACCCTGGACGATCACCTACGTCGACGTCGACGACTTCAAGCAGATCAATGATCGTCTCGGTCACCACGCGGGGGACGAGGTGCTCCGTGCCGTTGCCGGCACCCTCCGCGCCGCGACCCGGCGGATCGACGTTGTCGCCCGGCTCGGTGGCGACGAATTCGCCGTGCTGATGCCGGAGACCAATCCCGCCCAGGCGAAGACGGCGGTGCGAAAACTCCAGTCCCTCCTCGACGGAGCCATGGCGAAGGGCGGCTGGCCGGTCACCTTCAGCATCGGTGTCACGACCTTTCTCTCCGCACCGGCCTCACCAGACGCCGCACTCGCCGTGGCTGATGCGCGAATGTATGAGATCAAGCGTGCACAGAAGGCGGGGGCGAGCTTCGGGGTGTGGGGAGGAGCAGCTAACCGCTAACCGCTATCGGTCCGGCTGGTGGTTGATCGCCAGGCGGAGATGAGCGCCAACTCGCTCACACCGAGTTCCGTCAGCAATTCCTCCGAGGACTTGACGTCCAGTGCCGCGCGCAGCATCTCCCGTCCGTCTCCCGATCATCATACCGCAGCAGAGAACCCGCCGGCGCTTAGCGCTCCGGCGCGGCCCAGAGTGCGGCAATTCTCGTGGATTCCGGGCAAGGCCCTGCGCGAGGCTTCCATTCGGCTCATAGACCCCCTCGAGCTGCGCCGACAAGTAGACCGCGAGCCCCTCCGTCAGCCAGGCAACGGCGGCTTGGAAGCGACTTTACCTCCTGGCCTCTTTGCCTCTTTGCCTCCTTGTCGTTATCTTGTTGTGCTATCAAGGGTTCGCATATTCACAAAGCCGAATGCAGAGGCCGGGAAGCGCATGCCGTACGACAAGCAGACCGTCATGACGAAGCACCGTCTTCACGACGCGGACACCGGCTCAGCCCGGGTCCAGGTGGCTCTCCTCACTGAGCGGATCAACTCGCTCACCGATCACTTCCGCACCCATGCCAAGGATCATCACGGGCGTCGAGGGCTGCTCAATATGGTCGGAACCCGGCGGCGGCTGCTGACCTACCTCCGGAACACCGATCTCTCGACCTACCGGGCACTGATTCAAGAGCTCGGACTCCGGCACTAGCCGGCCCCCAATGCCCGCGGGCGTCCCGCAGTGTCGCGTGGGACGCCCGCTTCGCATTGGACGCGGACAGTTCAACCAAGGCAGTCAACCGTGCACAGAATCGAAACGACATTTGCCGGCCGCCCGCTCACCATCGAGACGGGCAAGATGGCCAAGCAGGCCGCCGGCTCCGTGGTGGTGCGCTTCGGCGACACGATGGTGCTCGCCGCCGTCACCGTCTCCCCAAACGTCTCGACCCTTCCGTTCTTCCCTCTGACGGTCGAATACAAGGAAAAGACCTACGCGGCGGGGAAGATCCCGGGCGGGTTTATCAAGCGCGAGGGACGGCCCTCCGACAAGGAGATTCTTGCCTGCAGGATCATCGACCGCTCGATCCGGCCCCTCTTTCCCGAGGGATTCAAGAACGAGGTTCAGGTCTTCGTGACCGTCGTCTCGGCCGACCAGGAGAATGATGCCGACGTGATCGGCGCCTTTGCCGCCGCCGCCGCGCTCTCGGTCTCCACGATTCCGTGGAACGGCCCGCTCGCGACGGTACGGGTCGGCCGGATGGAAGGGAACTGGATTCTGAACCCGACCTTCCAGCAGCTCGAGTTCTCCAGCATCGATCTCACCGTCAGCGGCAGCGCCGACTCGATCGTTATGGTCGAGGGCCACTCGCTCGAGGTGTCGGAGAGCGACATTCTCGACGGTCTCAAAGTTGCCCACAAGGGGATCAAGGAGCTGATTGGCCACACCAGGGAGATGGTCAAGAAGGCCGGCCGGCCCAAGTTGGAATGGACCAAGGCGGCGGTGGACGAGCTGCTCACCCGGCGGGTGCGCGATCTGGCCGAGAAGGACATGACCAAGGCGATCAACGCCAAGGACAAATCGGCGCGGGCCGCCGGTCTCGCGCAGGTCAAGCGCGATATCGTGGCCAAGCTGGCCCTCGAGTATCCCGAGCGGGCCAAGGAGATCGTCGCAGAGATCGAGGACATCGAATACAGAGTGATGCGGGCGCAGGTTCTCGAGAAGGGTGAGCGGGTCGACGGCCGGGACACCAACACGGTCCGTCCGATCGCCATCGAGACCGGGGTCCTTCCCCGCGCGCACGGTTCGACGCTCTTTACCCGGGGACAGACCCAGGCGCTGGTCGCCGTCACGCTGGGCACCAGCGACGACGAGCAGCGGATCGATTCGATCGACGTGGCGGGCGAAACCACCAAGTCGTTCATGCTGCACTACAATTTCCCGCCCTATTGCACGGGCGAAGTGAAGATGATCCGCGGCACCAGCCGCCGCGAGATCGGACACGGCGCTCTGGCCGAGCGGGCACTGCAGCCGCTGCTGCCGGACTTCGCCGGCTTCCCCTACACGCTGCGCATCGTCTCGGAGATTCTCGAGTCGAACGGCTCCTCCTCGATGGCCACCGTCTGCGGCGGCTCGCTCGCGCTGATGGATGCCGGTGTGCCGGTCAAAGCGGCCTGCGCCGGCGTCGCGATGGGGCTGATCAAGGATGGCGACAAGGTCGCGATCCTGACCGACATTCTCGGCAGCGAGGACCACCTCGGCGATATGGACTTCAAGGTCGCGGGCACCGAGCTGGGCATCACCTCGATCCAGATGGACATCAAGATCGAGGGGCTCGACCTCAAGATCATGGAAGAGGCGCTCGCCCGTGCCAAGGCGGGACGGCTCCACATCCTGGCCGAGATGAAGAAGGTGCTCCCCGCGGCCCGTCCCGACCTGTCTCCGCATGCGCCCCGCATCATCACGATCCAGATCAAGCCCGACAAGATCGGCGACATCATCGGACCGAAGGGCAAGACGATCCGCGGCATTCAGGACGCCACCGGCGCCAAGATTTCGGTCGAGGATTCGGGCATCGTCACGATCGCGGCGGTGGGCGGCGAAGCGGGGCAGAAGGCCCGCGACATGATCTCCGCGATCGTGGCGGAGCCGGAAGTCGGCAAGGTGTACGAGGGACCGGTCAAGAGCACGACCGCCTTCGGCGCCTTCGTCGAGATCATTCCGGGGGTCGAGGGCCTGCTCCATATCAGCGAGCTGCAGCACGGCCGCACCGAGAAGACCGAGGATGTCGTCAAGAAGGGCGATATCGTCAAGGTCCAGCTGCTCGAGGTGGACGAGCGCGGGCGGATGAAGCTCTCGCGCAAGGCTCTCATTCCCAAGGAGTGACCGGACCGATAGCTGATAGCCGATAGCGGATAGCCGCCCGTGGAACTGCAGGTACTCGACGAGGGGCTCACCCGCTCCACGGCAGATAATGGCCTGACCGTGCTCTCGGAAGTTCTTCCGGGGGTGCGGTCGGCTGCGGTGGGCATCTGGGTCCGCTCCGCCAGCGCGCATGAAACGCCGGACGTCATGGGCGTGGCCCACCTCCTGGAGCACCTCGTCTTCAAGGGAACCGAGCGGCGCACCGCAAAGCAGCTCGCCCAGGAGCTCGAGGTCCGCGGCGGCTCGCTCGACGCCTATACCTCGCGCGACCATACCAGCTACCAGGCCCATATTCTCGACGCCGACGTTCCATTGGCCGTCGAAGTGCTCACCGACCTGGTGCGCCACCCGCTCCTGCGCGCGGAGGATCTCGAGCTGGAGCGGAACGTGGTGCTGGAGGAGATCAACGGCGTCGAGGACACACCCGATGATCTGGTGTTTGAGCTGCACGCGCGGACGCTCTGGCCCGACCACCCGTACGGGTATTCGATCCTTGGCACGCCCGAAACGGTCGGGCGCCTCGGCGTCACGGAACTCGCGGCGGCGCACCAGGGGGGATACTATCGCGGGAACTGCGTCATCGCCGCCGCGGGGCACGTGGATCATGGCCAGCTCCTCACGGTGCTGGAGCGGGAAGGATGGTTCGAGGGAGAAGCCGAGGCGGCGCGGGAACCGGTGCCCGCCGTGCCGGCGCGGCGCGGGGTGGTGCTGGCCGAGCGCCGGGACACGACCCAGAGTCACGTCGTGCTGGGAACCGACACTTTTCCGGCCCGCGATCCACGCCGGTATGCGCTCGCCATCCTGACGAATGTCCTGGGCGGCGGAATGTCGAGCCGCCTGTTCCAGCGGGTGCGCGAAGAGCTCGGGCTGGCCTACGCGGTGTATGCGTTCCAGCAGGGATATCAGAGCGCGGGGATGACCGGGGTTTATGTAGGCGCCGCACCGGGTGCGGCGTCCGCCGCCGAGGACGCGATCCGGAGCGAGCTCGCCCGGATGGCGCGCGAAGGCCTGCCGGCCGACGAGCTGGCGAGCGGCCAGCAGCAGCTCAAAGGACAGGTGATGCTCTCGCTGGAGAGCCCGGGCAGCCGGATGCATCGGCTGGCCGGGACGGCGCTGCACCGCGACCGGTACCGCCGGCTCGACGAGATTCTCGCGGAGATCGACGCGGTGAGCATGGAGATGATCGCCGCCCTCGCGGCGGAATACTTCTCTCCCGACCGCTGGTGCGTGGTGCGGTTGGGGCCTGACACAGGGAGCTAGGGAGCTAGAGAGTTAAAGAGCTAGGGAAATCCCTAGCTCCCCAGCTCCCTGACTCGCTAGCTCCCTCCATGAGGACCTTTCACGAGCGAGATCCGCGATGATCATCGGAGTGCCCAGGGAAATCAAAACCAACGAATACCGGATCGCGCTGGTGCCGGCGGGAGCCGAGCTGCTGACCGCCAAGGGCCACAGCGTCTTCGTCGAGAAGGGCGGGGGGCTCGGGAGCGGCTTCACCGACGAGCAGTACGTTGCCGCCGGGGCGAAAATCCTTGCCACCGCCGAAGAAGTGTGGGCCAGGGCGGAGATGATCATGAAGGTGAAGGAGCCGATCGCGGTGGAGTGGCCCCGGATGCGGAAGGGGCAGGTGATCTACACCTACTTCCATTTCGCCGCCGCGGAAGAGCTCACCCGGGCGGTCATCGCCTCAGGGGCGATCGCGATTGCCTACGAAACGGTGCAACTGCCGAGCGGCGAGCTGCCGCTGCTCACGCCGATGTCGGAAGTCGCCGGCCGGATGGCGGTGCAGGAGGGAGCGAAGTACCTCGAGAAGGTCCATGGCGGGCGCGGCGTGCTCCTCGGAGGCGTGCCCGGAGTGGCCCCCGCCAAGGTGGTCATCATCGGCGGCGGCGTCGTGGGGATCAACGCCGCCAAGATGGCCGCCGGCATGGGGGCCAACGTCACCATCCTCGACATCTCGCTGGAGCGGCTGCGCTACCTCGACGACGTGCTCCCGGCCAATGTGAAGACGATCTACTCCAACCGCTTCAACATTCTCGAGGCGATCGAGCGCGCCGATCTCGTCATCGGCGCCGTGCTTCTCCCGGGCGCCAAGGCGCCGCACCTCGTCACCCGGGCCGATCTCAAGCGCATGCAGCCGGGCGCCGTGATCGTGGACGTTGCGGTGGACCAGGGCGGCTGCGTCGAGACGATCAAGCCGACCACCCACGAAAACCCCACCTACTTCGTGGATGGCATCCTGCACTACGCCGTCGCCAACATGCCGGGCGGCGTCCCGCGCACCTCGACGCTCGCGCTCACCAACGCCACGCTGCCCTACGGCCTCCGCCTCGCGAAACTCGGCTGGAAGCAAGCGTGCAAGGAAGATCGCGCGCTGGCGCTCGGGCTCAACGTGGTGGAAGGGAAGGTCGTGTATCCGGGGGTGGCGGAGGCATTCAACCTTCCGCTCGTCGATGTGGAGAGCGTTCTCTAGGACGAGGCAAGGAGGCAAGGTGGCAAGGAGGCAAAGTGCCCTCCATTGCCTCTTTGCCTCTTTGCCCCCTTGCCTCATGATTGAAATCCAGATCCAGCGCCTTCCGCACGGCGACGGCCTCCTGCTCCCGACGCGCGCGACCTCCGGCTCCGCCGGCTTCGATCTCGCCAGCGCCGAGAGCGGAGTGCTCGCTCCCGGCGAGCGGCGTGTTTTCGCGACCGGCTTCGCCGTCGCTATCCCTGCGGGTTACGAGATCCAGATCCGTCCCCGCTCCGGGCTCGCACTCACGTTTGGCGTCACGCTGCCGAATACTCCCGCCACGATCGATAGCGATTACCGCGGCGAGCTCAAAGACGCCCTGGTGAACCTCGGGCAGGAGGGGTTCAAGGTCACCCGCGGGATGCGGATCGCGCAGCTTGTGATCGGTCGGGTCGAACCGGCTGAATTCCGAACGGTTGAAAAACTGCCCGCGACGGAACGGGGCACCGGCGGGTTCGGGAGCAGCGGCTTGAGGGCTTGAGAGGTTGGGTTTGACGGCTTGTATATGTCTAAGCGTGCCATTAGGTTAGCAAAAGGTCCACCCCGGCGGCCCCGCGATCATGTTTGGTTCCTTCAAGTTTCTGGATTTCCTTCCCGCGAACGAGATCGCTGTCGATCTTGGCACGGCCAATACCCTCATCTACGTCAAGGGTGAAGGGATCGTCCTCAACGAGCCCTCCGTCGTCGCACTTGAGCGCAGCACCGGCAAAATCAGAGGGATCGGACTCGAAGCGAAGCGCATGCTCGGGCGCACGCCCGACGGGATTATCGCGATCCGTCCGCTCAAGGATGGCGTGATCGCCGACTTTGACGTCACCGAGAAGATGCTCCGCTATTTCCTCAAGACGATCATCGACAAGCATGTCTTCCGTGTGAGGCCGCGCGTCATCGTCTGCGTCCCCTCCGGCATTACCGAAGTGGAGCGGCGCGCGGTGCGCGACTCGGCGGAGACCGCCGGCGCGAAGCAGGTGCTGATGGTGGCCGAGCCGATGGCGGCCGCGATCGGCGTGGGGCTGCCGGTGGAGACGCCGACGGGCAACATGGTGATCGACATCGGCGGCGGCACCACCGAGATCGCCGTGATCGCGCTCTCCGGGATCGTCTCGGACACCTCGATCCGCACCGGGGGCGACGAGCTGGACCAGGCGATCGTGCAGTTCATGCGCAAAAACTACAATCTGCTGGTCGGTGAGCCGACCGCGGAAGCGATCAAGATCAAGATCGGCTCGGCGTATCCCACCGGCGAAGAGCGGGAAATGGAAGTGAAGGGGCGCGATCTCGTCTCCGGCATTCCCAAGACGGTGCGGGTGCATTCCTCCGAGATTCGCGAGGCGATCCAGGAGCCGGTGCAGCAGATCGTGGACGCGGTTCGCCGCGCTCTCGAGATCACGCCGCCCGAGCTCTCGAGCGACATCGTGGATCGCGGCATCATCATGACCGGAGGCGGCGCGCTCATTCGCGGGCTCGACCTCCTGCTGCAGCAGGAAACCGGGCTCCCGATTCACGTGGACGAGGACCCGCTCACGTGCGTGGTCCGGGGCACCGGCAGGATTCTCGACGATTTCGAGAAGTATCGGAGCGTTCTCACCTCCTGACATGATCCGGGCTCCGGGCCGCGCCACCTCACGGAGCGATTCCCTCCTGTTTCTCACTTGCCTCGTGCTCTCGGCGGGCGCGCTGGCGCTTCCGGATCGCTTCAGTCTGCCCCTCGGCACCGCGCTCCGGAATACGGCGCTGCGTCCATTCATCTGGACCCAGGAGCGCGCCGAAGAGGGCCGCACCAGCCGCGCGCGCTTTCAAGCGGTGCAGGCGGAGCGCGATTCGGCCGCCCTCGCCGCGCAGTCCATGGCGGCGCTCATTGCCGAGAACACCCGGCTCCGAGCGCTCCTCGACCTCAAGGCGCGCACCGTCAGCGCGGCGATTCCCGCCGAAGTGCTCCATCAGATCTCTCCCACCGGTGGCCGGACCCTCCTCCTGAGCGTTGGCGCGGGCACCGGCGTTCGCGCCGGCGATCCGGTGGTCTCTCCGGAGGGACTCCTCGGCGTGCTCATCAGCGTGGACGGTCGCAGCGCGGTGGCCATGACCTGGGCCCATCCCGATTTCCGGGTCAGCGCGGTGACGGCAGACGGCACGGTGCTCGGTATCGCGGCGCCGTCGCTCAACACCGATGCGAGCCAGACCTTTCTCGAGTTGCGCGGGGTCGCGTACCGGGACACGGTCGCGACCGGCACCCTGGTCATGACCTCCGGCCTGGGCGGCGTCTATCCCAAGGGATTGCCGATCGGCCGCGTCGCGGGACTGGGCCGGGAGGAGCTCGGCTGGGAGCGCGTATATCGTCTGGCGCCCCTCGCGAATCCCGGCCACGTCGCGCACGTGCTCGTGGTCCGCACCCCCGCCGGCCCGGAGCCGGTGCCGTGAGTCCCCGTCGTGGCGACGGCCGGCTTGTACTGGGCTTCCTGCTGCTCTTCGCGATGCATTTCTACGTGCGGCCGCGCATCTTCGACGGCCGCGCGGCGCCCGACTTCCTCCTCTGCGCCCTCATGCTGGTGGCGGTGCGCTCCCGCCCCGGCTGGGCGGCGGTTGCCGGATTCCTGGTCGGACTCGCGAGTGATGTTCTGACCCCCGCCGCCTTCGGCGCCGGCGCCCTCGCCCACACCGTGGTCGCCTATATCGCGGCCTGGGGGCGCGCGGTGTTCTTCCCCGACAACCTCGTGGTGAACGCCGGGCTCTTCGCCGGCGGGGTCTGGCTCAGAAACGCGATCGTTCTCCTGGCGAGCGGAACGCCGTCGAGCCAGCTCCCCTCCGCGCTCCTCGTTTGGGCGCCGCTGCAGGCGCTCACGACCGCGCTGGCCGGCCTCATCCTGCTCCTGATGTTCCGAGACTGGTTCGCGATCCGGATCGAAGCGTGAGCGGTTTCACCAGCGACCGGGTCCGCGACCGCTCCATGTCGGCGCAGTGGGTGCTCGCGGTGACCTTCCTGCTTCTGGTCGGGGCGTTCTTCCGCGCCCAGGTCATGAGCTACGAGGACTACCGGCTGAAGTCGCAGAAGAACCGGCTCCGTCAGGTACCGCTGCTGGCACCGCGCGGCGCCATTCTCGACCGCAACGGCCTCAACATCGCGGAGAACGAGCCGGGATACACCGTAAAGCTGTTCGCGCCCTCGGTCGATTCGATGCAGGCCGTGCTGGACCGGCTCGCAAGCATCGTGGCGCTGGACGGCGGCCTCGTGCGGGCTATCGTCGGCAAATTCCGCAGCGCCCAGTACCAGCCGGCCGTGGTGCTCAGCGGAGCAGATTTCGGCACCATCTCCAAGCTGGAGGAGCACCGGTATCTGCTGCCGGGTCTCGTGGTCCAGACCGAGCCACGGCGAATCTATCGCTCCCGCTCCGCGGTGGCGCATCTCGTGGGATACGTCGCGGAGATCGACGAAGACGAACTGGAAAAGGGCCGCTACCCCGGCGCCCGAATGGGCTCCATCGTGGGACGGGACGGGCTGGAGCAGCAGTACGATTCCGTGATACGGGGAGTGGACGGCGTCCGCTACACCGAGGTGGACGCGCGGGGACGGATGGTGCGGGAGGAAGTTTCCTCGCCATCCCTCGCGCCCATCGCCGGGAACCCGATCACCACCACGATCGATCTCCGCCTCCAGGAATTCGTCGACAGCATGTGGAGCAGCGAACTGGCCGGGACCCGGGGGGCGCTGGTGGCGATGACGCCAGACGGAGGGGTGCTGACTCTCTACTCGGCACCCACCTTCGATCCGAATGAGTTCATCGGCGGTATCGGCTCGGACCTCTGGAATAGACTGAGGGACGATCCGGCGAAGCCGCTCATCAACCGGGCGATGCGAGGCACTTATCCTCCGGCGTCCCCATTCAAGCTGGCCATAGCGGTGATTGGTCTCCGGCGGGGCGTGGTCGAGTTCACCACCCATATGCCCATCACCTGCCGCGGAGCGCTACAGTTCGGCAACCGGGCCTTCAAGTGCTGGAAGCGGGAAGGCCACGGCTCCCTCGACCTCACCGGTGCCATCGCCGGGAGCTGCGATGTGTATTTCTATCAGCTGGGAATTCGTCTCGGGCTGCCGGCCATTCTGGAGGAAGGCACCCGGATCGGTTTCGGCGAGCGGAGCGGCATCGACCTCGGCAACGAGCAACGTCCGATCTTTCCCCCGAACACCGCGTATTACAACCGGCGCTATGGGCCACGGGGCTGGAGTGCGGCCGTGCCGCTGAACCTTGCGATCGGTCAAGGCGAGAATAGCCAGACCCTCATGAACATGATGCGCTTCTACGCGGCGCTCGCCGGGGACGGTAACACCGGCGCTCCTTTCCTCGTGGCGCGTCGGAAAGGAGCGCAGCGCTCCCTCGGCATCACCAGGAAGCAGCTGGCGGGTCTCCAGGCCGCTCTGGCAAGGGTGGTGACCTCGGGCACGGCGGCGGGCAGCGGCGGGCGGCTGCTCAACGTGGCGGGCAAAACCGGCACCGCGCAGAACGAAACCGGGAAGGACCACGGCTGGTTCATCGGTTACGCCCCCGCGGACAATCCCGAGATCGTGGTCGGGGCCATCATGGAGTCGCTCGAGGGACACGGGGGCGCTTTCGTCGCCCCGTACGTCGTTCGGGTCATCAAGCGATACCTCGCCTCGATCGACCCGACCCTTGCCGCCGCCAGGGTGCGTGTACCGGTGCTCCAGGATTCAGTCACTGGTGCTGGCTCGTCCTTGACCATCCCGCCTGATACCACCGCGCGATGAGGCGCACCGGACTCGACCGGCCCCTCATCGTGGTCGCCGTCCTGCTCGTCACCTTCGGCGTGCTGATGGTGTATTCCGCCGGGCAAACCGACGTGCCTTCCGCGGCGAGGGGACTCTGGCTCCGGCAGATCGTCTGGGTGGGCCTCGCGATCGTCGCGGCGGCGCTGGCGTTCCGGGTCAACTCCCGGATCCTCGAGTGGGGCGCTCCGGGCATCTATGCCCTGGGGTTGCTCCTCCTCGTGCTCACCCTCCTCGTGGGTACCGGTGCCGGATCGGCCGCGAGCAGCAAGAGCTGGCTCCAGATCGGCGGAATCCGGATCGGGCAACCGGTGGAGCTCGCGAAGCTCGCGACGATTCTCCTGCTGGCGCGGTATCTCTCCTCGCGGCGCGAGCCTCCGGACAGCCTTCGCCAGCTCGTCGCGCCGGGCGTGATCGCCGCGGTGCCTTTCCTCCTGGTCCTCCGGCAGCCCGATCTCGGCAGCGCCATCGTCTTCGTCGGCATCCTCTTCGCGATGCTGTTCTGGGCCGGCGTGTCGCCCCGGCTGCTGTTGCTCCTGATCTCTCCCGTCGTGAGTCTGCTCCTCGCCGCCGACACCCGGTGGTGGGGCGCCTGGATGCTGCTGCTCTTTTTCCTCCTCATCCTCTGGCGCGCGTATGTCGCCGAGGGTGTGCTCATCTATCTGGTCAACGCGGCGATGGGTGTGCTCGCGATCATCCTCTGGAATAACCTCAAGCCGTACCAGCAGCATCGCCTGACCAGCTTCCTCAATCCGGAGAGCGATCCCGTCCACGCCGGCTACCAGGCGATCCAGTCCAAGGTCGCTATCGGATCCGGGGGGATTTTCGGCAACGGGTTCCTCGACGGACCGCAAAAGCGACTGGCGTTCCTGCCCGAGCAGCCCACGGATTTCATTTTTGCTGTGCTCGGCGAGGAGCTCGGTTTCGTCGGCGTCGTCGCCGCGCTGAGCCTCTTTTTCGTCCTCTTCCTGATCCTGCTCCGAATCGCCCGCCGGGCCACTGACCCGTTTTCGAGTCTCGTGGTGTTTGGCGTCCTCGGACTTCTCTTCACCCATCTCTTTGAGAATGTCGGGATGACGATCAATGTCATGCCGATCACCGGGATTCCGCTGCCATTCTTTTCATACGGAGGCTCCTTCCTGTTGGGGCTGGGGCTGGCCGTCGGGTTGGTCCTGCGGGTCGCCTACGACTCGAGGCTGAGTGGCTATGCCGATACATAGCAACAACTTATGTGTCAAGGACTGGCGTCGTGCGAGGAATTGCGCCAGATTGATCGGTCGCTATCACCCTGGTGTCACGTTCCTCGTGCCCTCTATCCCGAGCCTATGGCCGTTATGGCGTGGTTCAAGAAGGAGCGAAAGCCCAGGATATCCCAGCGCACGCGGCTGGAGATTCCGAAGGACGCCTGGGAACGCTGCGAGAACTGCGGACATGTCGATATCCGGGAGCGGTTCGAGAAAGCGCTCAATGTCTGCTCCGAATGCGGGCACCATCGCCGGTTCACGGCGGAAGAGTACATCGAGCTCCTGACCGATGCCGGGACCTGGCGGGAATTCTTCGCCGGCCTGAGATCGCAGGACCCCCTCAGCTTCGAGAATTATGGCGATCGGCTCGTCGCCGCCGAGAAAAAGGCGGGGGCCTCGGACGCGATCTACACGGGGTTCGGCCGGCTGGACGGCCTCCCGTACCATCTGGGCGTGATGAATTTCGCGTTCATGGGTGGCTCGATGGGTTCCGTCGTCGGGGAGAAGATCGCGCGGCTGGCGCGTCGCTCCGCCGACAAGCGGCTGCCGCTGGTGCTGGTCTGCACCTCGGGGGGAGCCCGGATGCAGGAGGGCGTCCTCTCGCTCATGCAGATGGCCAAGACCTCCGCCGCCATCGCCCAGCTCAAGATGGGCAGCATACCCTTCGTCACCGTCCTGACCGACCCCACGACCGGCGGCGTCTCGGCGTCGTTCGCCATGCAGGGTGACGCGATCCTGGCGGAGCCCGGCGCCGTGATCGGCTTTGCCGGGCAGCGCGTGATCAAGCAGACCATCGGGCAGGATCTCCCCGAAGGTTTCCAGACCGCCGAATTCCTCCTCGAGCACGGGCAGATCGACGACGTCGTGCCCCGCGGCTCCCTCCGCGACACAACGGCCCGGCTCATTCGCCACATGCAGGGGGCGGCGCAGGGTACTGTGGCGACGGCGGGGGCCACTGCCTGACAGGGTGAGCGGTAAGCGGTAAGCGGTGAGCGGGTCCAACCCGCTTACCGCTCACTGCTCACTGCTCACCATGCACCATGCCCCTCACCTACGCTGACGCCCTCGCCTACCTCTATCCGCGCGTCACCCAGATCAAATTCGGGCTCGAGACCACCCGGGAGCTGCTCGCGCTCCTCGGGAATCCGCACGACCAGATTCCGGTGGTCCACGTCGGGGGAACCAACGGGAAGGGGAGCGTCACGGCGCTGGTGACGGCGGCGCTCCGCTCGGCGGGGTGGCGGGTCGGTGCGTACACCTCTCCGCACCTGGTCTCGTTCCGCGAGCGGATCATGGTCGACGGCGTCCCGATCGGGGAGGAGGCGGTGGCGATGTGGACGGCGCTCCTTCGGCACACCGCCGACGAGCTGGGAGCGACCTTTTTCGAGACGACCACGGCGATGGCGTTTGCCGACCTCGCCGCGCGGGGCGCGGAGATCGCGGTCATCGAGGTGGGCCTGGGCGGACGGCTCGACAGCACCAACGTGGTGCGCCCGGTCGCCAGCGTGATCACCAAGATCGAGATGGATCACCAGAAATACCTGGGTGAGACCCTCGAAGCGATCGGCAGGGAAAAAGCATGGATTGCGAAGCCGGAGGCGCCGCTCGTCATCGGCGAGACCCGTCCGGCAGTCATCGAGGTGCTGCGAAGGGAAGCGGCGGCCTCGGTCACCTCGCTCGATCCGGCGGCTCAACCGGATGTGCGGATCGTCGGCCCGGAGGCGCGCTACGACGGCCCGCTCGCGCTCAAGGGCAATCACCAGCGGCGAAACGCGGCGGTCGCGGCCGAGGTGCTCCGGGCGCTTCCGTCGCCGTACCGGCCGGATGAGCGGGCGCTCCTCGAGGGGTTCGCGGCTGCCACAGTCCCTGGCCGGCTCGATCAGCGCGGCAAGTGGCTCTTCGACGTGGCCCACAATCCCGACGGGGTCGCGGCCCTTTGCCTGGCTCTCGCAGAGCTCAAGCCGCGCCGGCCGGTCCATGCGCTCGTGTCGATCCTCGGCGACAAGGCATGGCCCGACATGCTGGTGCAGCTCGACCGCGTGGTGGACCGGGGCGTGCTCACCGTGACGCCGAGCGCCGAGGGGCGGCGCTGGGATATCGAGTGGCTCAAGCGCTGGCTTCGCGATCCGGCCCGCCCTCCCGCCCGGGCGCACTGGCAGCTGATTCCAGACTTCGAGGAAGCGCTCGGGCGCGTGCAGCAGGGTGCGGGCACGGTGCTGGTGACCGGCTCTTTTCATACCGTGGGTGACGTGATGGAGGTTCTCGGGTTTCAACCCGTTTAACTGGAGGCTGGTGATGCGAGGAACCTGGCTTGTGGGCGCCGTGATGATCAGTTCGGCGGCGTGCGGCAGGGGGAGCGACGCCGGTGGGGATGCCGTCACTCGGGATAGCGCCGGGGTGTCCATCGTGGAGAACAGCGGTTCCCAATGGCCGTCCGGCCAGGGATGGCGGGTGATCGACAGCGCGGTCGTGGACATCGGCGGGGATATCGACAGCGTGTCCGGGCCGGTCAGGCTCACGAACGGCAGCCTGGCGATCGCGAATGCCGGCACCCATGAGGTTCGGATCTACGACTCCAGCGGAGCGCACCTGCACACCTCCGGCCGCGCGGGAAGCGGACCCGGCGAATATCAGAACCTCGCGGGAATCTGGCTCGGCCCCGGCGATTCGATCCTGGTGTCCGACTTCCTGGTGCGGCGTCTCACGGTTCTCGACCCGGACGGGACCTTCCGCCGCTCCTTTTCGCTGGGCGGCGCGACAGGAACGATGCTCCCGACCGATGGACGGTTCGAGCTTGCGATCCCGCAGGGCTGGTTTGCCGACGGAAGCGTGGCGGGCGTTACGATGAGCTTTGCCATCAACCAGACGCGCGAGGGCAGCTATCGTGACTCGGTGAGCGCGGTGCGGTACGGGCCTGATGGAATGGTGCGCGACACGCTCGGGAGGTTTCCCGGCGCCGAAATGGAGCAGGTGACTATGACGATGGGGGGCCAGTCGTTCTCGGCGCCCACCCCGGTTCCGCTGGGCCGGCAGAGCGTGGCCGTCGCGCACGGCGATCGATTCTATCTGGCGCAGAACAACGCCTGGGAAATCGAAGTGCGCCGGCTCGACGGGAAGCTGATTCGACTCATCCGGCTGGACACCAGGCCGGTGCCGATCACGCCCGACGATATTGCGGCACACCGCAAGTTCCAGCTCGAACAGATCAAAGGGATTCCCATGATGCGGAACATGCCCGAGGCGATCAGATCGCAGATCACGGCACGCATCGAGCAGGCAAAGTATCCCGCGACATTGCCGTTCGTGGGCGCATTGCTGATCGATGCCGAGGGGAACATCTGGGCCCAGGAGGTCCAGCCTCCCCGGATGGAGTCGAGCATCTTTGCGGTGGTGGATTCATCCGGCCGTTTGCTGGGACGGGTAACGATGCCGGCCAATTTCCGCGCCGCAACGATCGGGACCGACGCCGTGTACGGCGTCTGGAGGGATTCCGACGACGTGCAGCATGTTCGCGCCTACTCGCTCCGAAAGGGTCCCTGATCCACAGCTAAATCATGAGTCCCTGAGGGCTTAGGGGGGGTTATCTTTGCCCGATGCCCTTCAAGGCCCTTCCCGGATTCCGGGACTTTTTCCCCGAAGACTTTGCCCTCCGGGCTCACATCTTTGATGCCATGCGGCGGGTGGCGCGCCGGTACGCGTTCGAGGAGTACGACGGGCCGCCGCTGGAACCGCTCGAGCTCTATACCGGCAAGAGTGGCGATGAGATCGCCGGGCAGCTCTACGAGTTCACCGACAAGGGTGGACGCGAGGTGGCGCTTCGGCCCGATATGACGCCGACGCTCGCGCGCATGGTCGCGGAGCGTGCGAACGGACTCCGGAAACCAATCCGATGGTTCTCCATTCCTCAGCTCTTTCGCTACGAACGGCAGCAGCGCGGCCGGCTTCGAGAGCACTTCCAGCTCAATTGTGATTTGATCGGCGAGCCGGGCCCCCTCGGCGACGCCGAGATTGTCGCGCTGAGCATCGACGTCATGCGAGCGCTCGGGCTCACCGCCGCAGACGTGCGGGTGCGGCTTTCCGACCGGCGGCTCCTCGCCGTCCTGCTGGAAGAGATCGGCATCGGCGCGTCCCGCCAGACACTCGCGTTCCATGCGCTCGACAAGCTGGGCCGCTCGGAGTACGCCACGCGAAAGCGCGCGTTGCTCGAGGACGGCGCCAGCGAAGAGGCGATCACGCGCCTGGAAGCGTTCCCCTCGATCCGGACCTGGGCCGACCTCGAATCGAGCTATCCCGCCGCGGCAGGCGCCGGCGAGCCGCTGCGTCGCACGATGGAGGCGCTCGAGGCGATGGGACTGGGCGAGTTCCTTGATCTCGACCTCACCATCGTGCGCGGCCTCGCGTACTACACTGGCACGGTATTCGAGCTCTTCGACGCGCAGAGATCGCTTCGCGCCATCTGCGGCGGCGGGCGCTACGATGATCTCCTCGAGCGGGTGGGCGGGGTGAATCTTCCGGCACTGGGCTTCGGCATGGGCGACGTGGTCTTGGGAGAGCTGCTCAAGGAGCGGGGACTCGTCCCGGCGCCCGCGCCCAGCGCCGAGGTGTTCGTGATCGGGGCGACGAGCGACGACCGTCCGACGGTACTTCGTCTCGTTCATGCGCTGCGGGGAAGGGATATCCGCGTCGAGTATGCCCTCGGCGATCTCAAGATCGGGAAACAGCTCGAGCTGGCCTCGGCGCGCCGCGCCCGGTATGCGATCGTGCTCGGCCCCGAGGAGCGGGCGCGGAACGCCGCGCTGCTCAAGGATCTGGGCACGCGTGGGCAGCGCGAAGTCCCGTTGGCGGAGCTGCCGGACGTGCTCACGGAGGAGCTGGAAATGAATGCTCATGGCAGATAGCAAAGCGCTCACGACCCGCTCCCAGGATTTCTCCGCCTGGTACAACGAGCTCATCATGAAGGCCGAGCTGGCCGATTACAGCCCGGTCCGCGGCTGCATGGTAATCCGGCCCAATGGGTACGCGATTTGGGAGGAGATGCAGAAGGCGCTCGACCGGATGTTCAAGGACACCGGCCACCAGAACGCCTACTTCCCGCTTTTCATTCCGCAGAGCTTCCTCAACAAGGAAGCGGAGCATGTCGAAGGCTTCGCGCCCGAGACGGCGGTGGTGACCCATGCCGGCGGCAAGGAGCTCGAGGAGCCTCTCGTGGTGCGACCCACGTCGGAGACCATCATCTACGCGATGTTCTCCAAGTGGATCCAGAGCTGGCGCGACCTGCCGCTCCTGGTCAACCAGTGGTGCAATGTGGTCCGGTGGGAGCTTCGAACCCGGCTCTTCCTGCGGACCACCGAATTCCTCTGGCAGGAAGGGCACACCGCCCATGCCACCGAGGAGGAAGCCGAGCGCGAAACCCAGACGATTCTCGCGATCTATCGCAAGTTCGCGGAAGAGTGGATGGCGATGCCCGTCATCACCGGCCGGAAGACCGACAGCGAGCGATTCGCCGGGGCGCTCCGCACGTACGCGATCGAGGCCCTGATGCAGGACAACAAGGCGCTGCAGGCCGGCACCAGCCACAACCTCGGGCAGAATTTCGCGAAGGCCTTCGACGTCACCTTCCAGACCGCCGACGGCGGACTCGACCATGTCTGGAGCACGTCGTGGGGTGTGTCCACCCGCCTGGTGGGCGGACTCATCATGACCCACGGAGACGATCAGGGGCTGGTCTGCCCGCCACGTCTCGCCCAGTGGCAGGTGGTGATCGTTCCGATCTGGAAGACCGACGAAGAGCGCGCGCGGATCGCGGAAGCGGGGGACCGGATCGTCGCAGAACTCCGCGCCGCCGGAATTCGCACCCACCAGGATGCGCGCGAAGGGATGAAGCCAGGAGCCAAGTACTATGAGTGGGAGGGGCGCGGCGTTCCCTTCCGTCTCGAGCTCGGGCCACGGGATCTTGCCAATCAGACTGTGATGCTCGCGCGCCGTACCGGGGGCCCCAAGGAGCCGCTCCCGATGGCCGGCCTCGCGGCGCGGCTGCACCAGGAAATGGAACGGATGCAGATCGCGCTCCTCGAGGCGGCCAGGGCGCGCAGGGAGGCGGCGTCCTTCCGAGGCCCCAAATCGAAGCAGGAGTTCATTGATTTCCTGGAGGGCACGGGGGGTTTCGTCTATGCCGGGTGGTGCGGTGATCCCGCGGTCGAAGCCGAGATCAAGGAGCAGACCAAAGCGACGATCCGGGTCATCCCGGATGAAGAATTCCGCTCCGCCGAAGCGCCGGCGAAGTGCATCTGGACCGGGCGCCCCGCCACGAGCGAGGTCGTGTGGGCCAAGGCGTACTGAGGATGGAGGAGCTCTTCTCTGACGCGGGATTGTCCCGAGACGGCGCGGGGGCACTCCTCCTGGGCAAGGTTTCGCTCGAAGAGCTTGCCCGCGAGGCAGGGACACCGGCGTACATCTACAACACCGAATCGATCCGGCGACGCTATGCCGCGCTCGCGGCCGCCATGGGCGCGCTGCCGCACCGGATCCAGTATGCAGTCAAGGCCAACAGCTGTCTCGCCGTGCTACGTGTCCTGCGCGACCTCGGCGCCGGCTGCGACATCGTGTCGGCCGGTGAGCTCTTTCTTGCCCGGGCGGCGGGATTCCCACCGGACCGGATTGTGTTCAGCGGGGTAGGGAAGACAGCGGCCGAGCTCGTCCAAGCCTTCGACGCGGGTATCGGGCAGATCAACATCGAGTCGCTCGAAGAGCTGAGCCTGCTCTCCGAGCTTGCGAAGGGCCGCGTCGGCGCCGCGCCGGTTCGCGTCGGCATCCGGGTCAATCCCGATGTCACCGTCGATACCCATCCGTACATCACCACCGGCACGGCGGCCGCCAAGTTCGGAATTCCCGCCGACCAGGTCCTGGACGCCGCCAGGCGTATCGCCGGGGAACCGAAGCTTTTGCTCAGCGGTATCGCGATGCACGTCGGCAGTCAGCTGCTGGAGACCGAGCCGTACACGACGGGCGCCGCCCGCCTGGCCGTGCTGGTCGGTACGATTCGCGGGGCGGGCATCACGACGCTCGAGTCGATCGGCATCGGCGGCGGACTGGGCATCCGCTACAAGGACGAGATCCCGCTCGATCCCAAAGACCTCGCCGCGGCCATCGGCCCGATCACGGCGCCGCTGGACCTGGCTGTCCACCTCGAGCCGGGACGGTACCTCGTCGGCAGCGCGGGAATCCTGCTCACGACCGTTCTCTACCGGAAGCAGGCGGGCGGCAAGCATTTCGTGGTGGTCGATGCCGGCATGACCGACCTGGTGCGGCCCAGCCGGTACAATGCCCACCACGAGATGGTCGTCGCCCGGGATCAGGGCCGGGCGCTCAGGCACGTGGATGTGGTCGGTCCGATCTGCGAGAGCGGCGATTTCCTGGCGCTCGACCGCCCCCTCCCGCTGGTGGAGGCGGGTGACGTGATCGCGATCCTGGGCGCCGGCGCGTACGGGTTCGTGATGGCGTCGACCTACAACGCGCGGGCCCGTCCTCCGGAGCTCCTGGTGGATGGGAGCAGGTGGGCCATCGCGCGGCCGCGCGAGCAGTTGGAAGAGCTAATTCGTGGTGAACGGCCGGATTGCCTCAGCCGCCCCGCTGACTCGCCATGACGACGCACGACAGGATCCTCATCCTCGACTACGGCTCCCAGTTCACCCAGCTGATTGCCCGGCGGGTGCGCGAAGCCCATGTGTACTCGGAGATCCATCCATCGAACCGCTCACTGGCCTGGATCCGCGAGTGGGGTCCGAAGGGAATCATTCTTTCCGGTGGTCCCAACTCCGTCTATGACGAGGGCGCGCCGCTCGCACCAAAGGAGCTGCTCGACCTCGGCATTCCGGTGCTCGGACTTTGCTACGGGATGCAGCTCATCGCGCATCTCGCCGGAGCGCGAGTGGTGAGCGCGTCGCGGAAGGAGTACGGCCGGGCCGCGGTCAAGGTCCACGGCGGCCGTCTCTTCCAAAGCTTCACGCCGGGCGAAGAGATCCAGGTATGGATGAGTCACGGCGACCACGTGGACGCCCCGCCTCCGGGCTATGTGGCCATCGCGTCGAGCGCGAATTCGCCGGTCGCCGGCTTCGAGCATGAGAGCAAGCCGGTCTTCGCGGTACAATTTCATCCCGAGGTCGCGCACACTCCCCGCGGCGGAGAAATCATCGCGAGCTTTCTCTTCGATGTCTGCGGCTGCACCCCCGACTGGACCGCCGGGCATTTCATCGAGAGCGAGGTCGCGCGGATCATCCGTCAGGTCGGGCCGGCGACCCGAGTGATCTGTGGGCTTTCCGGTGGGGTCGATTCGTCGGTGGCTGCCGCGCTGGTCCATCGCGCCGTCGGCAACCGGCTCACCTGCATCTTCGTGGATCACGGGCTGCTCCGGTTGCGCGAACGGGAGCAGGTCGAGCAGACCTTCCGCAGGCATCTGGGCATCGACCTCCGGGTGATCGAGGCGAGCGACCGGTTCCTCGCCCGACTCGATGGGGTCGTCGATCCCGAAGAAAAGCGGCGCATCATTGGGCACGAGTTCATCGAGGTGTTTGCCGACGAGGCCAGCGCAGTGGGTGGAGATGTCGGCTTCCTGGTGCAGGGAACGCTCTACCCCGACGTCATCGAATCGACATCGCCCGGAGGAGGGCCATCGGTCACCATCAAGACCCACCACAATGTCGGCGGGCTTCCAGAGAAACTGCCCTTCGCGCTGATCGAGCCGCTCCGCGAGCTCTTCAAGGACGAAGTGCGCCAGGTGGGGCGCGAGCTGGGCCTGCCGGAGGAGATCGTCGGCCGGCATCCGTTTCCCGGGCCGGGATTGGCCATCCGAATTCTTGGCGCGGTCACCCGCCCGGCGCTCGACATGCTCCGGCAGGTGGATGCGATCTACATCGAAGAGATTCGCGCGGCGGGACTCTACGACGAGATCTGGCAGGCCTTTTCCGTGCTGCTCCCGATCCGCTCGGTGGGAGTGCAGGGGGACTTCCGCACCTACGATCAGGCGGTGGCCCTGCGCGCGGTCACCAGCCGCGACGGGATGACCGCCGACTGGTACCCCTTCCCACCGGAGGTGCTGGGGCACATCTCGAATCGCATCGCCAACGAGGTGAAGGGGGTGAACCGGGTGGTGTACGACGTGAGCTCGAAGCCGCCCGCCACGATCGAGTGGGAGTAGCCTAAACCCCCTTTTCCTCGAGCAGGCGGAAGAGCTGCTCCGCATCCTCGAGAGCCCTCAGCCGATCCGGCACGTCCGGCATCTGGGCGAACTGGGCAAGCTTTCCGAGCACCGGCAGATACTGATTCGACACTTCGGTCGGCGGTGCCACAATCATAAAGAAGATATGCACCGGGCGGTGATCGACGGCATCGTACTCCAGGCCGGCGCGGTGCAGCCCGAAGCCCAGGCGCAATCGATTGAGCGCGAGGGAGCGGCAGTGCGGGATGGCGAATCCTCGCCCCACGCCGGTTGAGCCCAGCGCCTCTCGCCGCTTGAGCAACCGGCTCACCTGCAGGGTCGAGCGCTCATCGAGACGCAGCAGGGCCACCAATTCATCGAACACCAGGTCCTTGGTCGGGGCCTGAAGGTCGAGGGAGACGGCGTTGGGGTCCAGGAATTCACCGAGGCGCATTCCCGGTGTAGTCTAGATTGGTGGGAAGGCGTCCGGTACCCCCCGCGTTGCCGCTTCCGCCTTTGCCAAATAGCTTTCCCTCATGCGGTTATCGTTCTTCTCCTCCCCCGGCGTCCCCCTCATCCTGGCTCCCATGGCCGGGGTGTCGGAAGGCCCGTTTCGTCAGATCTGCCGTCGCTTCGGCGCCGACATCCTCATGACGGAATTCCTCTCTGCCGAGGCGATCCGCCGCGGAATTCGGCGGACGCTCGAGGGAGCGGAGTTCGAGGAGATCGAGCGCCCGGTCGGGGTCCAGATCTATGGCGCCGATCCGCTCGGAATGGCGCGCGCCGCGGCGATCGTCACCGACGCATATCACCCCGACTTCATCGACATCAACTTCGGATGTCCGGTGAAGAAGGTGGTGCAGCGCAATGGCGGCTCGGGATGCCTCCGGGACATGGACCTGGTCGAGCGAATCATCCGCGACGTCGTGGCTGCGACGCACCTCCCCGTGTCGGTGAAGACCCGAAGCGGCTGGAACGACGAGTCGCGTGACCCCGTCGGCATCGCGCTCCGGATGCAGGACGCCGGTGCTGCGGCCTTCACGCTCCACGCCCGCACCCGCTCGCAGATGTTCCAGGGCAAGGCCGACTGGGACGAGATCGCCCGGGTGGTCGAGGCCCTGGAGATTCCCGTCATCGGAAATGGCGACATCAACAGCGCCGGCGATATCCTGCGCATGCGGGAGCACACCGGCTGCGCCGCGGTCATGGTGGGACGCGGCGCCTTCGGGAATCCGTGGATCTTCCGCGACGGTGGGGCGCTGCTGCGGGGCGAAGACCCCGGGCCGCCGCCCGGCGCGGGGGAGCGATTCGCCGTTGCCCTCGATCATGCCCGGCTGGCCCTTCGCCTTCAGGGCGACGAGCGCAAGACCGTCATCGAATTCCGAAAGCACCTCGGCTGGTACACCAAGGGACTCCCGGCGTCGGCGCATCTCCGCGAGCGCCTCTTCCAGGTGGAATCGATGGTCGAAGCCGAAGCGATCTTCCGCGACTACCTCGAGCCGGCCGTCCAGGCGGCGTGAACCGGGCTCGTCTCGAGCGCCTTCTGGAGGACGTAGCCGCCGGCTCGGTAACACCGGGGCACGCGCTCGATTCGCTCGCCCAGTTTCCTACTGAAGATCTCGCCTTCGCCCAGCTCGACCATCACCGCGCGCTCCGCCAGGGACATCCGGAGGTCGTCTTTGCCGCGAGCAAGACGACGGCGCAGGTCGTCGCCATCTGCGAGGCGCTCGAGTCGGCGCATGGTGGTTTTCTCTGCACTCGCGTGAGTGACGACCAGGCTGCCGCCCTCCGGAACCGGTTTCCGGGATTGGGCCACAGCGCGGCAGGGCGCACGGCATGGCTTCCTGCGGCGTCACCCGCGACCCTCGAAGGAAACCTGCTGGTGGTGACCGCGGGAACCAGCGATCTCGAGGTGGCGGAAGAAGCCGCCACGACCGCCGAGGCGATGGGTGTCCGGGTCTCCCGACTCTCCGATGTCGGCGTCGCGGGGATCCACCGGGTCCTGAGCGCCGGCGACACGCTCCAGCGAGCCGATGTGATCATCGTGGTGGCGGGAATGGAAGGGGCGCTCCCGAGCGTCGTGGGTGGCCTCGTTGCTGCGCCGGTCATCGCCGTGCCCACGAGCGTAGGCTATGGTGCGTCGTTCGGCGGTGTGGCGGCGCTCCTCGGCATGCTGAATTCCTGTGCCGCGGGGGTGACGGTGGTCAACATCGACAACGGCTTCGGTGCGGCGATGGCCGCGGTCCGGTTGCTGTCCATTCGCGCGCGGAAAGGTGGCTGATGCAGGAGACCGTCTACCGCTCCGAGCAGCCGCCGTTCACCTGGATCGACGTGACGGCCCCGACACCCGCCGAGCTGCAGGAGCTGGCTGCCCGGCACGGACTCCCGGCCACCGCGGTCGAGGACTGCCTCGATCCGGAGCACCTCCCGAAGTATGAGCGGTTCAGTGACTCGATCTTCCTGATCCTCCGGGTGTTCGACGCGGCCGCCCCGGAGTCCGCCGGCACGGTTCAGGAGCTCACCCGCAAGATCGCGCTCTTCCTCCGTGGCGATGTCGGTCTCACCGTGCACCGGGTGGATCTTCCCGCGATCGCCGCGGTGCGGGAGCGATTCAGCGGACCGGCGGCGGAGGAGAGCACCGGGACCGGGCTGCTGTCGGCTCTCGTCAAGGCCACCCTCGATACCTACGACAAGCCGCTGCAGCAGGCCGAGGACGACATCGACGCGTTCGAGGAGGGATTGTTCCGGCCCGACCTGCCGGCCCCGCCGCTCGACCGGGTCCACGTGCTCAAGCGGCGGGTGAGCCTGATCAAACGCATACTCTGGCAGACGCAGACCGTGATCGTCAGGATGACGCCGGCGGGGGAGCGGATGCTGCCGTTGTACCAGGACCTCAAGGAAAACACCGAGAGCTATCACTTCTGGGCCGATCAGCTCCAGGAGGATCTGAACAACCTCCTGAGCATACACGTCACCATGGCCTCGCACCGCACCAACGAGGTGATGCGGGTGCTGACGGTCTTCTCGGCGTTCTTCCTCCCCCTCACGTTCATCGTCGGCGTGTACGGGATGAACTTCGAGCACATGCCGGAGCTGGGAAAGCGGTGGGGATATCCGGCCGTAATTGCACTCATAGCAGCTGTCTGTCTCGTGATCTTCATCTGGTTCCGCCGGCGCGGATGGCTCGGCCGGGGACGTTCATGAGCTCGCTCATCTGGCTCGCGGCGGGGCTTGCTGCCGGAGCTATTGCCGGCTCGCTCATTAGCCGGGGGCGGCGGCCGAAACGTTCTGGGACGGCGCCCCAGCCCACGGCAGAAGGTCCTCCACTGCTGGAGTGGATTCTCCGGTCCAACGGCGCCATGGGGGCCTGGATGGTCGGCCCCGGCACGCGTGAGGTGGCAGTGCCCACCGGGGGCCTCTCCGACGACGTGGACCGTGTGGTCCGGGCGAGGCTGGAGCATCAGCGGGTGGGTGACGGGCAGGGCGTCGAGCGGCTGGGCTCGGGGACGCTCGTGTTCGCCAGCCTCGAGGGGCGTGCGGCGGGACTGCACCTCCCCGCCGACAGCTCTCCCCAGGCAACGGCGACGGCCCAGCGCGACCTCGCCCGGCTGCTGGACTATGACCGGTGGCGACCCGTCCTGGCCGACGTGGCCAAGGAGCAGGACACTCCCGGCGAGTCGGTGGAAAGTGTAGCGCTCCGTCTTGCGCATCAGTTGGAGCGGCTCCTCGGCGTCGAAACCTGCGTGGCGCTCGCCGACACCGCCGGCGTTCGCATCACCGGCGTCTCCCTGCGGACCGACCGCCGCCTTCTGCGCACCATTGTCGCCGAAGGGAGCGTGCTGGAGCAGGCAGCCCTCGGTCGCGCGGGCTCGATCGCCGGGGTAGTGGCGCCGTTCGGCGACGTCCTCTCCAGCCGCCGGCAGCGGCGCGACCCCGCCTTCGTCTGTCCTGTTCCTGGGGACAAAGTCCCGCTTGGCGCCGTCGCGGTGTGGACGACGGGTGGCGCGGAGCCGGTGGGCCCGCTGCTCGCGGCATTCCGAAGCGCGGTGGAGACGGCAGGTCCGCGCCTCCTCGCCGCGCAGGAGCGGCGGGCGCTCAATGATGCCGCCATTCGCGATCCGCTCACCGGGCTCCGAAACGGTCGCGGGCTCGGCGAGGTGATGTCTTCGATCAGCATGGCGACCGGTGCGCTGGTGTACGCCGACCTCGACGACTTCAAGCAGCTCAACGACGCATTGGGGCATCCGGCCGGCGACGCGGCGCTGGTGCATGTGTCCCGTCTGCTGATTCAGGCAGTGCGTGACAACGACACTGTCGCGAGGCACGGCGGCGAGGAATTCGCAATCTGGCTTCCGGGGGCGACACTGGAACGGGGCCGGCAGGTTGCCGAGCGGATCCGGCAGGCGCCCGCCTGGAGCGAGTGGAAGTGGCAGGGTGAGAAGCGGCCGCTGCGCGCGTCGTTCGGCGTGGCGGCGTGCCCCGATACCAGCGCCACCAAGGCGGGCCTGCCGGCCCAGGCCGACGCCGCGCTCTATGAAGCGAAGCGGGCGGGGCGCGATCGGGTGGTGGTGTTTGAGGAGGCAAGGAGGCAATGAGGCAAAGAGGCAAAGAGGCGAAAACCAGAAGAGGAGATTTCCGAATGACCCGGTGGTTTCGTTTGCTGTGCGCTACCCTCGGCTTGCTGGCCGGGCCCCTCAGGGCGCAGGAAGATCCGGCGCTGCTCGCGCGGGCCCGTGCCATCCACGATCGGGTGATGACCCTCGACACCCACGTGGACATCAACCCGTCCAATTTCACCGCCGAGCGGAACTACACCCAGCGGCTGCAGATCCAGGTCAACCTCCCGAAGATGGTGGACGGGGGGCTCGATGCCGTGTTCCTCATCGTCTACGTCGGGCAGCGGAACGACTTCACTCCGGAGGGCTACGCCCGGGCCCACGCCGCGGCGGTCGAGAAGTTCGAGGCGATCCACCGGCTGACGGAGCAGATCGCTCCCGACCGCATCGGGCTCGCCCTGACCGCCGCCGACGCCAGGAGCATCCACGCCAGCGGGAAGAAAGTGGCGCTGATCGGCATCGAGAACGGCTATCCAATCGGCACGGATCTAACCAACCTGAAGAAGTTCTACGACCTGGGTGGCCGGTACATGTCGCTGGCCCACAACGGACACAGCCAGCTCTCCGATTCCAACACGGGCGAGAGGGACGGGGTGTGGCTTCACAACGGCCTCTCACCCCTCGGCCGCCAGGTCATCTCCGAGATGAACCGGCTCGGCATCATGGTGGACATCTCTCACCCGTCGAAGCAGTCGATGATGCAGACGCTGGTGCTCACCAGCGCGCCGATAATCGCCTCGCACTCCGGGGTACGCGCCATCTGCAATCACTCGCGGAACCTCGACGACGAGCAGCTCCTCGGCCTCAAGAAGAACGGCGGGGTGGCCCAGCTCGTGGCTTTCGACAGTTATGTGAAGTGCGGACAAGAGTCTTCGGAGCGTCAGCAAGCCCAGGCGGCGCTGTTGCAGAAGTACGGCGTCACCGGTGCGGGGCGCGTCCAGGGCCTCCCGGATTCGGTGCGCGCCGCCTTCCAGCTGGACATGCAGGCGCTCAACCAGCAATACCCGCCGCCGCCCCGCGCCACGGTGAAGGACTTCGCCAATCACATCGATTACGCCGTGAAGCTGATTGGCGTCGATCATGTGGGTGTCAGCTCGGACTTCGATGGCGGCGGCGGCGTGGAAGGGTGGAGCGACGCGAGCGAGACTTTCAATGTGACGCTCGAGCTGGTGCGGCGCGGCTACACCGAGGAGCAGATCGGGAAGCTGTGGAGCGGGAATCTCCTGCGGGTCATGGAGCGCGTGGAAGCGGTCGCGAAGGGGCTGGGGAGCAAGAGAGCTAGGGAGCTAGGGAGTGCGGCCGTTCCCAAGCTCCCTAACCCCCTAGCTCCCTAGTTCCCTGTTTTCAGGATGGTCTCCTCCCGGAGCTTCATGTCTCGCCGCTGGCTATTCCGCCGCGCCCACCGGCTCTGTCACCCGTGCTGGTCCACCTTTCCAAGCTCCATGAGGCGCCGCACCAGGCGCACCTCATCGGGAGGGTCTGGGTCACGGTGGCGCTCAGGCAGACCAGAAGGAGGCCTCGGCTGGGGAGTAGCATGATCGTCACTTATGAAGGTAACAGTGAGAGAGGAGGCGAGATGTGAAGGTGTATTCTACTGTAATTCAAGAGGTTGGCGAGTACCAGAGGCAAGGAGGCAAGGAGGCGAAGTGAGAACCCGTTGCCTCTTTGCCTCTTTGCCTCAATCCTCCGTCCCATTATCATTCCCCGAGTTCCAGAAGGGGGCGACTGGCTTCGACGGGTCAGTAGAAGGTGTGGCAGCGTGCCCAGGTCCAGGTCCCTGGTAAAACCGCTTGGAAACGTTCAAATGCCAATTCTGATTTGGCGCTGGCTGCCTAAGCTGAGCTAGTCTCGCTCTAGGCACCTTCGGCGACGGAGCCCGTCCGGGGCGTCGGCGTCGAATACGCAAAACCGGGCTGGCCTGCTGTGGTCCTCCGACGCGGCAGGCGAGATTCTTCGGAGGTTCGTTCCGGGAAGGTTGGCCGATGACCGGCTCGGGACCACGCGAAGACACCGGCCTACGCACGTAGACGCTGCGCTGAAAGCTGGTTCGGACCAGGGTTCGATTCCCTGCGCCTCCACTATCCAGGGAGTAGCGAAGAGCGAGTAGCGAGGAGGGGAACGTCCTCTTCGCTCTTCGCTCTTCGCTATTATTGTCTCATGCCCCGCCGGGTTTCCGGGCGGGAATCCTCTCGGTGACCCGAGCTGGGGGCGATAGGTCATGGCGAGGGCCGGTACGGATCTGGCGCTCCCGCTCGCCCGGCTTGCCTCTGCCGGATCAGGGTTGCCCTTCGAGGGTGAGGATTTGATGGTGAGAGGCGACTGCACCCGCCCCTCCTCGTCCCCCAGTCCCCCAGCCCTGGTCACTTCCCGCCATTGCAGGCATCTTAGAGTGTCTTTTCTGGATGATCCCATGGTCGGGCAAGCTGGGTTACAGCTCTTCGCCTGTGTCGTCTCTGCGCTGGCGGTTCCCTGCGCGGCGCAATCCGCCCATCCGCCCCACCCCGCGCAACCGACAGACCCGGTGCGCCTCGGCACCATCAGCTTCCCGACCTCGGCACTTCCCCCGGCACAGGCTGAGTTCCTCCGTGGCGTCCTCTACCTCCACAGCTTCGAGTACAGCAACGCCCAGAAGGCGTTCCGCCAGGCTCAAGCGCTGGAGCCCAATTTCGCGATGGCCTATTGGGGCGAGGCGATGACCCACACCCACCCCGTCTGGAACGAGCAGGATCTGGGCTCGGCGCGGGCCGCCCTTGAGCGCCTCGGCCCGATTTCGGAGGCGCGGCGCGCCAAGACGCCGACGCCCCGCGAGCAGGCCTACCTCGGCGCTGTCGAGACGCTCTACGGCGACGGCTCCAAGGCGCGACGCGACACGTTGTACGCCGCGGCCATGGAGCGTGTGGTCCATGAGTTTCCCGGCGATCCCGAGGCGAAGATCTTTTACGCCTTGGCCCTGCTCGGGCTCAACCAGGGCGTGCGCGACACGACGACGTATCTGCGCGCCGCGCAGTTCGCGGATACGGTGTTCCGTGCCTTTCCCGACCATCCGGGCGCGGCGCATTTCCTGATCCACTCCTACGACGATCCAGTCCACGCTCCGCGAGGCCTGGAGGCGGCGCGGGCGTATGCGCGAATCGCCCCGGATGCGGCGCACGCGCAGCACATGACGACCCACATCTTTCTCGCGATGGGAATGTGGGAAGACGTCGTCGCGCAGAACCGAATCGCTGTCGGGCTGACCGCGGAGATTCCCGGTCACTACACCAGCTGGCTGGTGTACGGCCTGATCCAGCAGGGGAAATACGAGGCAGCGCAGGCGATGCTGCAACAGCTGCGCAGCAACATGCGAAGCGACGCCCCCCGCGGCCAGCACACCTATCTGGCGGAGATGCGCGCGCATTTTCTGCTGCATTCGGAGGATTGGAACAACCCGGTGGCCGGCTGGCGACTCGATCGGGATCGGATGCTGCCGCTCGGCCGGCTGATCGATACCTATGTCGATGGGGCGATCGCGTACCGCCGCCGCGACGCGATGGCACTCTCCGCGGCCGCCAGCGCAGTGGCGCAGCACGCCGAGACGATCCGGATGGAACGCGGCCCCACGGATCCCACGACCTTCTCCGCCCGCGTCATGGCTCGTGAGCTGGGGGCGATGCAGCTCTTTCTCGGTGGCTCGCGGGAGGAGGCCATAGGCGCCCTGCGTGAAGCCGCCGCGCTGGAAGACGCCATGCCGATGGAGTTCGGACCGCCGTCGATCGTGGATCCCTCCCACGAGGTGCTCGCAGCCCTGCTGCTCGAGGTGCAGCCCTCACAGGCGATGTCCTCATACCGTCGTGCGCTCGAGTTGGCCCCGGGGCGCTCCCGGGCGCTGGCCGGGCTGGTGCGCGCCGCCGTCGCGGCGGGCGACAAGCCGGCGGCCGAGGTTGCGCTGGCCCGAGTCGACGCGAATTGGCGTGATGCGGACCCCCGCATCCGCGAACTGCTGATCCCGCTTCGGAGCTTGGTTACGCGGATGCCCTAACGGGGCAGGGTAATCGCGGCGAGCTCGGCTTCCTGCTGGGCCCGGAACGCCCTCAGCTTCGCCGCGAGCTTGGCATCGGTCCGCGCCAGCATGGCCACCGCGAACAGCGCGGCGTTTTGCGCACCGGCGTCGCCGATGGCGAAGGTGGCGACCGGAATTCCCGCCGGCATCTGAACCGTGCTCAACAACGAATCAAGCCCCTGGAGGTGCTTGCTTGGCATCGGGACGCCGAGCACCGGAAGTGTGGTCTTGGCCGCCATCACCCCCGCCAGGTGGGCCGCGCCTCCCGCGGCAGCGATGATGCACACGAGGCCGCGGTCGGCCGCCTCCGACGCGTAGCGATGGGCGAGATCTGGGCTCCGGTGGGCGGAAACCACCTTGGCTTCGCACGGCACCTCAAACTCTTCCAGCCGGCGGATGGCCACCTGCATCACCTCCCAGTCAGAGGCCGAACCCATTATCACACCGACGAGAGGATTCGCCATGGGGACTCCGGAGGCTAGGCGGCCAAGAGGGTGAGAGGCGACGGCGCGAGGAGGCAAAGTAGACCCGCCCCTCTGGGGATGCGAGGGAGGCGGGTGGTAGCGGGGGGTCGCGAGGGCGCCCACCGGAGGCCCCAACCCCTTGTGTGACCATGGCATAGCATCCCCCGAACTACTTGGCCCGCGCGTTGCTGATTGGACCCGTGCCGGGGACGTTTTCCCGGTCACTCCCAAGCCCGGATCGTGATGCGCAAGCAGTCGATGGCGCCTGCCGACTCGACGTCCCTCGCGACGAAGCTGCTGCTCCAGAGCAGGTTCGGGCAGCGGCTCCTTCTGCTCTTTGTCGGATGCGCCATCGTCCCCACCTCCGCCGTCGGCTGGCTGTCGTTCCAGAGCACTGCGGCTCAGCTCACCCAGCAAAGCTGGGAGCGGCTCGCCTCGGTGTCGGGAGCCGCCGGACACACCCTGTTCGACCGGCTCGATTTCCTGGAAGCCGACCTGCGAAAGTCGGCCTCCCGATTAGCGACCTGTTCCGAATGTGCGTCCGCGATGCTCTACGCCGCGGACCAAGTCGTGTGGGTCTCGGCCAAAGCGTCGAGGCATCTGGCCGGCGAGGAGGACGACCTCGGGTTCCTCGTCCCGGACGACCTGCCTCCGCTCGTGCCGGGGCAGAGCACGCTGCTCGCACGCCGCCACGCCGCCAACACCGTCCGGATCTACCTGGTGCACCGTCTGGCGGGGAGCTCGGAACGGGTCGTCGTCCGGATCAACCCGGCGTATCTCTGGAGCGCCTCCGACGAGGAGGCGCTGCCGTCGAGTGTCAGCCTCACGCTCTGGGATTCCCGGGTGGGCGTGCTGATCGCATCGGCTTCCGGCGGCGCGACCGTCACGCCTGGTATCGCGGGTGCCCTGGCGCGCGCACCGAGCGGGACATTCGAGTCGAGCGGCCCGCGCGGAGCGTCGCTGGCCTCCTGGTGGGCGCCTGCGGCGATCGGGCGGTCGTTTCTCACCCCGCTGCGCGTGATCCTGAGCCAGCCGATGGCCGACGTGCTGGCTCCCATGGCGTCGTTCCGGCGTGACTTTCCGCTCCTCCTGGCGGTGGCGTTGCTGACCGTCCTCCTGCTGAGCATGAGTCAGATCCGGCGGAGCCTCCAGCCCCTCGCGGAGCTGCAGCGCGGAACCCGCCGGATCGCCGAGCGCGACTTCGAGCACCGTGTGCGGGTCTCGAGCGGCGACGAGCTCGAAGAGCTCGCCGGCTCGTTCAACACGATGTCGACCCGCCTGGCGCGCCAATTCAACGCCCTGAAGGCGGCGGCGCAGATCGATCGCGCCGTGCTCTCTTCGGTGGACACGGGCTCCATCGCCCAGACCGTCGTCGACCGGATCCCCGAAATCTGCCCCTGCGACGGCCTCAGCATCACGCTGCTCGCCGCTCCCGGGAGCGCGGACGCGACGACCTGGCGTGCTTCCGCGGGAGGGGTCGAGCGCGAACATGCGAGCGTGCGGTTGGCCGCGGGAGATCTTCGCCGCGCGCACGAACACACCGACCGGCTGGTCTACACCACCGGCGAGGAAGCCCTGCCCCCGTTCCTCGCCCATTTCCATCGCGAGGGTGAAGTCTCCGAAATCGAGGCCTTCCCGCTCCGGTACGGCGGAGATCTGCTCGGCGTGCTCGCGCTGCGGAGGAAGCCGGATGAGACGACCGAGGACGACATGATCCAGGTGCGCCGAATCGCCGACCAGGTCGCGGTGGCGCTCTCCAACGCGCGGATGGTGGATCAGGTCCGCATTCTCGCCTTCTACGACAGCCTCACCAAGCTGCCCAACCGTGTGCTCTACAAGGAGCGTCTCGCCCAGGCGCTCGTGCGCGCCGCGCGCAACGACCGGTTCGTGGCGGTGTGCTTCATCGACATCGATCACTTCTCACGCATCAACGACACCCTGGGGCACGACCTCGGGGACGAGCTGCTCCGGGAAGTCTCCGGGCGCCTCGTGGCGTTGTCGCGGGTGGGCGACAGTGTGGCCCGGATCGGTTCCGAGCAGGGTGTGGCCGAAGTCTCCCGGCTCGGCGGCGACGAGTTCACCGTGGTGCTGTCCGATCTCACCGACCCGCAGGAATCGGTGCGCGTGGCGCGAAGGCTCCTGGATTCGCTTCGACGGCCGATCCGTCTCGGGATGCAGGAAGTCTTCGTCACGGCCTCCGTCGGGATCGCGATCTATCCGTTCGACGGCGCCGATACCGAGGAGCTGCTCAAGAGCGCCGACGTCGCGATGTATCACGCGAAGCAACAGGGCCGCAACACCTACCAGATGTATTCCGCGTCGATGAACGCCGAAGCGATGGCCCGCCTGCTGCTGGAGCAGCAGCTCCGCAAGGCGGTCGAGGCGCGCGAGTTCACCATCTGGTATCAGCCCATCGTGGATCTCCACACCAGGAAGCAGGTGGGCGCTGAGGCGCTGGTCCGCTGGGCGCATCCGGAGCGGGGCCTCCTCTCACCCGCGGAATTCATCTCGCTCTGCGAGGAGTGCGGGCTCATCGTGCCCCTCGGCGAATGGATTCTCCGCGAGGTGTGCTCGCAGGCGAAGGCGTGGGAAACCGCCGGGTTCGGCACCGTCAGGATGTCGGTCAACCTCTCCGCCCGGCAGCTCCGCCACGACGGCATCGTCGAGACCGTGCGGACCATTCTTGAGGAGACCGGTCTCCGGCCCCGGTCCCTCGTGCTGGAGCTGACCGAATCGATGCTGATGGAGCCCCGTGGCGTCACCGGACGAACCATCCGGGAGCTCGCCGATCTCGGAGTGAGCCTTGCGATCGACGACTTCGGCACCGGGTATTCCTCGCTCAGCTACCTCAAGAACTTTCCGGCGACCACACTCAAGATCGACCGCTCTTTCATCGCCGGCATCACCTCCGATCCCGACGACTCGGCTATCACGACCGCGATCATCGCCCTGGCGAGCGCGATGGAGCTCGATGTCGTCGCGGAGGGGGTGGAGACCGAGGCCCAGGCGAAATTCCTGAAGGATCGCGGCTGTCAGAAGATTCAGGGCTATCTGGTGGGACGTCCGATGCCGAAGGAGGAGTTCGAGGCGGGGTTGCTGAACTCCGTCCACCGCGAACGGTCGAAGGGAAAGGCCTTGTCACGCCGAGCGAAGCGAAGCGGCGAAGCCCCACGTTTCCCAGCGGGCTCGGGAGCGGGCTGACGAGACATCGGCCGATCCATCAGCGCGAAGCAAATTGCCGCCTGTGCAAATGACCAACCGGAAAACTGCTGGGGTGGTCCCGGTAGGTGCCGCACGGCTTCGCTCGGGTCGAAACGCATTGCTCGTGTCGGTGAACGGAGTCAAACTCGGCGCGAACCAGACTGGAACCGATAGCGACAGGTTCACCTTCGATCTTCCGTAGCCTGACGGCCGCCGATCTCCTGGCCGGTCGCCAGCGCGTCGGACAGTCCTGCGTGACCGTTCACCGTTCACGCAGTTCACACAGTAGCTCGGGTCCGATTCATGGTGCCGCGCTCCGCGAGCGCGGCCTGCGCGGCGGCGAGCCGGGCGATCGGCACCCGGAACGGAGAGCACGACACGTAGTTCATCTTCTGGGCTTCGCAGAAGGCCACGGCGGCCGGCTCGCCCCCGTGCTCGCCGCAGATCCCCAGCTTGAGGTCCTGGCGCTCCCGCCGGCCCAGCCCCACCGCCATCGCGATCAGCTTGCCCACCCCCTCGATGTCGAGCTGAATGAACGGGTCGGCGTCGATGATATTGCGTTCCAGGTATTCGGGGAGGAAGACCCCCGCGTCGTCGCGCGACATGCCCCACGTGGTCTGGGTCAGGTCGTTGGTGCCGAAGGAAAAGAACTGGGCCTCCCGCGCGATCTCGTCGGCGGTGAGCGCCGCGCGGGGCAGCTCGATCATGGTTCCGAGCAGGTAGGGCACGGTGAGCTGCCGCTCCCGGAATACCTCCTCCGCCACCTGGCGGACGATCAGCGCCTGCTTGCGGAACTCCACCACGTGGGCCACCAGCGGGATCATGACTTCGGGCTGGACCCGGCCCTTGCGGTTGGCGACCGTGCACGCCGCCTCGAAGATCGCCCGCGCCTGCATCATCGTAATCTCGGGATACATGATGCCGAGCCGGCAGCCGCGAAGCCCGAGCATCGGGTTCACCTCCGAGAGCGAGGCAATGGTGCGGGTCACTTCCTCCACCGTCTTGCCCATGTCACGGGCGAGCCCGGCCACCTCGTTCGCTTCCTTCGGGAGGAATTCGTGGAGCGGGGGATCGAGCAGCCGGATGGTGACGGGGTAACCCTCCATCGCCCGGAAAATTCCCTCGAAGTCGGTCCGCTGCATCGGGAGCAGCTTCGCGAGCGCCTTCTTCCGCCCCTCCTCGTCGGAGGCGAGGATCATCTCGCGCATGGCGGTGATCCGGTCGCCCTCGAAGAACATGTGCTCGGTTCGGCAGAGCCCGATCCCCTCGGCGCCGAAATCCCGGCCGCGGTGCGCGTCCGCCGGTGTGTCGGCGTTGACCCGGACCCGGAGGTGGCGCATGCCGTCGGCCCACCCCATGAGGCGCGAATAGTGTCCCGACAGCTCGGGGGGCACCAGACGGGCCTTGCCCGCATAGACCCGGCCGGTGCTGCCGTCGACGGTGATCCATTCGCCCGCCTGGATCCGCCGTCCGTTCACCGCGAACGACGGCGCCCGCTCGTCGACTTCGATCTCGTGCGCGCCCGCCACGCAGGGCTTGCCCATGCCGCGCGCCACCACGGCGGCGTGGGAGGTCATGCCACCCCGCGCGGTGAGAATCGCCTTGGCCGCGACCATCCCGTGGAAGTCTTCCGGGCTGGTTTCCCGGCGCACCAGGATCACCGGCTCGCCCTTCCTGCCGCGCGTCTCGGCCTGATCCGCGTCGAAGATCGCGGCGCCACTGGCCGCCCCGGGTGAGGCGGGCAGTCCAGTGGTGAGCAGGTCGAGCGCCGCCTTGGGATCGATCGTTGGATGCAGGAGCTGATTCAGATCGTTCGGAGGTACCCGGGCGATGGCCTCCTCCTCGGAGATCAGCCCCTCGTCCACCATCTCGACCGCGCACCGTACTGCCGAGTGGCCGGAACGCTGGGCCCGGCGGGTCTGCAACATGTAGAGCCGCCCGCGCTCGATCGTGAACTCGAGATCCTGCACGTCGCGGAAGTGCCGCTCCAGGGTGCGGGCGACCCGCTCGAGCTCCAGATAGGCGTCCGGCATGTGGTCGCGGAGGTGGGTGATCGGCTCGGGGGTGCGCATGCCCGAGACGACGTCTTCGCCCTGCGCGTTGAGCAGGTATTCGCCGTAGAGGGCGCGCTCGCCGGTCGAGGGGTCGCGGGTGAAGGCTACCCCGGTGCCCGAATCCTCGCCCATGTTGCCGAACACCATCGCCACGATGCTGACCGCCGTCCCCATCGTGTCGGGAATGTCGTGGAGCTTCCGGTAGTCGATGGCGCGGCGGGTGTTCCAGCTTTCACAGACGGCGGCGATCGCGCCCCAGAGCTGGTCCATCGGATCCTCGGGGAACTGCTTCCCCGATTCCCGGCGGATCACCTCCTTGAACTCTTCCACCACATCGCGCAGCGCTTCCCAGGGAAGATCGATGTCCCGCGCGGCGCCGGCGGCGTGCTTGCGTTGCTCCAGGGTCTCGTCGAAGACCCGTTTGGGCACCTCGAACACGACCCCGCCGTACATCTGCACGAACCGGCGGTAGGAGTCGTAGGCAAAGCTCGGGTTGTCGGAGAGCTGGCGAAGTCCCTCGACGGTCGTGTCGTTGAGGCCGAGGTTGAGAATGGTCTCCATCATCCCCGGCATCGAGACCGCCGCTCCCGAACGCACCGAGACGAGCAGGGGATCGGCGCTCCCGCCGAATTGCCGTCCGGTCGCGGCTTCGAGCCGCCCGAGCGCCGCTTCGAGCTGAGGACGGAGGCGGGGAGGGAAGCTCCGGGTCTCGAGGTAGGTGGGGCAGAGACTCGCGGCGATCGTGAAGCCGGGAGGTACCGGAATGCCGAGGTTGGTCATCTCCGCGAGCCCGGCGCCTTTGCCGCCGAGCACGTCTTTCATTGCCGCCGTGCCATCGGCACGCCCTTGACCGAAGAAAAAAACCAGCGGTTGTGGGGCGGTGTCCGTCATGTCGGCGACGTCGCCAGCGGCGGAAGGACCGCCGCGAGGCGCTCTTCTGGGGTGACGGGAACGGGATACTTGCCCGAGAAACAGGCGTCGCAGAAGGAATTGCGCGTGCCGGCGGCCCGCAGCATGCCCTCGAGCGAGAGGTATCCCAGAGTGTCCACGCCGAGAAAATCCCGGATTTCGTCCGAGGAGTGCGTGGCCGCGATCAGCTCTTCGCGGGTGGGCGTGTCGATCCCGTAGTGACAGGGCCCCGTGATCGGCGGCGAGGCGAGCCGGAGATGCACCTCGCGCGCTCCGGCCGAGCGAATCATCTGCACCAGGCCCTTGCTCGTCGTGCCGCGGACAAGACTGTCGTCGACCACCACGACGGAGCGGCCGGAAATGACCTCGCGCACCGGGTTGAACTTGATCTTCACCTTGGCGACGCGAAGAGCCTGCGTCGGATTGATGAAGGTGCGGCCCACGTAGTGATTGCGGATCAGGCCATGCTCGAGCTTGAGCCCGCTCTGCTCCGCGAATCCCAGTGCCATCGCATTGCTGGAATCGGGTACGCTGAACACGACCTCGCCCCGGGGAGCGGGGTGCTCCACGGCCAGTTGCCGCCCCAGCTCCCGGCGCACCCGGTCCACCGATTCACCGAAGATATTGCTGTCCGGCCGCGCGAAGTACACCAGCTCGAAGACGCAGCGGCTCACCGGCCGCGCCGGAAGCGGCGCCAGCGTCTTCACTACGCCGTTCGCGACCCGCACGAACTCGCCCGGCACGAGCTCCCGGATCAGCGTCGCGCCCACGAGGTCCAGAGCGCAGGTCTCCGAAGCGACGATCACCCCGTCTCCCAGCCGCCCCAGAACCAGCGGGCGGAAGCCCCGGGGATCGACCAGCGCGTACAGCACCCGCCCCACCGTGATCACCAGACTGTAGGCGCCCTCGACCTGTGACAGCGCCTCGCGGATCTGGGCCTCGGGATCGGCCGCGGGGGACCGCGCGATGAGGTGAACGATCACTTCCGAATCGGAGGACGACTGGAAGATCGCGCCCCGCGTCACGAGCTCGCGCCGGAGTTCCGGGGCATTGGTGAGATTGCCGTTGTGCGCGAGCGCCAGCGCGCCCCCGCGATAGTTCGCCATGCAGGGCTGCGCGTTTGCCAGGACCGAGCTGCCCGTCGTCGAGTAGCGGGTGTGTCCCACCGCGACATCACCCGGAAGGTCCTTGAGGTGCCGCTCCTGGAAGATGTCGCCCACCAGCCCCATCCCACGGTGCGCATGCGACTCGCCCGCCGCATCGATGGTGACGATGCCGGCGCTCTCCTGTCCGCGATGCTGCAGCGCGTAGAGGCCAAGGTAGGCCACCCGCCCGGCGTCGTGGATGGAAGAGACTCCCATTATGCCGCACATGATCAGCGTCCTTCCGTGCCGCGATCGCCATCCGCCAGCATGCGGCGGGGGATCGCGTCGAGATACCCGCGCCGCAGATCGCGAGAGGCCCACCCGTAGGTCGCGTGATGGTCACGCAGGTGTATCTCGAGCCTGCCGTGCGCCTCACCGACACGTCCGGCAGCCTGGGCCGGCACCCCATGGCTCTCCGCCAGCGCGAGCAGCTCCTCCACGCGCTCGCGGCCGCAGGATCCCACGACGCGCGCGGCATCCTCGCCATAGAGAATCGCCTCGGGAGCGAGCCCCGCCGAATTCGCGAGGACGACCGACGCCCCAAAGGTGGTCTCGGCATAGGGCGCGCCGATGCACGCCTCCGCGAGGGCCACGGCGAGTCCCCCGTCGGAGCAATCGTGCGCGGAGCGGAGGAGACCGGCCCCTGCCGCAGCCACCAGGAACCGCTGCAGCCTGGCTTCGGCGCCCAGGTCCACGGCTGGGGGAGGGCCGCCGACGAATCCGCGAACGACTTCCCAGTAGCTCGAGCCGCCCAGGTGGCCCGCCGTGGTCCCGAAGAGCACGATCGCGTCCCCCCCCGTCTGGAAGTGGCTCGGCACCCGCCGGGTCATGTCAGCGAGGAGCCCCACCATCCCGACCGTCGGCGTCGGGTCGATCGCGCCGGTCGGGCTCTCGTTGTAGAGGGAGACGTTTCCGCCGGTCACGGGAGTACCGAAGGCGCGGCAGGCATCGCCGATCCCGCGGCATGCTTCTCGAAACTGGAAGAAGGCGTCCGGCTTGTCGGGATTGCCGAAGTTGAGGCAATCGGTGATTCCGAGCGGCAGGGCCCCGGTGCAGGCGACGTTGCGCGCGGCTTCGGCCACCGCGGCTTTGCCTCCCTCGTAGGGATCGAGCGCGACATACCGCTGATTGCAGTCGACCGACACCGCGAGCCCGAAACCGGTTCCGGGAACCCGCAGCACGCCCGCGTCGCCGCCCGGGCCCAGCACCGTTTCCGCCTGCACGGTGGAATCGTACTGCTCGTAGACCCAGCGCTTGCTTGCGATCGTCGGGTCGTCGAGCAGCATGGGAAGCGCACCGAGCACATCCGCGCGCGCGGGCTCGGCGGGCGCCGCGCGCCGTCTCGCCACCGCCGCCGGCGATTCAACCGCTTCCGGGTGATAGACCGGACAGCCGTCCACCAGACGCTCGCCGGGAATCGCGGCAACCGTCACACCGCCGTGCACCACGCGGAACACTCCGTCGTCGGTGACGCGCCCGACCGGGGTGGCCTCGAGCTCCCACTTGGCACAGACGGCCTGGATGGCCTCGACGCGCTCGGGAAGCGCCACGATCAGCATTCGCTCCTGCGACTCCGACAGCATGATCTCGTACGGCGTCATGCCCGGCTCGCGGGTCGGCACGAGGCTGGTGTCGAGCTCGACCCCGACGCCGCCCCGCGCCGCCATCTCCGCCGACGAGCTGGCCAACCCGGCGGCGCCCATGTCCTGGATCGCGACGGTGAGACCCGCTTCAATCAGCTCCAGCGTGGCTTCGAGGAGAAGCTTTTCGGTGAAGGGATCGCCCACCTGCACCTGGGGCCGGCGCGCCTCGCTCTTGGCCGAGAGCTCCTCCGACGCGAAGCTGGCGCCGTGAATGCCGTCGCGTCCGGTCCGGGACCCCATCGCGAGGAGTACGTTGCCCACGCCGTGCGCTTTCGCGCGCATGAGGTCCTTCTCACGGAGCAGTCCCACGCACATCGCATTCACGAGCGGATTCCCGCTGTACCCCGGTGCGAAGGCAACCTCTCCGCCCAGCGTCGGCACACCGACGCAGTTCCCGTAATCGCCGACACCCTTCACGATCCCCGCGAAGAGATACCGGTTTCGCGCTTCGTCCAGCGGTCCCAGCCGGAGGGAGTTGAGCAGCGCCACCGGGCGCGCGCCCATCGTGAACACGTCGCGCAGAATGCCGCCGACACCCGTGGCCGCTCCCTGATACGGCTCGACGGCGCTGGGATGGTTGTGCGATTCGATTTTGAATGCGACGGCCCAGCCGTCGGGCAGCCGGAGCACCCCCGCGTTCTCTCCCGGTCCCTGGACCACCTGGGGCCCGGTCGTCGGAAAGGACTTGAGAACGGCTTTGGTATGCTTGTAGGAGCAGTGCTCCGACCAGAGGGCGGAGAAGATCCCGAGCTCGGTGAGCGTGGGCGTTCGTCCCAGCATCGCCACGATCTCGGCATGTTCCCGATCGTTGAGGTTGTGCTCCCGCACGACCTCCGCCGTAATGGGCCGCTCCCCGGGGAAGGGAAGCGCCTCAGGCGCGACAGCGGTTTGGGTCACGATTTGCCCCGGCCCTTCTTCAGCGTGGACCAGAGATCGCCCATCACCCGGCCAAGCACACCCGGATCGTCCTCCTTCATCAGGAGGGCGACCTCTCCGCCGTCCAGCCAGATACCGTGGCAATCCGGGCACCGGTCGATCTGAATGCCGTGAAACGCCTCGGTGTGCAGGTCGGTGCCGTCCTTGGGGCATTTCATGAAATGCGATTTGCGCTCGGCAGCGGTCTGATCGGCGCGGCCCTTGGCGCGCAGCCTGGCCAGTCGCTCGGCCTCTTCCCGCGCGAAGTATTCGTCTTCGTTCCTGCTCGGCTTGTCGGTGCTCATGCGCCGTGGGGCTCCGCGATCATGTGAGAGGTGAGTGAGGAGAAGACCCGGTGGCCGGCATCGCTCCCGAGGATCGACTCCGCGAGGCGCTCGGGGTGCGGCATCATCCCGACGACGTTGCCCATCGCGCTGCAAACGGCGGCGATTCCACGGGCGGAGCCATTCGGGTTGGCGGGGACGTCCCCGTCGGCGTCCCCGTGGTACCGCAGCACCACCCGGCCCTCGGCTTCGATCTGGTCGAGGAGCGCTTCCGGGGCGACAAAGCGGCCTTCGCCGTGCCCGACCGGTATGCGGATCACCTCGCCGGGCCGGTACTGCGAGGTAAAGGGCGTGGCGGTGCGCTCGACCCGCACGTCCACCGGGCGGGAGAGGTACTTGAGGCCAGCGTTCCGGGCCAGCGCGCCGGGAAGGAGTCCCGCCTCGCAGAGGATCTGGAAGCCATTGCAGATGCCGAGCACTGGCGCGCCCGCCGCGGCGTGGGCGCGTACGGCCTCCATCACCGGACTCATCCGGGCGATGGCCCCGCTCCTGAGATAATCGCCGTAGCTGAATCCCCCGGGAAGAATGACGGCGTCGGCGCCGTGAAGCGAGGTATCGCGGTGCCCGACGTAGAAAGCCTCCCCGCCGGCGCGCTCCACCGCGCGGCACGCCTCGGGCTCGCAATTGCTCCCGGGGAACCGGACGACGGCGACGCGCATCATGGCCGGCCTCCCGTTTCGACCGCGATCTCGAAATCCTCGGTCACCGGGTTGGCGAGCAGCTTGTCGCACATGGTGCGCACCTTCGCCTCGGCATCCGCGGCGGTGGCGGCGACGACGTCGAGCGCAATGGCCTTCCCGACGTGGACGTTGCTCGCCTCGGGAAAGTGCAACGCCGAGAGCGCGTGCTCGACGGCCTGTCCCTGGGGATCGTGCAGGCCTCCACGAGGGAGAATCCGGACATGTACCCGCCAGGTCATTCGTCGGCTCCGCGCTCGGTGAGGATCAGAAAAATGTGGCGCAATACGCCGAAGCTGGCGTAGGCGATGAAGAAAGGAAACAGAATCGACGACGGATAGAGGATCGACCCGACCACGATCGCGAGCAGCACGACCAGGGCGACGATCCCCCTGGGCGTCTTGGCGCTCACCGGTGCGCCGCGCGGATACATAACCTTGCTCACCATCAGCACCGCCAGCAGAAGAAGCAGCACCACCAGCCCCTGGTGCTCCAGATCGAGGTGCGCGACCGACATCCGGTACCACTTCGTCTGGCTGAAGGCGTAGTAGGTGGCGAGCGTCATCCCCGCCGCGGGCGACGGGAGGCCGGTGAACCATCCCGGCGTGGGTTTGCCGTGGGACAGCACGTTGAAGCGGGCCAGGCGCAGTGCGACCGCCACGAGGTAGAGGAAGCAGACGATCCAGCCGTAGCGCCCCGCGGTGGAGAATTCGAGGAAGTAGATGAGGAGCGCCGGTGCCACGCCGAAGGAAATGACATCCACCAGCGAGTCGAGCTCGGCGCCGAACCGGCTTCCGGTGCCCATTCGTCGGGCCACCCGGCCGTCGAGGGAATCCAGGATCCCGGCAAAGACGATGAACCACCCGGCCTGCCGGAAGTTTCCGTTGAACGCCTGCACGATCGCCCAGAAGCCGAAGAAGAGGTTGCCGAGCGTGAACGCGCTCGGGATCACCACGACGACGCGGCGGATGCCTTCGCGGCGCTCCGGCTGATCCTGCCTCATTTCCATCGCGCCACCACCGTCTGGGCCGCCAGGGTCTTGTCTCCCTCTTTCACGAGGACCGTCATCCCTGCCGGGACGAACACATCCACCCGCGATCCGAAGCGAATGAGTCCCATCCGCTCGGCCTGGCCGACGTCGGTGCCTTCGGCATGGTCCGTCACGATCCGGCGGGCCACCGAGCCCGCGATCTGCCGGATGAGGAGCCGGCCCTTGGGCGTATCGAGGCCGACACTGCTGTGCTCGTTGTCGGTCGACGCCTTCTCACGCTCGGCATGACCGAACTTTCCGCGAACATAGGCGCGAAAGGCGATTCGGCCGCGGGTGGGATACCGGTTGACGTGGACGTTGAAGACGTTCATGAAGATCGCGATCCGGATGGCGGGACCGCGAATGAAGAGCGGTTCGTCGATAGGAATGACGCTCACCACCTTGCCGTCGGCAGGGGCGAGCACGATCTCGTCACCGCGGGGGCCCTTGCGGACGGGATCCCGGAAGAACGCCACGACCCAGACCGCAATGGGAAGCCAGAGCACTGCGGGAATCCAGAGATGCAGCCAGGCCAGCAGGCCCAGCACGATCCAGGCGATGGCGATGAACGGCCATCCCTCGGGCGCGACACGCATCAGGCGCTCCCCGGCAACGGCTGGCCGGTGAGCAACCGGAAGGCCTCGAGGTATCGGGCGCTGGTCGCGAGGATGACCTCGGAAGGCAGTGGTGGCGGCGGCGGGTTCCCGTCCCAGGCGCCCGCGGTCCGGAGCTCCGCCAAGTAGTCGCGCAGGGGCTGTTTGTCGAAGCTCGGCTGACTGCGGCCGGGACGATACTCCGCGGCGGGCCAGAAGCGAGACGAGTCCGGCGTCATCACTTCATCGATCAGGCGGAGTGTGCCGGTCGCGTCGATTCCGAATTCGAATTTGGTATCGGCGATGATGATGCCGCGCTGCTCGGCGTGCTCACGTCCTGCTTCGTAGAGCGCAAGACTCCGCGATTCGAGCTCCGCCGTCAGCTCCGCCCCGAGCGCGAGCCGCATCGCATCCACCGTGACATTCTGGTCATGACCGCTCTCGGCCTTGGTGGCCGGGGAGAACCGCGGCCGGGCAAAGCGCTGACACTCGAGCATCCCCTCGGGAAGGCGCTCGTCGGCGAGGGTGCCGGTCCGACGGTATTCCTGCCATGCGGAACCGGACAGATAGCCGCGCACGACACACTCGAAGGCCACGGGAGCGGTTCGTCGCACCAGCATCGACCGGCCGGCCAGCGCCTCGCGGTGACTGGCGAGCGACGGAACCTCGCGGAGGATCTGATCGGCCTCGGCGGTCAGGAAATGATGGGGACCGAGCCTCCCGAGGATTTCGAGCCACGACGCGGTGAGCTGGGTCAGGACCTCGCCTTTCCTCGGCACCGGCTCGGCCATCACCACATCGAACGCACTCACCCGGTCGCTCGCGACGAGGAGGAGCCGTCCGTCGTCCACCTCGTAGACGTCCCGAACCTTTCCGCGACGCCACAGCGGGAGGGGAAGCCTCGTGGACCCGACCACCGTCATACGCACACCTCCCCGGCCGCGGCGGGAGCGGCGTGCGCGGCCGCGCGCGCGATCACCGGATCGAGAAATTCCTCCAGGAACTCCGCCACCTGCGCCTCCGACCGCCCGGTGTAGTGGGCGGGGTCGAGCTCGGCGGCGAGCGCCGCGGCCGGGATCCGGGAGAATGCGGGATCCGCGGCGAGGCGATCCATGAGATCATTCCTGCCGCCGGCACTCACGGCGGTCGCCACGGTCATGCTCGCAGTGCGGATCACCTCATGCAGCTGCTGGCGGTCTCCGCCCGCGGCGACGCCGAGCATCATCCAGCGCTCGGTCGCCATGAAGGGCATTTGATCGGCCACGTGGCGGGCAATAACCGGCTCCCGCACTTCGAGTCCCGTCACGATATTGGTGGCGAGAATGAGAATCGCATCGGCGGCCAGAAACGCCTCCGGGAGCACGAGCCTGCGATTCGCGCTGTCATCGAGGGTTCGCTCGAGCCACTGCGTTGCCGCGGTGTGGGCGGCGTTCTGCTGCAGCGAGATCAGAAACCGGGCCAGCGCATTGATGCGCTCAGCGCGCATCGGGTTCCGTTTGTACGCCATGGCGCTGGAGCCGATCTGCTCCGACTCGAACGGCTCGAGCAGCTCTCCTTCGTGCTGGAGTAGGCGGAGGTCGGCGGCCATCTTGGAGGCCGACTGCGCGAGTCCCGAGAGCGCGTCGAGGATGGTGCTGTCGATCTTCCGGGGATAGGTCTGGCCGGAGACCGGAATGGGACGCGCAAAGCCCATGCGCTCCGCGATTCGCCGGTCGAGCGCGCGGACCTTTGCGTGATCGCCCTGGAACAGCTCGAGGAACGACGCCTGGGTTCCGGTGGTGCCCTTGCAGCCGAGGAACGCGAGTCCCGCCAGCCGGTGGCCGAGCTCCTCCGCGTCGAGCGCGAAATCCTGGGCCCAGAGCGTAGCCCGCTTGCCGACGGTGGTGAGCTGAGCCGGCTGGAAGTGGGTGTAGGCGAGACAGGGAAGCGCCGAGTGTCGCGCGGCAAATGCGCCAAGGGCCCGGAGCAGCGCGCCGAGCCGCCCCACCACCAGACGCATCCCGTCCCGCATCACCATCAGGTCGGCGTTGTCGGTGACGAACGCGCTGGTCGCACCGAGATGGATGTAGGGCCGCGCGGCGGGAGCCTGGTCGCCGAGGGCGTGCACGTGGGCCATCACATCGTGACGGAACCGGCGCTCGTATTGCGCCGCCACGGCAAGGTCGGCGTCGTCGAGATGCGCGCGCAGCGCGTCGATGGCCTCGGGGGGGATCTCGAGCCCGAGCTCCCGTTCGGTGTCCATCAATGCGAGCCAGAGCCGGCGCCAGAGACCCACCCGGTGGGGCTCACCCCAGAGATTCTGCATCGCTGGGGAGGCGTACCGCGTCCCCAGCGGCGACTGATACCGCGTCTCGGTCACCGGAACACCAGGTCGGTGAAGATGGTCTGACCGCTTCGCTCGAAGTAGATCCGGAAGGCCTGGTCGGCGCGACTCGCCTCGAGCACATCGGCGAACTGTTTCGCATCCGTGACCAGCGAGCGGTTGATCGCGAGAATGACGTCTCCTTCGCGCAGGCCGGTTCCCCGGGCCACATCGTCGGTCACCCGGACGATCAGCGCCCCCCGCGGCGCGCGCAGGCCGCGCTCGGCCTGAATCGCCGCGGTGACAGTGACCACCTCGAGGCCCCGCAGCACGGTGATCTTGGTGGCGGTGCTGGTCGGCAGATCACCGGTGGTGAACTCGCGGGCCTCACTCCCCGAGCCGCGCTTGACGCGAACCGACACCTTGTCGCCCACGTGGAGGTCCAGCTTCACCGCCTCCCAGTCGAGATAGTTCCGAAGCCTTCGTCCGTTCGCCTCGATGAGGATGGTGCCTTCGGAGATGCCGCCGCGCGCCGCAGGCCCGTTGGCCGCCACGCGCGTCACGGTGACGCCCCCCTGGCTCTTCCAGTCCTGCATGGCGCTCGGGCCCGCCACCTCGAGCCCGGTCCACGCGCGCTGCATCGTGCCGGTGCGGAGCAGCTCGTCGGCGACGCGCATCGCGCGCTCGATCGGAATGGCGAAGCCAAGGCCGATCGATCCGCTGCTGCCGCCCCCGCCGGTGAAGATCGAGGAATTGACCGCGACCACCTCGCCGAGCGCGTTGGCGAGCGGACCCCCTGAGTTGCCGGGGTTGATCGCGGCGTCCGTCTGGATCATGTCCAGGTAAAGACCCGGCTGCTCTCCATTGGGAAGAATATTGCGGTGGGTCGCGCTGACGACGCCTGCGGTCACCGACGGCTCGCTGTTGCCCAGGAGAAATGCGTATGGGTTGCCCAGCGCGACGACCCACTCGCCGATCAGCAGGTCGGTGCTCCGGCCGAGCGCAACGACGGGAAGGGCACGCCGGTCGATTCGCACCACGGCGATATCGGTGGTGGGATCCTCCCCGACCAGCGTTCCGGCGAGATCGGTGCCGTCGGGGAGCGTCACCGTGATTGTTTCGGCCCCCGCGACCACGTGCTGGTTGGTGATGATGACGCCGTCCGACTTCACGATGAAGCCCGTGCCGGAGCTGGGCAACAGTTGCTCGGTCTCGCGCGGAATGAAGAAAAAATCCCAGGGACTGCGCTCGGTGACCCGGCGCCGGGAGGACACGGTGATGGACACGACGGCGGGGGAGAGCCGGCTCGCGGCATCGACGACGGCAGTGCGCCGGGAAGTGGTGAGCGCGGAATTCTCGGCGGTTCGCTGTGCGCTCGCCGGGGGGATCAGCCCGTCGTTGGCAGTCTTGCAGGCGGCGGTCGCCGCGGCGAGGGCGAGGGCGAGGAGGCGGGGGCGACTCACGCGAAGCACTCCGCGGGATACTCCGCCGCGACGAAGTACAGTCCCCGCGCGGGAGCGGGCGGGGAGGTGGTCACATTGGACTCGAGGCCAAGCAATCGGTGCATGTCGCTCAGCGCGCGTCGTCCGAGGCCGATGTCCACCATCGTACCCACCAGCATTCGGACCATGTGGTGAAGGAAGCGGTCGGCGGCGATGTCGAACATCACGCCCTGGCTCTCCGGCCGTTTCGACCACTGGGCGGCGCGGATACGACAGCGTTTGTGGGCACGGGGAGAGCTCCGGACGCTGAAGGCGTGGAAATCGTGCTCACCTCCGAGCGCTACCGCCGCGGCCGCGAGGGCGTCGTGATCGAGGGGCCGGGACACCGCCCACTCATATCGCCGGCGGAAAGGCGATGCGGCGCCGGAGTCGGTGCCGATGAGATAGCGGTAGCGCCGGCCGGCCGCGGAGGTCCGTGCGTGAAATCCCGGCTGCATCTCTTGCACCGCTTCCGTCCAGCAATCGTCCGGCAGGAGCGCGTTGAGGGCCCGGTGGAGGGCCGCGGCTGTCCAGCGCTCCGGCATGGTGCAGCTGACTGCCAGTCCGAGGGCGTGCACTCCCGCATCGGTCCGCCCGGCGGCATGGGCCCGCACCGGGAGCTTCGCGAGGCGCCCCAACACCTCTTCGAGCACCGCCTGCACCGTGCGCCCTTCGGCCTGTCGCTGCCACCCGGCGAACCCCCCGCCGTCGTAGTGCAGCGTGACCAGAAAGGTGCGCGCCATTACGCGAAAATTTAGTCGTGCGCCGGGGTTACGGCAAAGGGAGTCGCGACTGCCTCGCTAATAACGCCGGATGACTCCCACGACCACGCCCTGAATCATGATGTCATTCTCGGGAAATCGGAGCGGCTGCATGGTGGGATTGGCAGGCTGCAGGCGAACCCAGCCACCGGGCTCGCGAAAGAACTTCTTGACGGTGGCTTCCGAGCCGTTGACCAGCGCGATGACCATCTCGCCGTTGTCGGCGGTCTGGCGGCCGTGGACGACCACGAAATCTCCATCGACGATGTGCTCGTCAATCATGGAATCGCCCCGGACCCGGAGCGCGTAATTCGGTCCGCGGGCGGGCAGCATCGCGTCCGGAACGGGAAGAGTCTCCTGATGGAGGACCGCCTCGATGGGCATGCCGGCGGCCACCACCCCGAGCAGCGGGATTTCCGTGGCGCCGCTCATCCCCTTGGGCGGGAGGACCTCGATGGAGCGGCTCTCGTTGTAGCTGCGGCGGATGTACCCCTTTCGCTCCAGGTTGGTGAGATGCTCGTGAACGGTTGCCAGAGACTGAAAGGAAAAGTGCTCCGCGATTTCTTCGAAGCTCGGCGCGAAGCCCCGGGCTTGGATATGGCCCTCGAGGTAACTGAGGATTTCCCTTTGCCGCTTGGTGAGGGGCATGGCCGGACGGTCCTCGGTGATTGGAGCCCGATGGCGCGCATTACCCAAAAGGACACCATAACGTAACCGAACAAGTCCCGAAAATCAACTAGACACTTCCGGTGCTGCCTAGTGCCTTAACCCCCAGTCCCATACTATGTTGCACCTGACTCTACCCTCGGCCCCGCTCTCCTACGCTGAGGTCCGCACGTGACGATTCCAACCGGATCAGAACTCGCGCTCCCTGCGACGCAGGTAGAGGAGCTGATGCGGACTATTGTCAAGGGCCTTCGGGCCTTCCAGATGTACCTCCCCAACAATCCGGTCTACCAGCGCGCGGAGCAGGCGATCCGCAACGCCTTCGTCCCGGTCTGGTCCTCCACCCAGCAGCTCGCCCTGACGATCGTCGAGACCGACATCACCTGGGAGGAACAGGTGGTGTACCGGCAGCCCAGCAAGCACGACAGCTTTGCCTGGATGCTGTACAAGGACGGAATGCGGCATCTCACCATCCGCCCGGGCGTGGAGGACGAGGAGCTGGTCCGCTTCCTCCACGTCGTCACCCGGGCTCGGATGCTCGCGAGCGACGCCGGGGACGACCTGCTGACGCTTCTTTGGGAGCAGGATTTTCAGTGCATCGAGTATCAGTTCGCCGAGATCATTACCGACTCACTCGTCGTGCTCGATCCGCAGGCGGTCGATCTCGCGATGCAGCAGGATCCCGTCGCCCAGCAGGCCGTCAAGGAAGAGGTTCGGACCGATGCGGCGGATCGCGCGGGCGCGGTCGATCTGGATGATTTCGATTCCACGCTCTATTTCCTGGAGGAGAACGAGACCGCCACCCTCAGGCGACAGGTCGAGGAGGAATACACCCGCGACGCCAGGAAGGCGGCGCTCGATGTACTGCTCGACACCTTCGAGACCCAGCCCGTCACCATGGTGCGGGAGGAAATCCTCGGCATCCTGGACGGACTCTTCCCGAACCTCCTCACCCGAGGAGAGTTCCGCACCGTGGCCGGCCTTCTCCGGGAGTTCCGCACGATCTCGCAGCGAGTCGCCGTCCTGGAACCGGGGGTACGCGACCACCTGCTCTCCTTCCAGACCCGTCTCAGCGAGCCGACGATCCTTTCCCAGCTGCTGCAGTCGCTGGAGGAGTCGTCGGCGCTGCCCGAGGATGAGGACGTCGGCGAGGTCCTTGGCGAGCTCCACGCCGAGGGGCTCGAGACGATGCTCACCTTCCTCCCGGCGCTCAAGCGGCCGGCGATCCGCACGATTCTCGAGGCATCGGTGGATCGCCTGGCGGCGGTCAACACCGGCATTCTGCTCTCGATTCTCAATAACAGCGATTCGAGTGCCCTCCCCGGGGCGGTGGCCGTCTGCAAGCGGCTCAATCTCCAGATCGCGGTGCCGTCGCTTGACCGCCTCGTGTCGCATGGCGATGCGGTGGTACGGCTCGGAGCGGTCGAGACCCTGGGGCACATCGGTTCCGCCGGCGCGATGGCGGGGTTGGAACGGGCGGTGGACGATCCGGACCGATCGGTCCGCATGGCGGCGCTGTCCTCGGTCATGGCGAAGGGGTATCGGGCGGCGCTTCGGCGCTTGGAGGCGGTGGTTCAGGGCCGGGGCCCTAACGAGCTGGAGCGCGCCGAGCGCCGACAGTTTTTCGAGGCGTACGCCGTCGTGGCGGGCCCGGCGTCGCTCCCGGTCCTCCTCGAAATCCTCGAGCCCAAGCGGCTGTTCCGGCGGAAAGTGAATTCCGAGACCCGTACCTGCGCCGCGTATGCGATTGCGAGGCTGCAGAATGCCGACGCCCGCGCCGTGCTGGAGCGGATCCAGCAGGACAAGGACCTCCCGGTTCGCAACGCCGCCGTGCGGGCGCTCCGGGAATGGCCGGCATGACCGAGGATCTCTCCCATCCTTCACGCCCCGGCACGGGGGACGAAGGCTTCATCCGGGCCGTCGGCCGGACCTTCCTCCTCACATTTTACGCCGCGCTTCGGGCCCTCAAGCTCTATCCGGTCGAGAACACCACCGTGCAGAAGGCGCTCGACGAGCTGCAAGGCGCGGCGACGGCGGTCCTGCACCGGGAGTCCGAGCTCGAGCTTCGGCTCGCCGGCGACTTCCTCTTCATCAACGGGACCCGGCTGCGTCTCGAGCTCGACAACTTCGCAGCCTTCAGCAATCTGCTCACCACCCTCCGCGCGTTCGACATCGGCGTCTTCCGGACGCACGTCGGGGTCGAGCGCCGCGAGTGGCAGGCGCTGCTCAGCATCCTGCTCAGCATCTCCGGCGATTCCGCCGTCGAGGACCGCTACATCGCGCTGGTCGAGCGGCTGGGCCAGGCCAACACCCCCCACATCGAATTCGAGCCGGTCTCCGCGGTCACCGAGGAGCTGAACGCCCAGGAGGCGCGCGAGGTCGCCAAGCGCACCTACGCGCAGGGCGTGGCGGTCACCAAGGAGGTGGTCAACAGCATCCGGATGGGGCGGACCAGCAGCGTCAAGAAGGTGAAGCGCGCCGTGCAGATGATCGTGGACCAGGTGCTCACCAACGAGACCTCGATCATGGGGCTCACCACGCTGCGCGACTACGACGAGTACACGTTTACCCACTCGGTCAACGTCTGCATCTTCTCGGTGGCGCTGGGCCGGAAAATCGGACTCACCAAGCTGCAGCTCTACGACCTCGGCATGACCGCGCTGCTGCACGACATCGGAAAGGCCAAGATCCCGATCGAGATTCTGAACAAGACCCACGGTCTCACGGAGGACGAATGGCGGGTCATCCAGGCGCATCCCTGGCGCGGCGCCATGACGCTGTTCGGGCTCCGGGCCTACGAGGAAATTCCGTACAAGTCGATTCTCGTGGCGCAGGAGCACCACATGAAGACCGATCTGACCGGTTACCCGCGCGCCATCCGGCCGCGCAGCCTGGGTATTTTCTCGCGCCTGGTCGCGGTGGCCGACGGGTTCGACGCCGCCACCACCCGGCGCGTCTACCAGACGGTGCCGATCGAACCCGACCAGGTGCTGCGGGAGATGTGGACCAACCCGCGCCGGGGGTATGATCCGGTCGTGGTCAAGGCGCTCATCAACCTGATCGGCGTGTATCCGATCGGCACGTGCGTCATTCTCGACACTTTCGAGGTGGGAATCGTGGCCCAGGCCAATCCCGATCGCGAGATGCTGAACCGCCCGGTGATTCGCATCGCGATCGATCCCACCGGTGGCGCCCTCACTCCTCCCGGCCTGGCGGTCGACCTCACCGAGCGCGGCTCGGATGGGAACTTCCTCCGGTCCATCGTAAAGGTCACCAACCCGGACCGGTACAGTCTCACGGTGGGCGACTATTTCCTCTGATTCCGTGGCTCCCGACCTTTCAAGCCCGCTGCTCGGACGCTACGCCCGCGCGCTCTCGATCGCGGGCCCGGCACTCGTCATCGCGACTGCCCTGGTGGACGATCGGTGGACCGAGCACCCGATGGCTCTGGTCCTCGTCTTCCTCTCGGTGGCGCTCCTCCGGGTCGCCCCGGTGCGCTTGGGCAAATTCTCCTACCTCACCCAGATCGGGATTCCCGCCCTCGTCGCCGCGATCTCCATGCCGCCGTCGGTCGCCCTCTTGGGACTCGCCGGCGGGGTCTTCCTGGCGGACCTTGCCTGGACCCGCAAGCCGTTCCAGGTAGCGTCGGTCAATGCCGGCCGGGAAGCGCTTGCCTTCGCCGTCGCGTACGGATTCTACGCGCTGGCGCTCTCGGTGAGCGGCGCGCGCGCCATCTCGCTCGATTTCATGGCGCCGTTCGTCGTGCTCGCGGGCACCTATTTCGCGTTGACCCGCGTGCTGTTCTATCTGTCGCTGATCATGCGGGGCAAGCTCGAGGTGGAAGAGCGGCTGTTCATTCTGCGCTGGGAGATCATCGCCTTTCTGATGACCTTGCTCGGCGCCGCCATCATCATCTGGGCGCTGACGCAGCTGACCCCCGCCGGATGGATCGTCGTCGCCTCGGCCCTCGCGGTCTCGGGCCTGGTCACCCGCACGCTGCTGGAAGAGGCCATCTCCGCCGAGGATCTGAACAAGGTCCACACGATGCTGGGGACGATCACCAGCAACCTGAGCCTGCGCGCCTCCTTCGAGCAGATCGAGCAGCTCGCCTACCGGCTTCTCGACTGGGGCGACTTCCGGATTTACCGCGCCGGAAGCGAGCGCTCCGCGCTGGCGTACCGCGCGCAACGGGGGCGGCCGAACCGGATCGCGCCGGACCCGGGACTCGAGTTGGTGCGCAGCCGCGTCCTCGATCACGGGGAACCGCTGGTCATCGACGACACCATGCGGGAGCAGGTGCTGCAGTATCCCGACCCCGCGGTGCGCACCATCGCCTTTCATCCGCTGCGTTCCGCCGACCGGGTGATCGGGACGCTGGAGCTCGAGCACCACAAGCGCCATCACTACCGGGCCCACGACCGGTCGGCCATGAAGGCGATCGCGGGCCAGATCTCGACCGCGATCCAGATCGCCGAGCTGCGACGGCCTCTCCTCGAGACCGTCGAGAAAATCGGGGGCCAGATCAACGCCCTCGCGCGCGCCGCTAACTCCCTGCGATCCTCCGCGCTGGCGCTGCAACTGGCGTCGGAAAACATGCGGCGCGATGCGTCGAGCCAGGAATCGTTCGCGCGGACCGGCCTCGAAGCGACCGCGGAGCTCGGCCGGCTCGCGGAGGCCGCCGCGGAGGCCGGGGCCCATGCCGCACGCGTCAGCGCCGACGCCGCGGATGCGGCCGCCAAGCACCGGGAGGAAATCGAAGTCGCGGTGGACCGGCTCGTGCACGTGCAGGCGTTCGTCGCCGACAGCTCGCGCTCGGTGGCGGCCCTCGGCGCAACCACCGGCGGGATTCGCGCGTTCCTCACGTCGATTCAGGAAATTGCCGAGCTCACCAACGTCATCGCGCTCAACGCCTCGATCGAAGCCCACCGCGCCGGGAAGTCGGGGCGGGGCTTCGCGGTCGTCGCGGAGGAGATCCGCCAGCTCGCGATGCAGAGCGCCGCCGCGGGCGCCGATGCCAGCCGCCTGGTGAGCGACATCTCACGCGAAGTCTCCGGCATCGCCACCCAGATGGAGCGCGGTGAGCAGCTGGTCGAGGACGTCGGCGAGCTGTCGGGAGATACCGCGCGCGCGCTCGATGCGATCGTGCGGGCCACCCAGGAAGCCGGCACCCAATCGCGGGCGATCGCCGAATCGGAGGTGGCGCACGAGGCTGCCAGCCGCCGTCTTTCGGCGCAGATCCGCCAGCTTGCCGACGCGGCGCTCCGGGCGCGGGGACAGACTGAATCGCTCGCGCGCGAAGCCGGCGAAGCAACCCGGGGCCAGGCGGAGCTGGAGGCGGCGATCGGGCAGCTGGAGCGAGTGGCGGGGGAGCTTCGGGGCATCGCGCGCCACTTCGCCGTCGAGGGATGAACGGCTCCCGCGTGTACGTGGCGCTCGGAAGCAATCTGGGTGACCGGGAAGCACACCTCGCCTTCGCACGCGAACGACTCGCCGGCTTGCCGGGCACCGCGCTCCTGGGTGCCTCCGCCATCGAAGAAACTGCTCCCCTCGGCGGTCGCGCCCAGCCGCCGTATCTCAACCAGATGATCGCGCTCGACACCACGCTCACGCCGCGCGCCCTGCTCGCTGCCTGCCACCGGATCGAGGGCAAAGCGGGCCGCCGGCGCCGGGAGCGGTGGGAGTCGCGTACGCTCGATCTCGATCTCGTCCGGTACGCCGGCGTGGTGATGGACGAGCCCGGGCTCACGCTACCGCATCCCGCGCTGGGAGACCGCCCGTTCTGGAGTGCGGAGCTGGAGGAGCTCGCGCGCATGGGCTGGTGACGGGTGCCGATACCCCCCGGGCTTCCCGACGCGCTGCCGTCCTGGGCACACGTGCGTCCCAAGCGCCTCGCCCATATCGAGCGCGTGGCGGAGCTCATGGCGCGATGGGGCGCCGAGATGCGCCTGCCCGCCGCGGAGCACGCCCGCTGGCTCCGGGCCGCCTGGCTTCACGATGCGCTCCGGGATGCCGCGCCGGAGGAGCTGGCCCAATGGGCTGCGGGCATCGAGGGCCCGGTCAAGCTCCTGCACGGCCCCGCCAGTGCCTCGCGCGCGGAAGCCGAGGGAGAAACCGATCGCGGCGTGCTGGATGCCGTGCGCTATCACTCGGTGGGCTTTGCGGAGTGGGATATGCCGGGGCGCGCGCTCTACTGCGCCGATTTCCTCGAGCCGGGGCGATCCTTTGATCGGGTGGGTCGCGCGGCGCTCGCCACTCGGTTTCCCGTCGATCCGCGCGGAGTGCTGTACGAGGTCGCCCGTCGCCGCCTGGCATACTCGATCGAGTTCGGCTGGATGATCCCCGAGCCCACATTCCGGTTTTGGAACAGCCTCGTCATTCCCTCCGCCGCGGAGTAATGCGGATCGTGCTCGCCGCGATGGCGGGTGCAAGCGGCTTCTCCGGCTGCTCGGATGCCGGAGAACCTCGGACCGCGCGGCCCGTCCCCGGGGGGGAGCGCATCGTGGTGGAGGTGCTGAACGGGTCGGGGCGCCGTGGGCTGGCGCGCGCCGCGACCCGGGTGCTGCGTCAGGCAGGCTTTGATGTGGTCTACTTCGGGAATGTGAGCCGGAGCGTCGGCGTGACGCAGGCACTCGCTCGGCGCGGCGATTCCGCGGCGGCGGTGCGGGTTGCCCGCGCCCTCGGAGCGACCCAGGTTCGGGTGGCCACCGACACTCTGCTTCGCGTGGATGTGACCGTGCTCCTCGGGGGCGACTACCGACCGCCACCGGGATTGCGACCCTAGTTACACTCCGAGCTCGGCCGCGATCACCAGGATGTCTTCCCGCAGCACCCGACGCTCGATCTGCAGGTGCAGGAAGCTGCGGCGGCCGAGAAGCCAGAGGCCGACCGCCCGGACCGCACCCAGCGCGCGATCCGCCAGCTCGGCAAGCCGGAGCGCGGCGTAACCGCTGAGAGGAGCGAGGATGAGCGCCCCGATCCCTGCCGCCGTCCCTCCCCAGTGCCAGAAGAGCAGCGCTACCGCGATCCACGTGAAAGGGAAGATAACGAATGCGCTCGCCGCCTTGGCGGTGGCGAGGATATCGTCGTATTTCCCGACCGCGCGCTGCGAGAGGACTCCCACCAAGCGGTACGGCACGTAGTGGAGCAGAAGCCCCGGCACGCCGAGCGGAATCAGCAGAAGGAATCGCAGTAGGAAGAGCACGGTGAGCACGATGATGCGGCGGGCGCTGAACCGTCCCACCGGGACGTCCCAGGGATCGATGCCGGCGCCTCGCAGTTTGTCCTCGTAGCGCAGGACCCTCCTGCGAATCCCCTCCAGACGCTCGGGATCGCGCGCTTTGAGGGCGTTGTATCCGGCAAGCACCCTGCGGCGGAAGGAGAACTCCTCCGCCAGCTCGGGCCGGGGGTCGTCGTCGCGCTCCCTGCGCGCGCTCGCCAGGATGCGCTCCGTGCGCGCCACGAAATCGTGCGCCTCGAAGGCATCGGCCTGAAGGGTGACATCACCCAGCGCCTGCCCGATCCGGTCGGTGAGCGCCTTGACGAGGTCGGGATGCGGTTCGGATGCGGCGTCGAGGGGCGCGGGGTCCACCGGGAAGGGCTCGCCGAAATAGACGAGAGCGGCGCTGCGAAATGTGCGCTTGTCGGTGTAGAAGAGTCCAACCGGCTGAATCTGCAGAGGGATCGGCGACGTGACGCCGAGCGCGATGCGAGCGGCTCCGGTCTTCATCGGCTTGAGGCGGGGGTCGCTGTGGCTGGTTCCCTCCGGGAAGAGTGCCACCGCTCCTCCCGCGCGGAGGTGCGCGCGCACTCTGGAGAACATCTCCCGGTTCCTGGTCAGATCGGCGCCGGGGTCCTGGCGCCGCTCCACCGGAATCGACCCCGCGCCGCGCACCAGCGCTCCTACAATGGGAATCCGGAAGAGCGGGGCTTTGGCGAGGAAGGAGACGGCGCGGGGGGCAAGACAGAGGACGAAGACGGGATCCACCAGCGAGTTCGGATGATTGAGCACGAACATCACCGGTCCCGCCGGCGGCACCCGTTCGAGCCCCTCCGTCTCAACCCGCCGGAAGAAGATCCGGAGCGTGAATCGCAGCAGCCCGACGAGCAGCGCGCGCATCAGCGGGTCGCGAGCCTCTGTTTCTTCTCCATCGCCACGAAGAGCTGCCCGCAGGCGGCGTCGATGTCGAGCCCACGGCTCTTCCGCACCACCGCCTCGACTCCCTGGTTGCGGAGCCGGTCGGCGAATGCCCGGATCCGGTTGCCCGACGCCGGGGTGAGCCCGGGACTGCCGCCGGGATGCAGAGGGAGGAGATTCACGTGGGCTCCGAGTGCGTGCGCCAGCTTGGCCAGCTTGTCGGCGTCGGTATCGGAATCGTTCTTTCCCGCGATGAGCACGTACTCGAAGGTGACCCGCTTCCGGAAGGCTCGAGCCGCCTGCAGCACGTCATCCATCGGGTACTTTTTCTGGATCGGCATGAGACGAAGTCGCTGCCCCTGTGCCGGGGCGTGCAGCGAGATGGCGAGGCGGAACTGCTCCGGGCGCTCCGCCAGCGCCAGCATGCCGGGAATGATGCCCACGGTGGACACGGTGATGTGTCGCGCCCCGATGCCCAGCCCCGCCGGATCGTTCAAAATGGTGAGGGCGGTGCTCACGGCCGGCCAGTTGAGCAGCGGCTCCCCCATGCCCATGAACACGATGTTGGTCGGCTTCTCTGCGGGATTTCCGAGCACGATCTGACGGACCTGCCCGGCGATCTCCCAGGCCGCAAGGTTGCGGCGAAACCCCATCAATCCGGTGGCGCAGAAGACACATGCGAGGGCGCACCCCGCTTGCGACGATATGCACAGGGTGAGGCGGTTCCCGCTGGGAATCAGCACCGATTCGATCGCTTCGCCGTCGGCCAGCCGCCAGAGGTACTTCCGGGTTCCGTCGGTGGACTGCTGGACAGTCTCCGCCGTGAGCCCGGGGAGCGGAAATGCGGCGTCGAGCTCGGCTCGAAGCGCCGCCGGCAGCTCGGTGGCATCCTGCCACGCCGCCAGCGGTGCGACCCAGAGGCGGCGGTGGATCTGGGCCACTCGGTAGGCAGGGAGCCCCCGTTCCCGTGCCCAGGCCGTCAACGTCGCTTTCGCCTCCTGAGGGGTCAGGTCCAGGGGGGATTTCGCGGGGGTGGCGGTGCGCGGCATGGGAGGAATGTAGTCGTCCGTTGCTTGATCCACCTCTTTGCGCCGGTTACGTTTGCCCGATGTTCCCCACCTCGCTCCGAACCCACTCCGGCGGTCTCCTGAGGCGTGACAACGCGGGCCACCAGGTTCGCCTCGGCGGCTGGGTGCATCGCCGGCGCGACCTCGGGGGACTCGTCTTCATCGATTTGCGTGACCGGAACGGGCTGGTCCAGCTTTCGTTCGATCCCGCGTACACGCCGAAGGATGTGATCGAGCGCGCCGCGGGCTGCGGAGTCGAAACCGTCGTGCTCGCGACCGGTACCGTGGCGCTGCGCCCGAATGCCGCGCGGGACGCCGGCATGGGCTCACGCGAGGTGGAGGTCCAGGTCACCGCGCTCGACGTCGTGGGTCCTGCCGTGACGCCGGCGATTCCGGTCGGGCGGAAGGAGAACGAAGAGCTTCCCGCGGAGGAGTTGCGCCTCAAGCACCGGGTGCTCGACCTTCGCCGTCCCGAGCTCCAGGCCAATCTCATGCTGCGGCACCGTCTGTTGCAGCGGGCGCGGCGCACGCTCTCGGAGCAGGGGTTTCTCGAGGTCGAGACGCCCATCCTCACTAAGCCGACTCCCGAAGGAGCGCGCGACTACCTGGTGCCCTCGCGCGTTCATCCCGGCGAGTTCTACGCGCTGCCCCAGTCGCCCCAGATCTACAAGCAGCTCCTGATGGTGGCGGGGTTCGACCGCTATTTCCAGATTGCCCGGTGCTTCCGGGACGAAGACCTCCGGGCCGATCGCCAGCCGGAGTTCACCCAAATCGATCTCGAGGCCTCGTTCGTCTCGGAGGACGACGTGCTCTCCGTCGTCGAATCAGTGCTGGTCGCGCTCTGGGAGGAGGCCGCCCACGCGATTCCGCGGCCCTTTCCCCGGCTCGCCTGGCGCGAAGCGATGGAGCGGTTCGGAATCGACAAACCGGATCTCCGCTACGGGTTCGAGATTCGCGACCTGTCGCCCACCGTCGGTGCCGCGGCGGCGCCCTTCCTCCGCGAGGCCGTCACGGCCGGCGGACGGGTGCGGGGGATCGTGGCTCCCGGGGCGCAGGCGATCTCCCGAAAAGATCTCGATGGGTTCGGCGCGCTGGCAAAAGACGCCGGGGCGGGAGGCCTGATCTGGGCGCGGAAGGGCGGGCCATGGGAAGGGCAGGGGGTCAAGGCGATCGGCGACGAGACGCTGGCCGCGCTGGGGGGTTCGGAGGGGGACCTGTTCCTTGCGGTCGCTGGACCCGATGCGGTGACCTCGCCGGCACTCCATACGGTACGCACCGCGCTCATCCGGCGGCTGGCGCCCGCGCCGGTGACGGAGCATGCCTTTCTCTGGGTCGTGGATTTCCCTCTCTTCGAGCAGGATCCCGAGACCGGGGCGCACGTATTCGTGCACCATCCGTTCACCGCACCGCACCCGGAGGATATCCGCTATCTCGAGACCGATCCGGGCCGTTGCCGCGCGGTGCACTACGATGCCGTGTACAATGGCAACGAGCTGGGGAGCGGGTCGATCCGGATCACGAACCCCGACGTCCAGCGCACCATCTTCGGACTGCTGGGAATCTCCCCGGAGGAAATCCGTCGCCGCTTTGGATTCCTGCTCGACGGCCTCGCGGCCGGCGCTCCTCCGCACGGCGGCTTCGCCATCGGCTTCGACCGGGTGGCCATGCTGCTCTCGGGGGCGACGTCGTTGCGGGACGTGATCGCGTTTCCGAAGACGACCGCGGCGCGGGCGCTCTACGAAGGCGCGCCGACTGCCGTCTCCGCCGGCGAGCTTGCCGCCCTGCATCTCACGGTGACCACATGAAGGCCGTCCCCGGGCAGGACGAGATTACCCAGCGGATCAACATCGAGGGCGCCGATCCGCTGCTCCTGGGCGGCGTCAACGACGTGAACCTCCTCGAGCTCGAGCGCGCCACGTCCGCGCGGGTATCCCTCCGCGGAGACTCCCTCACCATCACCGGAACACCGGACCAGGTGGAGCGCGCCGCCGGCGTCGCGCAGGGGCTGGTCGACATTGCGCGGATCGGCGAAGCGGTGTCGGTCGAGGATGTCTACCGGTTTGCGCAGGATGGCGTGCCCGCGGACAGTCCGCTTGCCGGCGGTGAGGGGAAAATCGTTCTCCCCGGCCTGCGCCGCGCCATCGGCCCGAAAACCCAGGGGCAGCGCGACTACGTCCAGGCGATCGCGACGACCGACATCGTCGTGGGCATCGGACCAGCCGGCACGGGGAAAACCTACCTCGCGGTGGCCAAGGCGGTGGAGGCCATGGCCCGGAAGCGGGTCAAGCGAATCATCCTCGCGCGGCCCGCGGTCGAAGCCGGCGAATCGCTGGGATTTCTTCCGGGGGATCTGCAGGCGAAGGTGGATCCTTACCTCCGGCCGCTCTACGATGCGCTCGAAGACATGATGCCGCAGGACCGGGTGCAGAAGGCGCTGGAGCAGCGCACCATCGAGATCGCGCCGCTCGCCTACATGCGCGGGCGGACGCTCAACGATGCCTTCATCATTCTGGACGAGGCCCAAAACGCCACCCTTGCCCAGATGAAAATGTTCCTCACCCGGCTCGGCGTAAACAGCAAAGTCGTGGTGACGGGCGACAAGACGCAGGTGGACCTGCCGAAACGCGAAGACTCCGGACTCATCCAGATCGAGCGCATCCTTCCCGGGATCGATGGCATCGCGTTCTGCTACCTCGGCGACAGCGACGTGGTCCGGCACCGGCTGGTGCGTGAGATCATCCGGGCGTATGCTGAGGACCAGAACGGCTGATCGCGGGCGCAAGGACGCGAAGACGCAAGGACAACAGCATGTCGTTGCGATCTCCGGTCGATCGGAGCCGCTCCGGCGCCCCGACGTCATTCGTGCGGTCGAGTCGGTGCTTCGCGGCGAGCGGCGCGAAGCGGCGATCTCGGTGTCTTTCGTCGGGCGCGACCGGATGCGCGCGCTGAACGCCCGCTGGAAGCGGCGGCGGGAGCCGACCGACGTGCTCGCCTTCGCGCTGACCGATCCGCGCGGCGCGCTCGCGGGTGACATCTACATCTGTCTCTGGGTCGCCTCCCGCGAGGCCCGGGCGCGCGGGATCCCATTTCGTCAGGAGCTGCTTCGTCTCGTGGTGCACGGCGTCCTGCACGTTCTCGGCTACGACCACCCCGCGGGGGCGGAGCGCACCGCGTCCGCGATGTGGCGCCGCCAGGAGCGGTACGTGCGGGGCGCGCGATGATTCCCTCCATCCTGTCGGCGCTTCAGCTTTGGGTCGCGCTCCTCGCCGGCCTGTTCACCCTGTGGGCCGCCGCCGTTTCCCTCGCCGAGCAGGATGACGCAGGAGTCCCCCGTCTCCTTACGCCATCGTCGGGCTCCTGGACGGGCCCGCTCCCCCCGGCGCGCAGCCTCCACGTCCTCCACCTCGCGTTGCTGGCCATCGCGGCGGCACTCGCCGGAACCGCGCTAGCCTGGTGGGCCTGGGCGCCCTCGGAAGCGCTCTTCCGGTACCTGCTTGCCGTCCTCCTTGTCTGGATCCTCGGGGAGGTTGCTCCCCGTCTCTGGGCGGCCAATGAGCCGGGATCGGTCAGCTTCGACGGACCATTCGTGCAGCACACGCTGACCCTCTTTCGGCCCCTCCTGAGCGCGGTGGCCTGGGTCGATCGCGGGTTTCGTCCCCGCCGCACCTCCCCTCGCGACAGCCAGATCGCGGAGCGCCAGATGCTGACCGGCGTGCTCGCGCTCGCGGAAATGTCGGTGTCCGACGTGATGACGCCGCGGCTCGATGTCATGTCGGTCGATTTCTCCGCCTCGCGCGACAAGGTCATCGAGACGTTTCGCCAGGCGGAGCACTCGCGCCTGCTGGTGGTGGATGGCGATCCCGATTCTGTGACGGGTGTGATCTATGCGAAGGATCTCCTCCCGGGTCTTGGCCCCGCCACCGGCCCGGCGGACTGGCATCCGCTGATCCGACCGGCGGAGGGAGTTCCCGAGGCAAAGACGCTCGACCGCCAGCTCCGGGATTTCCAGCGCAGCGGCAGCCATCTGGTGGTCGTGGTCGACGAGTTCGGCGGAACCTCGGGGATCGTGACGCTCGAAGATGTGCTGGAACAGATCGTCGGCGAAATCCATGACGAGTACGATACCGATGAAGTGGCGCCGGTGCAGCGTCTCCCCGAAGGGGGCTGGGCAGTGCAGGGTGGGGTGTCGCTCGCCGATCTCGAGAGCGAGCTGGGCCACAGCTTCGCGCGCGAGGACGTGAGCACCGTCGGTGGTCTCGTGCTCGCGGCGCTGGGGCGGGTGCCTCGCGCCGGCGAGACGCTCACGCTCGACGGCTACCGCCTCACGGTGGATCAGGTCGCGCGCCGGCGCATCCGCCGGGTGACGTTGACGCCCGAGGTTCCGGCGGCGCCAGTCTCGGCTGCCAAGGAGCCGAGAACATGATCTGGACCGTCGTCCTCCTCGGCCTGCTGCTGACGGTATTCGGCGCGACCACCGCCGCGGCCCTCATTACTTCGAGCCGAAGCCGGCTCGCCGAGGTCGTGGCGCGACGGCTTCGAGGGGGCAAGGATTCACTGGCCTGGCTCGCACCACTCGAGCGAGACCTCGCCGCGGCGTCGGTCACGACGACGCTCGGGATTGCGATGCTCGGCGCGGTCTTCCCCGGTATTTTCGCCGGCGCGACGCTCCCGCGGCTCCTCCTTCTCCTGATCCTCCTGGCAATTCCCGCCGTGCTGTTGAGCGGCTACGTGCTCCCGCGCTTTCTCACCTACCGCCGCGCCGCGAGGGTCGCCGAGCATTGCCGCCCGATCCTGCGTCCCTGGGCCGCCGTGCTCGCTGGTATTCTCCCCGCGTCGAGGGTCCGCCCCGAGACGCTCATCACCGAGCTCTGGCGGGAGCGGGCGCGAAGCGGCGTTGCGCCGGACGACGAGCTGCTCCGGGTCGGCGGGGTCATCAGCTTCTCCCAGCGCACAGTGCGCAGCGTCATGACACCGCGGACCGATCTCATCGCGCTTCCCGAGGAAGCATCGGTCGAAGAGGTGCGTGCGGCGTTCGTCCAGAGCGGGTACACCCGCCTCCCGGTGTATCGCGGCACCATCGATGAAATGGTGGGCATGGTCCACGCCTTCGATCTCTTCCGTCTGGCCGCCGGCGATCCCCTCCCGGTCCGGCCGCTGGCGGTGGCGCCCGCGAGTCGGAGCTGCGGGGACGTGCTGCTCGACATGCAGCGGGAGCGGCGGCATCTCGCGATCGTCCTCGATGAGTTCGGCGGAACCCTCGGGATCGTGACGCTGGAAGATCTGCTCGAAGCGATGGTGGGAGAAATCGTGGACGAGGACGAGCCCGTCCGTGGCCCCACCGCAACCAATCCCGATCTCGTCGAGCTGGAGGGCGCCGTCCCGGTATCCGAGCTGGAGGAGCGTTTCGGGGTGAGCATGCCCGAGGGACAGGCGACGACCGTGGGCGGCCGTCTCGCCGAGCTGGCCGGGCGCTTTCCCGCGGCGGGGGAACGTTTCCTGATCCGCGGGCTCGAGTTCGATGTGCTCCAGGCTACCCGCACCCGGATCGAGCGCCTCCTCGTGCGGCGCGGCTCGCCCGCCTCCGTCCCGCTGGACCGGAGCGAGGCATGATCAAGAAGCCGCTGGCGCCGGCCAGGATGCTCGGGCTGCTGCGCGAGGGAAACGTGAGCGAGTTCTTCGCGCGGGCCCGGATGCTCGAGCCGGCGGATCTCGCCGATGTGCTGGCCCTGGCGGATGAGGACGAGCGGGTCGAGATCGCCAAGCTGTTGCCGCCCGATCTCACCGGCGAGGCGCTGGTCGCGATGCCGGACGTGGAGCACGCGGAGGATACCCTCGCGGCGCTGACCACTGAACAGGCGGCCGAGATCGTCGGGGAGATGCCCGACGACGATGCGGCCGACATCCTCGGCGAGCTGGAGCCGGAGCAGCAGCAGCGGATCCTCTCGGCGGTAGAGCCGGAGGAGCGCCGCACCGTCGAGCGACTGCTCGAGTACGACGAAGAATCTGCCGGCGGCCTGATGACCGGGGCGATGGTCACCGTGAATGAAGACGAAACGGTGCGCGACGCCCTCGAGAACATCCGGAAGCAGGCCGAAGACGTCGAAGAGTTTGCCGAAGTGTACGTGCTCGACCGAAATCGCAGGCTTCTCGGCATTCTGGGCTTCAAGCAGCTGGTCCTCGGGGCGCCCGACCGCCCGGTCCGTGAGTTGATGCAGGAGCCTGACGTGACGGTCGGGCCTGAAATGGATCAGGAAGAGGTCGCACGCCTGATGGCACGCTACAACGTGCCCAGCATTCCCGTCGTGGACCGGGACGGTCGCTTGCTCGGCCGGATTACCTTCGACGACGTGTCCGACGTGGTCGAGATGGAAGCGACGGAAGACCTCCTGCGGTTCGGCGGTGTCTCCGCCACCGAGGACCTCGGCGCCCGCTGGTTCGAGGCGGTGAAGACCCGGCTCCCCTGGCTGCTCGTCAACCTCGTCACCGCCTTCGCCGCTGGAGGGGTCGTCGCCTATTTTCAGTCGAACCTCAGCCGTTTCATCGCGCTCACGGTGTGGATGCCGGTCATCGCTGGCATGGGCGGCAACACCGGTACCCAGGCCCTTGCGGTCACCGTACGGCGCCTGGCCCTGGGGCTGATCTCGCGCGACGATTTTCGCCGAGTTATCACGAAGGAAGTTCTCGTTGGCGTGACGAACGGGCTCGCCATCGGCGCGGTGGCGACCGTCGTCGCCCTCCTCACCGGCATGTCGGCGATGTTCGGGCTGCTCGTGTTTCTCGCCATGACCGGGAACCTCTTCGTCGCGGGTCTTGCCGGCGCCGCGATCCCGCTCCTCCTCAAGCGGTTCAACATCGATCCCGCCATCGCGTCGTCCATTTTCGTGACCGCCTTCACCGATGTCTGCGGGTTTGCGCTGCTCCTTGGGCTGGGGGGGCTTCTTCTGTTATAAGACACAAGGACGCAAGGACGCAAAGTGAACCACCTTGCGTCTTTGCGTCTTTGCGTCTTTGCGCCTTACCTTTCAGCATGGATCTCGACACGCTCATCGCCGACCTCGCCGCGGGCCGGACTGCCGCGTTGGCGCGCGCGATTTCCGTCGTGGAAAACGGGCGGCCGGGCTTCGAGCAGCTCCTCGCCGCGGTGCATCCGCGCCTCGGCCAGGCGCACCGGGTCGGCATCACCGGCCCGCCCGGCGCGGGGAAGTCGACCCTCACCCGGCAGCTGGTCCAGGCCTGGCGCGAGCGGGGATACACCGTGGCCGTCGTGGCCGTCGATCCCACCAGCCCCTTCTCGGGAGGCGCGCTGCTCGGCGACCGGATCCGCATGGAATCGGTCGCGATGGATCGCGGCGTTTATATCCGGTCGATGGCGACGCGAGGCTCGCTCGGCGGTCTCGCCACCACCACCCGCGAGGTATGCGACGTCCTCGATGCGGGGGGATTTCAGCGCATCCTGATCGAGACCGTGGGCGTGGGGCAATCGGAGCTCGCGGTCACCGGAATGGCCGATTCCACCGTGCTTCTGTTGGTCCCCGAATCGGGCGACGCCATTCAGACCCTCAAGTCGGGTGTGATGGAAGCGGCGGACCTGTACGTCGTCAACAAGGCGGACCGCCCCGGCGCGGACCAGCTCGCGCGCGAGATCGAGGTGACCCTCGGCATCCGAATGGGCAATGCGTTCCGGGGGATGAAGGTGCACCACGGTGTGGACCCGCAGGGCGCGGCGCACGGGAAGGAGGCAAGGAGGCAAGGAGGAAAAGAGGCATCGGGGCAAGACCCCGTTGCCGCTCCGGCCTGGGAGCATCCGGTGCTCCTTACCTCCGCGGTGAAGGGCGAAGGCACCGAGGCGCTGGTCGAGGCGCTCGAGCAGCACTACCGCTGGATGCAGGAGACCGGCGAGCTCGCCGCGCGCCGGACCAAGCGGCTCGCCGCGCGCACGCGCGAAGTGGTGGACCGGTCGGTCCATTGGTGGATCTGGCAGGAGACCCGCGCCGAGGAGCTCCTGCGCGAGCGCCTCGACGACCTCGCTGCCGGGCGAATCAGTCCCTACGAGCTCGCATCTGACATCGTGGCCGGTTTGAAGGAAGGAGCGCGGGTATGAGTGCACGCGACGCGGAGCTCGAGCGGCTGCGGGCCGAGGTGGCGGCGTGGCGGGCAGCATACGGAAAGTTGCCGCTGCGCCGGGACGTCGAATTCAGCAGCGTCTCCGGGCGCCCGGTCGAGCCGGTGTACACCCCAATCGACCTCGCAGGCACGCTCGGGGATCCCGGCGAGCTGCCGGGAATCTGGCCCTTCACGCGTGGGATTCATCCCACGATGTTCCGCGGAAAATTGTGGACGATGCGGCAGTTCGCCGGCTTCGGCACGGCGGAGGACACCAATCGGCGCTACAAGTTTCTGCTGGAGCGCGGGCAGACGGGCTTGTCCGTGGCGTTCGATTTCCCCACGCTGATGGGATACGACTCCGACCATCCGCGCTCCGAGGGCGAGGTGGGCAAGTGCGGCGTCGCGATTTCCAGCCTGGCCGACATGGAGACGCTCTTCGACGGGATTCCGCTCGACCGTGTCTCCACCTCCATGACGATCAACGGTCCCGCGGCGATCCTGTTCTGTTTTTACGTGGCGGCGGCCGAGCGGCAGGGGGTGGATATCCGGAAGCTTCAGGGGACGGTGCAGAACGATATCCTCAAGGAGTACATGGCGCAGCACGCGTGGGTCTATCCGCCAGAGCCCGCGCTCAAGATCATCGTGGACATGTTCGAGTGGGCGGCGGAGCACACTCCGCAGTGGAACACGATTTCGATCTCCGGGTATCACATCCGTGAGGCGGGAGCCACCGCGACCCAGGAGCTGGCGTTCACGCTCGCCAACGGCTTTACCTACATCGAGCGCGGCGTCGCGCGCGGCCTGGCGGTCGACACCTTTGCGCCGCGCCTCTCGTTCTTCTGGGACGTGCATAACGATTTCTTCGAGGAGATCGCCAAGATGCGCGCCGCCCGCAGGATCTGGGCGCGCCATCTCCGCGAGCGCTACGGGGCGCGGGACGAGCGCAGCTGGAAAATGCGGTTCCACTGCCAGACCGCCGGGGTCACCCTCACCGCCCAGCAGCCGATGAACAACATCGTCCGGGTCGCGTACCAGGCGCTGGCGGCCGTGCTGGGGGGAACCCAGTCGCTGCACACCAACGCGCTCGACGAGACGCTTGCCCTCCCCACCGAGGAATCGGTGCGCATCGCGCTTCGCACGCAGCAGATCCTGGCCGCGGAAACCGGCGTCCCCAACACCGCCGATCCGCTGGGCGGATCCTATTACGTCGAAGCGCTCACCGACCAGATGGAGCGCGAGGCCGAAGCGCTCTTCGCGGACATCGAGGCGCAGGGGGGCGTTGTCCCCGCGATCGAGTCGGGGTGGTTCCAGCGCCAGATCGCCCAGAGTGCCGCGCGCTTCCAGTCGGAGCTCGAGAGCGGGCGGCGCGTCATCGTCGGCGTGAACGATTTCGTCGAAGAGGAGACTGCCCCGCCGGAGATCCTCCGCATCGGCGATGACGCCGACCGGGTACAGCGCGGCCGCATGGCGCGACTCCGCGCCGAACGGGACGGAACCCGGGTGGAAGCGGCCCTCGCCGTGCTCCACGCGGCCGCCGTTGCCGACCGCAATGTGATTCCCGGGATGATGGATTGCGCCCGCGCCTTTTGCACCCTGTTCGAGATTCGCGAGGTGCTCGAGCGGGTGTACGGCGCCTACCGCGAGCCGGTCTTTTTCTAGGAGCGGCCGATGGCATCGCGTGCGCTGACCGAGATCCGGCGCCAGCTCCAGCGGCTGGTGCGGCTGCCTGCGGGCAAACACTGGATCGTGAGCTGTTACCTCAAGCTGGAGCCGCGCGATCGCTCGCGGGGGAAGTACCTGATCAAGCTCAAGAATCGCGTCCGCGAGGTGATCGAGGCGCTTCCCGCGGAAGGCCTCGACCGCCAGGAGACAGAGCAGGTGATCGGTGATCTGCACAAGCTTCAGGTGATGCTGCAGCGGCCTGACGCGCTGCCGCCGACGCAGGGGCTGGCCGTCTTCGTCTCCAAACCACTCGGCCTCTTCGAGATCATTCCGCTCCCGCGGGTGCATCGCTCCCGTCTGCTGGTGGACCGGACAGCGCTGGTGCGGGAGCTCGCCGCGCTCGAGGATGAAGTGGGCCGTCTCCTGCTCGCGGAAGTGGACAAGAGCGGGGCGACGATTTACGAAGTCACGGCGTTCGAAGCGAAGAAAATCGCCGACATCGAAGCCACCGCCCGGAAAGGCGGCCGCTTCCACAGCGACCGGCACGAGGCGCCAGGCAAAGGGGAGCACGGGTTCCATAACCGGCTCCGGCATGAGCGGGACCAGCTCTTCGACGCCGTCGCCGCGCGGCTCTTCGACCTGGACCGCCGGGAGCCCGTCCGGGGGATCGTGCTCGCCTCGGCGGGCAACGAGGCCGATTCGCTCCGGATGTTTCTCCACCCGTACATCGCCGGCAAGGTCGTCGGCACCGCGCGGATGGCGCGACGGAAGGCGTCGATCGCCGATGTGCACGCGACCGCGCTCGAAGTCCGGGAGACGTTCGAGCGGAAGCTGGAGCGGCACCTGGTCGCCGAAATGCTCCTGGGGCAGGGCTCCGGCTGGGCCGTGAATGGCATCGGGGCCACGCTCGATGCGCTCGCCAAGGGGCAGGTGCGCACGCTGCTCGTGCGCGCCGATGCGAGCGTGCCGGGCTTCCGCTGCGGTGCGACCGGGAAGCTCACGCTCAATGCCCGGGATTGCCGGAGCCTCGGAGAGGCAATCCCGGTTCCCGATGTGATCGATGATTCGATAGAGGAAGCGCTGCGCCAGCGGATCGACCTCGACGTGGTCTTCGAGCCCGATGCGGCGGAGACGATCAACGGCGTGGCGGCGTTGCTCCGGTTTAGATAGCGAAGAGCGAAGAGCGAAGTGCGAAGAGGTGGTTCCGCTTCGCTCCTCGCTCTTCGCTCCTCCCTGCGGAAGGAGATCTGTGGCGGCACCTCGAACCCGACCGATCAGGATCCTCGTCGCCAAGCCCGGCCTCGATGGCCACGACCGTGGCGCCAAGGTGGTCGCGGCGGCCCTGCGGGACGCGGGGATGGAAGTCATCTATACCGGGCTGCATCAGACCCCGGAGATGATCGCGACCGCGGCAGTCCAGGAGGACGTGGACGTCGTGGGTCTCTCGATCCTGAGCGGCGCGCACATGACGCTCTTTCCCCGGGTCCGCCAGCTTCTCGACGAGATGGGCCGCACGGACGTCCTCCTTACCGGCGGCGGCATCATTCCCCGCGGGGACATCGAGGCCCTGCAGCAGCGCGGGGTGGGCCGCCTCTTCGGGCCGGGCACTCCCACCACGGAGCTCATTCGGTACATCAACACCTGGGCGGCCGCGCATCTTGAAGCCTGACGCGCGTGCTTCCAGAGTCTCCCGTCTTCGCGAGCTCACCGCGGAGTACCGCGCCCTCGCCGCGAAGCTCCTGGAGGGTGGCGGCGCGGCCCGGGTGGCCAGGATGCACCAGCAGGGCAAGCTCTCCCCTCGCGAACGCGTCACCAAGCTTCTCGATCCGGGAGCTCCCTGGCTCGAAATCGGGTTGCTCGTTGCGTACGACCGCTACGACGGACAGGCGCCCGGCGCGGGCGTAATCACCGGCGTCGGCATGGTCGGCGGTCGCGAGGTCGTCGTGGTCGCCAACGACGCGACGGTTAAGGCCGGCGCGTGGTGGCCCGAGACGATTCCCAAGATGCTGCGCGCCCAGGAGATCGCGATGCGGCAGCGCATCCCGATCGTCTACCTCGTCGACAGCGCGGGCGTCAACCTTCCCTTTCAGGGTGGGGTCTTTCCGGGCCAGTACGGGGCGGCGCGCCTCTTCTACTACAACGTCATCATGCGCCGTTACCTCCACGTCCCCCAGATTGCGGCCGTCATGGGCAGCTGCGTGGCGGGGGGAGCGTATCTCCCCGCCTTGTCCGACGTCATCTTCATGGTGGAAGGCACCAGCTTCATGGGGCTCGGCGGACCCAACCTGGTGAAGGGGGCCACCGGCCAGACGGTGGACGGCGAAACGCTGGGGGGTGCGCGCACGCACACTGAAATCAGCGCGGTGGCCCACTACACGGCCGCGAACGATACGGAGTGTCTGGCGCGGATCCGGGAGTACATCGAACGGTTGCCCCTTTCTCCAGGCGTGCCGCATCACCTCGCTCCCTCGGTCGACCCCACGCATCCTCCCGAGGCGCTTTACGACATCCTGCCGCAGGACCACCGGATGGCGTATGACATGCATCACGTGCTGCGATGCGTTCTCGACGGGGGGGCGTTTGAGGAGTTTCAGCCCGGTCTTGCGAAGGAAATGCTGTGCGGTCATGGCCGGATCGAAGGCCGCTCCGTTGCGGTGATCGCCAATCAGCGCGGCGTCATCAAGGGCCGGCTCGGCGAGCGTCCCCGTTTCGGCGGCATCGTCTACACCGAAAGCGCCGAAAAGGTCGCGTACTTCATCGAGACCGCGAGCCGGGAGCGCCTGCCGATTCTCTTCGTCCAGGATGTGAGCGGCTTCATGGTGGGTCCCGAGGCCGAGCACAGCGGCATCATTCGCGCGGGAGCCCGCTTGGTGGAGGCGATGGCCGCGGCGGTGGTTCCCAAGCTGGTGCTGACCGTGAATCACGCCTCGGGCGCTGGGTACTACGCCATGGCGGGGCAAGGGTTCGATCCCGATTTCATTCTCAGCTGGCCCAGCGGGCGCATGGGGGTGATGGAAGGGGAGTCGGCGATCATGGCGGTGCACGGCACCGAGATCGAGAAGGCAAAGCAAGAGCAGCGGGAGCTCTCGGCCGAGACGAGCGCCGCGATCGACCAGATGCGCGCCGATTACGAGAGAGATCTCGATGCCCGGCACGCCGCCGCGCGGGGGCATGTCGATGCGATCATTGCCCCGGAGGAGACCCGGAGCGTCCTGGGCTTTCTTCTCCGTACCACCTCGCATTACGGAGGACCGCACCTTGGTCCCTTCGTCCTCCCCCCGCTTGATGCCGCGCCTCCGGGCTGAGAGACGGCGCGCCTGGCGAGCGCTCGCGGCACTCGCCACCCTCGCGGCCTGCGCGACGACGAAGACGGCTGGCCCGGGCGGCCCTACGCCACAACCGGTGCGCGCCGCGGTCGTCGTGGCGGATAGCCCGCCCGCCACCCCACCCGCACCGACGCGGAATCCTCCTCCCATTCTGCGTCGCCCGATCGTTCCGGCGGCGGTCGCGCATGCCCGGGGATGGATGCCTCGGGAAGCGACCGGAACTTCCGCCTTCCTCGCCGCGCACCCTCTCTGGGACGGTCGCGGCGTGCTGCTCGGCATACTCGACAGCGGCCTGGATCCCGGCGTCGCGGGCTTCGACACCACCACGACGGGCCGGGCCAAGGTGCTCGACCTCCGGGATTTCTCGGGTGAAGGAAGAATTCCGCTGACGGTGGCGGTGCTTCGCGGTGACACGCTCCTCGTGGCGGGCCGTCGCCTCACCGGGGTGAGCCGGGTGCGCGGCATCGTCGGTGGCGGCTCGCTCTTCGCCGGGGTGTTTCGCGAGAGGCCGCTCGGCGAGGCGCCGGCTTCCGATGTCAACGACAACGCGACCGACTCCGATTCGCTGGCGCTCCTGGTCGGGAAGGCGAGCGACGGCTGGGTGCTCTTTGCCGATACCGACGGCGACGGCTCTCTCGCCAACGAGCGTCCCGTGCATGACTACCTCGACGGCCGGGAGACCTTCGGCTGGCATCGCGGTGGCGAGCCGCCGCCGCTCACGGTCGCGGTCAACTTCACCGAAGGTCCCTCGGCCCCGCAGCTCGATCTCTCCTTCGATACCAGCGGCCACGGGACCCACGTCGCGGGGATCGCGGCGGCGCGCGGAATCGGAGGGGTGACGGGATTCGATGGCGCCGCCCCCGGGGCGCAGCTCCTGGGACTCAAGATCGCCCGCAACGACTTCGGCGGCATCACCACCACGGGCAGTGTGCTCGCGGCGATGGATTACGCCATCCGGTTTGCCGCGGCCCGGGGCATGCCGGTCGTGTTGAACATGAGCTTCGGCGTCGGGAATGCGAGGGAAGGCGCCGCCCGGATCGATCAGCTCATCGACTCGGTGCTCACCGCCCATCCCGAGGTGATATTCGTGACGTCCGCGGGGAACGACGGCCCCGGAATGTCGACAATGGGGTTTCCGGGCTCCTCCCTCCGCGCGATTACGGTCGGCGCCACCGAGCCGGCGGCGCTGTCGGATGCGATGATTCTCACCGGTCGCGCGGGTCCCGACCTGCTGATGTTCTTCAGCTCGCGCGGCGGCGAGCTTGCCAAGCCGGACCTGGTCGTCCCCGGCATCGCCTATTCGACGGTGCCGCGCTGGGACACCGGCGAGGAGATCAAGGCGGGAACGAGCATGGCATCGCCCCATGTCGCTGGCATCGCCGCCGTGCTCGCGTCGGGGGCGCTCGCAGAGCGCAGGACAATCACCGCGGACGATATGCGGCGCGCGCTCACCGGCAGCGGGCGCTCCGTGACCGGGGGGACGCTGATCGATGCCGGTGCCGGCGTGCCGGAGGTTTCGAAGGCCTGGTCGATTCTTCGTAGCCCGGCGCCCCCCGCCGAGTTCGACGTCGAGGCGGTCGAATCTCCCGGCTCGACGGCGGCATTCCGCATCGCCCCGGCGCCCGCGGACACCGTGGTGCGTTTCCGCATTACGCGGCGTCGTGGAACGGGGCCGGTCGACGTTGCGCTCGCGAGCGACGCCGACTGGCTTATCGCGCCGAAACGAATCCGGCTCGACGGTCCCATAACCGAGCTCACTCTGATCCAGCGGCCGCCGACAAAGCCCGGAGAGCATGTGGGCGGCGTGCGCGCCACGGCAGCCGGTGTTGCGGGACCTCTCTTCACGCTGGTGAGCACCGTGGTGGTACCCGAGTCGGGCCGGGTCGCACCGGTGCGGGTGACCGAGCGACTCCCCCTGGGAGCGGCGCGCCGGGTCACCTTTCCCTCCGACTCCGGGCGGCCGTTTCAGGTTCGAATCGCCACCACTTCACCCAAAGAGCGGCTGATTGCGGCCCTGTACCTTCCCGGCGGAGAGCCGATTCCGGGAGACAATGGTGTCCCGGGCGGTCCCGACACCGCGGCCGCGGTGTTCGACATCGACGGGCGCGACGCACGAGACGGATGGTATGAAGCGGTGGCGGTCACGACCTCAAGAGGCCCCGTTACCGCGGAGCTCACGGTCGAGTATGCGCCAGTTGCGCTCTCCGTCACCCGCCCATCGAGCGATTCGATGACGACGACGCTGCGCGCCCTGACCGATTCCGCAGTGAGCGGGCGGCTCCGCGTCGGTCTGATCGGCGGGGAGGGGCGCCTGGTGATGACCGGGTCGGGAGGGCCGGATGTCTCGGTACCTGTCTCGCTGCCGACATGGGTCCGCCGCATCGTGATCGATCTCGAGCTCGATGCCGAGCTCTGGCCGCGATTCACCGATCTCGGCTTCACGTTGGTCGATTCCGAAGGGCGTATCCTGGGAAAGAACCCCGTCAATTATCCGAGCGCCCGGCTGACGATCGATCTCCCCACGCAGACCGGTGACGAGACCGCGATGCTGGTGCTCTCCCCCGCGTTCGCCGAACCGGGCAGCGCTGAATCGTGGTCGGCTCGCATCACGATCCGGGTCGAGGCCGAAGGGGCGCTCAACCTCGGCACGGCTGAGGGCGAAGAGTTTTCGCTGCGGCCGATGGAAACCAGAACATTCCGCAGCCGGGTTGGCGAGCTTCCCTGGCAGCTTCCCGAGGGTTTCGCGCCGCTCGGTTTATTCCTCCTCGAGAGCGCCGGCACCATCTGGTCATGGGAGCGTGCCCTCGAGCGCCCGATGCCGGGTGTGAAGCGGTGACCCGGCCGCGGCTCGAATCGTACACGCGGGACGGAGGGCTCTTCCTGACCCTGCGCGTCGGATTCGGGCCGCTCGACGCCGGGTTTCTCGACGAGGTCGATTGGGCGCTCCAGCACGCCGACCTCGACTCCACCGTCGCATGCGTAGTACTCCGGATCGTCCAGCCTCCCGGTGCCTCGAACCCCCGCGCGCCGGATCACTTCCCCGGTGACGTGATCGCCGACCGCCGGCGTCTCGATGCATCCATCCGCGCGGCGCGACGGATTCCCAAGCTCCTGGTTCTGCTGCTTGACGGAACCCTCGCGGGGGAAAGCATCGGGCTGCTGGCCCTCGCCGACGTCGTGCTGGCGACGACCGAGAGCGTCCTCCGGCCCGGCTCGGTTGCCGCGGCCCTGCTCGGAATGGTCCCCGTCCTCGAGCGGAGGAGCGATGGGGTCCGTCACGCCCTGGTCTGCATTCTCGAGGGAGGTGATCTCGATGCCCATGCGGCGCGGCATCACGGACTGGTGACCGACGTGCTCCCCGCCGACCGGCTCGAGCCGGTTGTCGATGCGCTGCTTCGGGGCGTCGCGAGCGCGGGCCCGACGGGCGTCGCGCTACTCAAGGGTGCGGTGAAATGAGGTGACGGCGGCAAGCCGCGCTGTTTCGGTTGCGCCTGGCACCGGTATCACAATGCTGGGGCTGTGGAATCCACAGATTTCACAGATTGCACAGATGAAGAATCTGAATCGAGGGTGGGGCCCGCGAATCGTCTGTATTGAAGTGACGTGGTGCCGAAATTCAGAAGGAGTCCCCGACCGAGTCTGGTGGCGACGAGGTAGTTGATGACCTGGGCGTCGTCGACGGCGGTGAGTCGATTCGAGGCCTTCAACTCAACGAGAACATCACCAAAACATATGAAATCAGCACGATATCGTACCGACAAAAGTGAACCCCGGTACTGAATTGGGATTTCGATCTCCCTCGCATGAAGAATTCCCCTGAACCCAAGCTCCAGTCCCAGCGCTTCCTGATACACCAATTCGAGAAACCCTCGGCCCAGTGTGCGGTGGACCATCATCGCCGCTCCGAGGATGGCGTAAGTCTCGGGATCCCGTCTGCGCTCCGTGACTTCTCCAATCTGTGTCATCTGTGAAGTTGGGATGAAGTGGCGGACTGGCCTCCACGGTTCCGTGGTGGCA
>CAZHSO010000004.1:0-5257 GCA_964535105.1 uncultured Gemmatimonas sp.
GACAATACCCTCAATGCGGTGAGCTTCGACCCCGACAAGGGTGTCGTGACTGGAGACCCGTTGGTGCTCACCGACGATGTGGCCCTGACCGGAGCGGGAGTGGCACAGTTCGCGGTCTCCGGCAACGGCACGGTGGTCTACCTGCCGTCGTTCGGGCGGGAGCTCGTGCTTGCGGATCGGAGCGGCGTAGCGCATCGCCTGGCCGAAGAGCGGCTCAACTACCACAGCCCGCGGTTTTCTCCGGACGGGAGGCTGATTGCCCTGGACAACACCGGAAGCGAGGGGCGGGACGTCTGGGTCTTCGACCGGGAACAGCATCAGCTCTCCCGTAGCACCTTCGACCGGGACGGGCATGATCCGGTGTGGAGTGCCGACGGCAGGGAGATCTACTACGTCTCCCAGCGCAGCGGCCAGCTGGGAGTGTACCGGGTGCGGCCGGGCGGGGGCGGGAGGTCCGATTCTCTCATCGCCCACCGTTACGTGGGATATACCGGCGTCCCGGTCGGGAGGGGCGATACCCTGCTCACGACCGCGAACGACATGAATGGCCGCTCGGGGACCGACATCGCGCTGATTATTCTCGGAAGACCGGCCCGCATCGAGCCGCTCTTCGCCACTCCATTCGACGAGGGATGGGTGGTGCCATCCCCGGATGGGAAATGGATCGCCTTTACCTCGGACGAGACCGGCCGGCAGGAGGTCTACGTTCACCCCCTCTCGCTGGAAGGAACCAAGGTTCAGGTCTCCATTGATGGCGGCAGCGAGCCGGTGTGGGCCCGGGGCGGCCGCGAGCTGTTCTACCGCCGGCCGAGCGGGGGTACCGCGTATCTGATGGCGGCGGAAATGCAGCTTGGACCGGAGGCGCGGGTGGTCAAGCGCACCACGCTGTTCGACGTCTCGGACTACGAGCCGGCTCAGCCGCATGCCAACTACGATGTGGCCCCGGATGGCCAGTCGTTCGTGCTGCTGCGGCGGAGCCCCTCCTCCCACATTGTCGTGATTCAGCACGTGCCGGAGCTGGTACGACGAGCGCAGCGCCCTCGGGCTCCCTGACAGCGGCATTTCGTCCCAAGAGCAACTGGTGACCGGAGCCATTCCCGACCGCCTGGCGACAGCCATTGGTGACCGCTACCGCATCGAGCGCGAGCTCGGCCAAGGCGGCATGGCGACCGTGTATCTCGCGCACGACCTCCGCCACGAGCGCGAAGTCGCCATCAAGGTACTGCACCCCGATCTCGGGGCCGCGCTGGGTGGCGAGCGATTCCTCAGCGAGATCAAGACCACGGCGCGGCTCCAGCATCCCCACATTCTCCCGTTGCTCGACTCGGGGGCCGCTGACGGGCTGCTGTTCTACGTCATGCCCTATGTGCGCGGCGAGACGCTGCGCTCCCGGCTCACCCGTGAGCGACAGCTCCCCATCGAGGATGCCCTGGGCATCGCGCGCGAGGTCGCCGACGCCCTCGGCCACGCCCACGGGCTCGGGATCATCCATCGGGATATCAAGCCGGAGAACATTCTCCTCCAGGGCGGACACGCGCTGGTGGCCGACTTCGGGATCGCGCTCGCGGTCCAGTCTGCCGGCGGAGCCCGGATGACGCAGACGGGGCTCTCGCTCGGAACCCCGCAGTACATGAGTCCCGAGCAGGCGATGGGTGAACGCACCATCGAGGCCCGGAGCGACATCTACGCCCTGGGTGCGGTGACGTACGAAATGCTCACCGGGGATCCCCCGTTCACCGGCTCCAGCGTGCAGGCGATCGTGGCCAAAGTGCTGAGCGAGCGCCCGACTCCGCCGAGCACGGTGCGCGACACCGTGCCGCCGGCGGTGGAGCAGGCGGTGCTGCGCGCCCTGGCCAAGCTGCCGGCCGACCGGTTTGCCAATGCGGCGGAGTTTGTCGCGGCGCTCCGGGCCGATGCGCCGGTGACGCGGGTGCGCGGAGCAGTGCAGCGCACCGGCAGCGCGGCCCGGCGGCGCACCATGGGCCTGGTCGTCGCCGGCCTCGCCATCGCGCTGATGGCCGCCCTGGGTGGATGGTGGCTGGGGCGCCAGGGCGATGTCGCGGCTGGTGCGGCTCCGCTCACCGCGACCCGATTCGTGCTCGAGCTGCGGCCGGGCGAGCGCATTTCCACGCTCATCGGCAAGGTGTTCGCCATCTCGCCGGATGGATCGACGCTGGTCTATGTGGCGAGCTCCAATGGCCGCCCGCAGCAGATCTTTCGGCGGCGACTCGACGAGCTCGAGAGCTCGGTGATCACCGGCACTTCCGGCGCCACCGACCCCACCTTCTCGCCCGATGGCCGCTGGATCGCGTTCATCTCGGGGGCCCAGCTGGTGAAGGTTCCGCTCGAGGGCGGCACCCCGATCCGTGTCGCCTCGATCCCGGGGAACGCGTCGCGCGGCCTCACCTGGAGCTCCCGCGGGGAGATCGTGTTCGCCACCAACGCCTCCACCAGGTTGTTCGCAGTCTCGCAGGACGGGGGCACGGTGCGGGAGGTGTTTCAGGCCCCCGGCAGGATCGGGCTCCGCTGGCCGATCGCCATTCCGGAGTCGGACGAAATCTTCTACTCGTCGTTCTCACCGGCCGGTGATTCGGTCTTTGTGTACGCGGGATCGCTCAAGGACGGCACCTCGACCCGGGTGAACGAGGAAGCCTATCATCCGCTGGGCCTGCTCGACGGCAGGCTGATCTATGTAAACCGCACCGGCGATGTGATGGCGGCACCGTATGACCGGGGTACCCGGGCCACGACCGGGCCCGCGTATCGGGTGGCGAGCGGGGTGCGGGTGAGCACCGGCACCGGACTCGGGATCGCCGCGCTCTCGGCCGCGGGAGACCTGGTCTTCCACGATGGGACCACCGCGTCACAGCTGGTGTATACGGACGCTCAGGGACGCGCCCGGCCTGCGCTTCCGGATACCCTGGGCTTCGAGAACCCGCGCTTCTCACCGGACGGACGCCGCATCGCGGTCTCCATCGAGAGCTCCAACCGGAAGGCGGTCTGGATTCTCGAGCGGGCGAGCGGAATCCTATCCCGCCTGAGTGAGGATGAAGTCGTCACCACCCGCGACCGTCCGGAATGGTCGCCCGATGGACGACGCCTGCTGTACCGGCGCAATTCGCCCGCCGGGAATATGCTCGTGGCGCGCGCGGCCGATCGCAGCGATGGCGAAGCCAGAGTGCCGGGGCCGCAAGTCGCCGTGAACGAGCTGGTGATGGCACCCGACGGCCGGACAGTGCTCGCGCGTGCCTCCGCGGGCGCGGCGAGCAGTCAGGACATCTGGTGGTGGGTATTGCCCGACACCACGCCGCATTACTTCACCGAGTCGCCCGAATTCGAGACGGGGGCGCGCTTCTCGCCCGACGGTCGCTGGGTGGCGTACTCGGCGGAGACCGCGGGGCTGCGGCAAGTCTACGTCTCTGCGTTTCCGGGGCCAGGAGGACGGGTGCAGGTATCCAGGGACGGCGGTGGTCTTCCGGTGTGGGGCCCGGACGAGCGCACGCTCTATTACCCCCAGGGACCGCGGCTGATGGTTGCGACGCTGTCGTTCGCGCCCGGGGTGACGGTCACCGGAACGCGTCCGGTGCTGGAGGGCGACTATGCGCTCGATGACCCGCTGCACGCGCCCTTCGACATCGGACCGGACGGCACCATCCTGCTGGTGCGCCCGGTGCGGGAGGCGCGCACCGTGGTCATTCGCGACTTCAGGACCGAAATGCGGAATCAGCTCGCCAAGCAAGGCGGCAAGTGACCACCGCCGAGCGGCTCGCCGCGGCGCTCACGGACCGCTACCGGATCGAGCGCGAGCTCGGACAGGGCGGCATGGCGACGGTGTACCTCGCCCACGATCTCCGCCATGACCGCGAGGTCGCTATCAAGGTGCTGCATCCCGATCTCGGGGCGGCCCTGGGTGGCGAGCGGTTCCTGAGCGAGATCAAGACCACGGCCCGGCTGCAGCATCCCCACATTCTGCCGCTGCTGGATTCCGGAGCCGCCGACGGCCTCCTCTTCTATGTCATGCCCTACGTGCGCGGGGAGACCTTGCGCACTCGATTGGAGCGGGAACGGCAGCTTCCCCTCGAAGACGCGCTCCGCATCGCGCGCGAGGTGGCCGACGCGCTGGGTTCGGCGCACGCTTTGGGCATCATCCACCGCGACATCAAGCCGGAGAACATTCTCCTCCAGGGCGGCCACGCCCTGGTGGCCGACTTCGGCATCGCGCTCGCGGTGCAGAGCGCGGGCGGCGCGCGGATGACCCAGACCGGTCTCTCGCTCGGCACCCCGCAGTACATGAGCCCCGAGCAGGCGATGGGCGAGCGCACCATCGAAGCCCGCAGCGACATCTACGCCCTGGGCGCGGTGACCTACGAGATGCTCACCGGCGATCCCCCGTTCACCGGATCGAGCGTGCAGGCGATCGTGGCCAAGGTGCTGAGCGAGCGGCCGACGCCGCTGCGCACGTTGCGCGACACGGTGCCGGTCCAGGTGGAGCAGGCGGTGCTCACCGCGCTAGCCAAGCTCCCCGCCGACCGCTTTGCCACTGCCGCGGATTTCGCCCAGGCCCTTGCGACCGAACGGTTTTCCACGGTAAACACGGCCGCGGTCGCTCCGGCCAGTGGACCCGCGCTGGCCCGTGCTCGCCGGACCAGCGTCATCCTCGCGGGCATCGCTCTCGCAGCACTGGCCCTCGCGGTGTGGGGTTGGACCCGCCGCACGCCGGCCGCCGAGGTCCCAGTGCACCGGGTCGAGTTCACCACCTCCGGCGACCTTCCTTTTGCGTTCCCGGTGCTGAGCAGCGTGACGGCGCTCGCGATCTCGCCCGACGGCGATCGTGTGGTATATGCCGCCCGTAAGGCCGCTGGGTGGGTCCTCGCGGTGCGAAACCTGGATCAGCTGTCTGCGCGGGTGCTGCCCGGCACCGAGGGGGGCCTGTATCCGGAGTTCTCGCCCGACGGGCGCTGGATCGCCTTCGAAAGCGGCGGCTCCCTCAAGAAGATCGCGGTCGACGGGAGCGCCCTGACGACCATCACCGCGATCGGCTCGTCGGGGTCCTCCGGGATGACCTGGATCTCCAACGATGAGATCGTGTATGCGTTGCGCGCTCTCACCGCTTCCCCGGGGCTGCTGCGAGTCTCCGCCTCCGGGGGCGCCCCAACGGTCTTTTCACGGTCGGACAGTACGACGAATGAACGATTCCAGCTGTCGCCCCGGGCGGTCGATGGCGGCAGGGTGGTGCTCTACACCAGTACCCGAGGCA
>CAZHSO010000004.1:5357-32934 GCA_964535105.1 uncultured Gemmatimonas sp.
GCGAGCCAGCTCGTCCGGGTGGATCCCGGCGGCGTGGCTACCGTCTTGGTGGACTCGGTGCGGCCCTATCAGCATCCCCGGTACTCGCCCGACGGAAACCGCATCGCCTTCGGCGTGGCAGGCGGCGGCGGCTTCGACATCTGGACCATCGATCTGCGATCGGGGGCCCTGGAACGCCTGACCAATGGTGGGGGCAACGATCGGCCCGAGTGGAGCGCCGACGGGACCCGGGTGGCGTACTCGTCCGCCCGCGAGCAGCCCCAAGGTCTCTGGTGGCAGCCTGCCGATGGGAGCGCCGCCGCGACCAAGCTCCAGTCGCACGCGGACCCCATTCGCGAGGGAGCGTTCACGCCCGATGGGAAGGCGCTGCTGTTCCGTACCGACCATGCCACCAACGCCCGGGATATCTGGCTGCGACCCCTCATCGGCGATTCCACGCCGGTGCCGCTGCTCACCGGCCCCAGCGACGAGAAAGAGCCTCGCGCCTCGCCGGACTCGCGCTGGCTGGCCTATGTGTCGAACGAGTCGGGGCGGGAGGAAGTGTACGTCAAGGCGCTGGCTCCGGGCGGCGGCCGGGTTCCGGTCTCGGCCGGGAGCGGGGGCGAGCCGCTCTGGGCGCCGGACGGGCTGCGCCTGTTCTATCGCGCCGGTGACCAGGTGGTGGAGGCCACGATCGCCACGGCGCCCTCGCTCCGGGTCACCGGGCGCCGGGTGCTGTTCACCGGTCCGTACGGGACCGACGTCTTTCATCCCAACTACGACGTCGCGCCGGACGGCCGGAGCTTCCTCATGGTGCGGCCGGTGGATCAGAGCCGGGGCCTCGTGATGGTGATCAACTGGGCTCGCGAGCTCCGGCGACGGATCGGAGGAGTCCGATGACCGGTGTAGTTTCGCGGCTAACCGCGGCGCTCGCCGACCGCTACACGATCGAGCGCGAACTGGGCCAGGGCGGGATGGCGACGGTGTACCTCGCCCAGGACCTCAAGCACCACCGCAAGGTCGCGATCAAGGTGCTGCGGCCGGAGCTGGCCGCGGTGATCGGCGCCGAGCGGTTTCTCTCCGAGATCAAGACCACTGCCAATCTCCAGCATCCGCACATTCTCCCGTTGCACGACTCGGGGGAGGCAGACTCGTTTCTGTTTTACGTGATGCCGTTGGTGGAGGGAGAATCGCTCCGGGACCGGCTGCACCGCGAGAAGCAGCTTCCCATCAGCGACGCAGTACGGATCGCGACCGAGGTGGCCGCCGCCCTCGACTACGCCCATCGACACGGCATCATCCATCGCGACATCAAGCCCGAGAACATTCTGCTCCACGACGGCCGTGCCTTGGTGTCCGATTTCGGCATCGCGCTCGCCGCGACGAGCGCGGGCAATCGAATGACCGAAACCGGGATGTCGCTCGGGACTCCGCAGTATATGAGTCCCGAGCAGGCGATGGGTGACCGGGAGCTCACCGCGCGAAGCGATGTGTACGCGTTGGGCGCGATGACCTACGAGATGCTCCTCGGCGAGCCGCCCTTCACCGGGCCCACGGCGCAGTCGATCGTGGCCAAAGTGATGACCGAGGAGCCGGCGCCGATCATCCCGCGGCGGCGGAGTGTGCCGGAGTGGGTGGAGGCGGCGGTGTTCACCGCGCTGGAGAAGTTGCCGGCGGACCGGTTCGGCAGCGCGGCGGAGTTTGCCGCCGCACTGGCGGGTGGCGGACCGGTGCCTGGGCGCACCGGCGTCGGTCCTCGCGCACCCTATCGGGCCAGGCCGCTGCGCGACCCCCTGGTTTTGGGTCTCGGCGCGCTGGTGATGGTCCTGGCGCTCGGGCTCGGCGTTCTTGCGTTACGCGCCTTGAGAGAGGCGGAAGCCTTTCCGGTGCGGGCGGAGCTGGCCTTGAGCGGGGAAGCTCCCACCGGAGCAGCGGCGCTTTCGGTCGACGGCCAGAGCGTGGTGTTCGTGGGGCGATCTCCGACCGGGCAGGGCACCAGCCTCTATCTGCGCCGGCTCGATCAGCTCGTGTCGCGAGTCATTCCGGGCACCGACAACCCCGGGTCGCCGGTGTTTTCCCCAGACGGGAAGTGGGTGGCGTTCATCGCCAACCGGCGCAAAATCGTGAAGGTCCCCCTCGATGGGGGCCCCGCGATTCCTCTGGCCGATGTTCCGGATAATGGCGGCATCGACTGGTCGGCCGACGGCAACATCGTGGCCGGCGCCGGAATCCTGGAAGGGCTCGGGGGTCTCTCCCTGGTGAATGCGGCGGGCGGGGCATCGATCCCGCTTACGAGGATCGACTCCGCCAGGAAGGAGCTCAGCCACGAGTTCCCTCGGGTGCTCAGCGATGGCAAGACGGTCCTCTTCACCATCTGGTTCGGCTCGATCGAGCGGTCGGAGCTGGCGGCCACTTCGCTGGATGACGGCAGCGTGATTCCGCTCGGCATCACGGGCGCGAGGGCGCTCGGTGTGGTCGAGGACCAACTGGTATACCTCCGCGCTGATGGAACCATGATGGCGGTCCCATTCGAGGTCCGGCGACGGCGCCCTTCCGGGGCCGGATTCCCGGTCCTGGAGGGGATTCGGATGCTGGCCGGAGGGTCGGGCGATGCCGGGGTGTTCGTGACACCCGATGGCGGGCTGGTGTTCGCGATCGGATCGCTCAACCGACGCCTTCTCTGGGTCGACAAGCGCGGTACCGGGCAAGAGGCCTGGAGTGAGCCTCGCGAATTCGGCGCGGTGCGGCTTTCTCCCGATGGGCGACAGGCGGCTGTCATGATCGGCGTTGGACCGACCAGCGACGTCTGGATCCTGGATTTCGCGGGCGGGACCCTTACGCCCTTGTCTACGACAGGGCGCAGCCGCAACCCGAGCTGGTTCCCCGATGGACGGCGTGTCCTTTTCGCCTCCACCCAGGGCGGACGCTCGGCATTGTGGTGGCAGCCCTCGGACGGGAGCGCCCCTGCCGTCCTGGCCGGCGAGGCACGGCACAATCCGTGGTGGGTCGATCTTTCGCCGGACGGGCGCACCGCGGTGTTCAACGCGCTCTACGACGGTACCTTCAACCTCGAGACCTTCACCGTCGACTCCGCGCGCATCGGGCGCGATTTCGCCGCGTCGCCCATCGCCGCCGAAATGTTCGCTCGGTTTTCGCCCGACGGCCGCTGGATCGCCTACGTCTCCGACGAATCCGGCCGCCGCGAGGCCTATGTCCGCTCTTTTCCGGATGGAGGAGGCCGGATACAGATCTCGGTCGGGGGAGGAAACCGCCCGATATGGGCACCGGACGGCAAGGCCATCTACTACTGGGAAGGACGCCGGTTGATGGCGGCCACGCAGGCGTCGCTCCCTTCCGCGCGGGTGGCATCGCGGAAGGCGTTGTTCTCGGGAAACTTCGAGGCAGACTTCGACGTGGCGCGAGACGGAACCCGGTTTCTGATGATCGAGTCGGAAGCCTCGGGGCTCCGCCTCGTGGCAGTCCCCAACTGGCGGACCGAGCTGCGTCAGCTCACCGCCGCGAGGAAGCGCTAGATGACCGGTGGCATCACGCGATTGACCGACGCTCTCGCCGACCGCTACCGGATCGAGCGCGAGCTGGGCTCGGGGGGAATGGCGACGGTCTACCTCGCGCGCGACCTGCGGCATGACCGCGACGTCGCGCTCAAGGTCCTCCATCCCCAGTTGGCCGAGTCACTGGGGCGACAGCGATTCCTCCGGGAAATCCGGCTGGCCGCGGGACTCAACCACCCACACATCCTGCCGCTCCACGACTCCGGCGAAGCGAACGGCTTCCTCTACTTCGTGATGCCGGTCATGGAGGGACAAACACTGCGCGATCGGCTGCGCCAGGAGGGCCGGCTCTCCGTCGAGTCGGCGGTGCGCATCGTGACCGAGGTGGCGGATGCCCTCGATTACGCCCATCGCCACGACGTGGTGCATCGCGACATCAAGCCAGAAAACATCCTGCTGCATGAGGGCCACGCCATCGTGGCGGACTTCGGCATTGGGAAGGCGGTGGCTGCCGCGGCAAGCGAGGCTTCCAACTTCACCCAGGTTGGTGTCACGGTGGGGACCCCTGCCTACATGAGTCCGGAGCAGGCAGCGGGCGACGACCTCGACGGCCGGAGCGACCTCTTCGCGCTCGGCTGCGTGCTGTATGAGATGCTGACGGGCGAGGTGGCCTTCACCGGCTCAACGGTACAGGCCTTGATCTCGAGCCGTTTCTTCCACACCCCACCGGAGGTGGAGTCGGTGCGCCCGGAGGTCCCCCGCGCGGTTAGCCAAGCGGTGTCGCGGCTGCTCTCGAAGGAAGCTGCCGACCGGTACTCCACCGGTGCCCAGATGATCGTTGCCCTCACGAGCCCACCACCAGCGGCGCCGGCGCGGCAGGCGGACGAAGCCTCCATCGCCGTGCTGCCGTTCGCCAGCCTGAGCCGCGATGCCGACGACGAGTTCTTCGCCGACGGCGTCACCGAGGAGATTCTCAATGCGTTGGCACAGATCCCCCGCCTGCGGGTGGCGGGACGGAGCTCCGCCTTCTCGTTCAAGGGGAAAAACGAGGACCTGCGGACGGTTGGTGCCAAGCTCAACGTGGCGACGATCCTCGAGGGCACCATCCGGCGCGCGGGGCCGCGGTTGCGAGTCACCGCGCAGCTCAGCAAGGCGAGCGATGGCTATCAGATCTGGTCGGAACGGTACGACCGAGTGGCGGAGGACGTGTTTGCGGTGCAGGACGAGATCGCCACCGCCATCGCAGGCCGGCTGCGGCTTACCCTCGCCGCGGATTCCGGCGGCCGGGCGTCCCGCCCGCCCACGGAAAACCTCGAAGCCTACCAGCTCTACCTCAAGGGACGCGGGCTACTGTATCAGCGTGGCAGGAGTATTCCCAAGGCTCTCGAATGCTTTGAGCAGGCGGTAGCGTTGGATCCGAATTACGCACAGGCCTGGGCCGGGATGGCAGACGGCTATACGACATCGGGTTACTCCGGCTTCGTCCCCGGGGCGGCGGTGATGCCCAAGGCCATCGAGGCGGCGCGCCGCGCGCTCGCGCTGGATCCCGACTTGGCCGAGGCGCACAACGCGCTGGCCTGCGCCACGCTGGTGTGGGAGCGTGATTACGCGCTGGCCGAGCGAGAGTTCAAGCGCGCCCTCGACCTCAACTCGAACTACGAGCAGGCGGGGGCGTGGTACGGGCTCTTCTTCCTGCTCTGGACCGCCGGGCGCGAGGAAGAGGCGTATCGAGTGCTCTACGCAACCGTCGAGAATGATCCGCTGTCCGGATACGCCCAGGTGATCCTCGCGTTCGCCGAGACGGTGACGGGACGGCATGCCGACGCAATCGCGCACGGCCGGCGCGGGGTCGAGCTCGATCCTGACTCGTACCTCGCCAACTGGTCGCTCATGTGGGTCTTGAGCCACGCCGGCCAATACGCAGAGGCGGTGGACCTGGCCGAACGCGTGCTAGCGATGTCGGGCGGTCACATCTGGGGGTTGTGCGGCCTCACCTACGCCTACGCAGCATGGGGGAAGCTCGAGGACGCCAAGCGGCTGTTCGCAGAGGCCGAGGCCCGGGAAGGGCACGAACACATGCAGCCCTGCATGATGGCCTTCGCAGCTTCAGCGGCCGGGGAGCTCGAGAAGGCCATCGTGTATGCCGATCGCGCCGAACGGGAGAGAGATCCGTTGTTCGTTTTGCTGGCCCGCCTGTGGCCGGAGTACGACGAGCTTCGAAAAGATGCCCGCTTCAACGCCATCGTGGATCGGCTGCAGTTGCCCGGATACCGCGCGTGACCACTGCCGTCGAGCGTCTCACGACGGCCCTGTCCGACCGCTACCGCATCGAGCGCGAGCTTGGGGCGGGCGGCATGGCGACGGTGTACCTGGCGCAGGATCTTCGGCACGATCGCCAGGTCGCGCTCAAGGTGCTGCGCCCTGAGCTCGCCGCGGTGATCGGCGCGGAGCGCTTCCTCCATGAGATCAAGACCACCGCCAACCTCCAGCATCCGCACATCCTGCCGCTCTTCGACTCCGGCACCGTGGACGGCACGGTGTTCTACGTCATGCCGTTCGTCCAGGGAGAAACGCTGCGCGACCGGCTCGGCCGGGAAAAGCAGCTGCCGATCGACGACGCGGTGCGCATAACACGCGAGGTGGCGAGCGCGCTCGACTATGCCCACCGGCATGGTGTGATTCACCGCGATATCAAGCCGGAGAACATCCTGCTCCACGACGGCCAGGCGCTGGTAGCCGACTTCGGCATCGCGCTGGCGGCGAGCAGCGCCGGCGGGAGCCGGATGACCGAGACGGGGATGAGCCTGGGCACGCCGCACTACATGAGCCCCGAGCAGGCGATGGGGGAGCGGGAGATCACCCCGCGGAGCGATGTCTACGCGCTTGGGTGCGTGACCTATGAAATGCTCACCGGCGATCCCCCCTTCACCGGCTCGACGGCGCAGGCCATCGTCGCCCAGGTGATCACAGAAGATCCCAAGCCACCGACGCTGCGGCGCAAGACGATCCCGCCGCACGTGGAGGCCGCGGTGCTCACCGCGCTGGCCAAACTGCCGGCGGACCGGTTTGCGAGTGCTGCGGAGTTTTCAGCGGCGCTTTCGGGAGACGCGACGACCCGGTCAGGCGCGAGGACGCGAGGACGCGAGGACGCGTTACGGAGCCGCGCCTCCGCGTCTCCGCGCCTTCGCGTCTTCATTGGAATCCTCGTCACGGTCCTGAGCGCGATCGCGATCGGCGCCATTGCGTTCGCCATCGCCGCGCGGCGCAGCGTTGCACCGGCGCGGGTCGCCCGATTCGCGCTCGCACTACCCCCAGGCCAGGAGCTCCTTGCGCCTGGGGGAACCCGGCTGGCTTGGTCACCTGACGGTGCGTCGTTCGTATACCCCGGTCCCGGCAGGGGTCGGTCCCAGCTCTGGCTCCGGCGGCTCGACGACCTCCAAGCCGTCCCGATCTCCGGCTCTGACGGCGCAACGAGTCCGGTCTTTTCGCCCGATGGCGAGGAAATCGGATTCGTGACGTTGTCGCCCTTTGCGGTCAAGGTCGTTTCACCTGCCGGTGGGCAGTCGCGCACCGTGCTCGGCGAGGGCGCTTCGGGCGGCGGAATGGCCTGGGCGGCCGATGGGTACCTGTACGTGGATGGTGGGACAGGGCTGGCGCGAATCCGTCCGGACGGCAGCGGCCTCGAGATGGTGATGCCGCTCGACACACTCAGTGGTGAGAGCGGGGTCGCCTGGCCGACGGCGCTGCCCGAGGGGCGTGGCATCCTGGCCCGGGTGAGGCGGAGCGGCGACGCGACGTCGGAGTACCGCATCGTGGTGCTTGATCTGCGCGATAAGTCGCGGAAGGAGCTGGTCCGCGGCGTCTTCGCCCGGTACAGCGCCGCCGGGCACCTGCTCTGGGTCACGGGCGACGGTGCACTCCATGCCCAGCGCTTCGACCTCGACCGGCTCGAGCTCCTCGGCGCACCGGTGATGCTGTGGAGCGGCCTCGCGATCGGAGGGTTTGGTGCCACCGACCTCGCGCTCTCCTTCGCGGGCGACCTGCTCTACGTCCCCGGCGCCGTGCGGACCGGGTTCTCCTCGCTCGTCTGGGTGACGCGCGATGGTACCAAGACGCCGGTCGACACCACGACGGTGGATGGCCTCATCGGCAGGATCGCGCTTTCGCCCGACGGATCGGCGGTGGCCTTGGAGATCCAGCGGCCCGCCGATGCATCGGACCTCTCTAGGGTCTGGGTCAAGCGGCTGGACGGTGGGCCGACCCAGCTCGTGACCAGCGAGAATCGGAGCAGCTTCAGCCCGATCTGGACGCCCAGCGGCCGGGACCTGCTGTTCGCCTCCGATGACGGCCTGGCGATCTACCGTCGGCGTGTCGACGGCAGCGGCTCCGCGGAGCTGGTGGCGCGAGCGCCGCGCGGCGTCCTCAGCATGGACATCCATCCAGACGGGAAGACCCTGGTCCTCCGTGGCGAGGCCGGGATCAAACAGCGGCGTGAGCTGCTCCAGGTCCGCTTCGGCACCGATTCCGCGCCGACGCCGTTGCTCGCCACCGCCGGTGGAGAGTTCTCCCCGGCGTTCTCCCCCGATGGCAAGTGGCTCGCCTATGGCTCCACCGAGACTGGCAGGGCGGAGGTCTATGTCCGCCCCTTCCCAGACGTCGACGCCAGGAAGGTGCAGATCTCGGTCGAGGGGGGAGTGTCCCCCCGCTGGAACCCTGCCGGCGGTGAGCTCTTCTACCTGAGTGCGGCGGGCGACATGATGGCCGCCCGGCTGGGAACCGTGCCCACCTTGACGGTCACCCGAGTGGAGCGGCTTTTCACTCCCTTGGGGTTCCAGGGCGGTGAGGGCGGCTTGCTCTACGAGGTCAGCCCGGACGGGCGCCGCTTTCTGATGCTCGACATCACCGCTGCCCGAGGGGACGCCTCAACTGAACGGATGGTTGTGGTGCAAAGCCTCGCTACCGAACTCGCGAAAAGACTGCCCCGATGACCGACGCCCCGGCCCGCCTCGCCACCGCCCTGTCCGAGCGCTACCGCATCGAGCGGGAGCTCGGCCAGGGCGGAATGGCGACGGTGTATCTCGCATTCGACCTCAAGCACGACCGCAAGGTCGCCCTCAAGGTCCTGAAGCCCGAGCTCGCAGCGCTTCTGGGCGCCGAACGGTTCGTAGTGGAAATCAAGACCACCGCGAATCTGCAGCATCCCCACATCCTGCCGCTCTTCGATTCGGGCTCCGCCGACGGCTTCCTCTTCTACGTCATGCCGTTCATCGACGGCGAGACGCTGCGGGGCAAGTTGAACCGGGAGACTCAGCTTGGTATCGAGGAATCGGTCAAGCTCACCCGCGAGGTGGCCGACGCGCTGGATTATGCGCACCGGCACGGGGTGATCCACCGGGACATCAAGCCGGAAAACATTCTGGTGCAGGACGGCCGCGCCCTGGTGGCGGACTTCGGCATTGCGCTGGCGCTCTCTGCCGCGGCTGGAGGCCGGATGACCGAGACCGGCCTCTCGCTCGGCACGCCCCATTACATGAGTCCGGAGCAGGCGACCGCGGAAAAGGAGCTCACTCCACGATCGGATATCTATTCGCTGGGAAGTGTGCTCTACGAAATGCTCACCGGGAGTCCGCCCCACGTCGGCGCCTCGGCGCAGCAGATCATCGTGAAGATCGTGACCGACACCGCGCGCCCGGTCACCGAGCTCAGGAAGTCGGTCCCGCCCAATGTTGCCGCCGCCGTGGCAAAGTCGCTCGAGAAGCTCGCCGCGGACCGCTTCGAGAGCGCCAAGGCATTCGCGGACGCGCTGGGCAACCCCGGTTACATCGGATCCGGAACCACCGCCACCACGGCGATGATGCCTGCCGGGCGCTCGAAGGGAATTCCGCGGCCGCTGTTCGCCGGAATCTCTGCGCTGGCCGCTCTCTTCCTTGCGCTGTTCCTGTGGGTCTGGCTTCGACCCACGCCTCCCGGGGAAGTGCGCCGGCTGAGCCTCGCCCTCCCCGAGGACCAGACGCTGGGCAGCCCTGCAGAGTTCCGGCTGGCGATCTCACCCGACGGGTCGCGAATGGTCTATATGGGGTCGACGGCCGGGGCCAGGCAGTCGGGCTCGCTCTGGCTCCGGTCCTGGAGTGAGCTCAATGCCACGGTCCTTCCGGGAACCGACGGGGGGTTCAACCCCTCGTTCTCACCTGACGGCGGCAGGATTGCCTTTGTGGCCGGGACCCCGCGGGCCGTTCGCACAATGTCGCTGGCAGGAGGGCCCCCGATCACCCTCACCGATTCGCTGGTGGACCGGGGCGGACTCGCGTGGGGGAATGACGGCTACATCTACTTCGATGCGCATCTCGAAGGTGATGGCATCGCCCGGGTTCGGGAGACCGGCGGAAGTCCGGAGAGGGTCACCATGCCCGATTCGACCGCGGGCGAATTGTACCACGTCGTCCCCGCTCCGCTCCCCAACGGCAAGGGCATGCTTTTCACCGTGGTCCGGCGAGCCTCGCCGCCCGAAACCGACGTGGCGGTCGTCGACCTGCGAACCCGGAAACACCGGGTGCTGGTCCACGGAGTGATGGGGCGATACGCCGCCTCGGGTCACCTCCTCTATGTCACCAGCGATGGCACCCTGATGGCAGCGCCGTTCGATCAGGACCGGCTCGAACTCATGGGTGAAGGTGTGGCGGTGGCTGAAGGCCTCTCGGTTCGCGGTACCAGTCGTGTGGATCTGGCCGTTTCCGCCAACGGAGTGATCGTATACACGACCGGCTCGCGCCTCCTCGGACTGAGGGAGCTGGTCTGGGTCACTCGAGATGGCGCTGCCGTGCCCGTCGATCCCGAGTGGACCGGGCTCTTCGGACGGCCCCGGCTCTCGCCCGATGGCAAGCAGCTCGCGGTGCACTTGTTCGACCCTCCGTTGGACAACATCTGGGTGAAGCAGCTCGACCGCGGTCCGGCTTCGAAGCTCACCTCGGAGGGCGGGCGCGGTCCCAGCTGGTCGCCCGATGGAAAGACGATCGGATTCAGTTCGCCTTCGGGTGGGATCTGGACCGCCCCGGCGGACGGCAGCGTGCTTCCCACGCGAGTCTACGGCGAGCAGCGCCTGAGCGAGCCGGAGTACGCGCTGGCTGGGGACTGGATCGTATTCCGCGTCGCCAGTAACCTGTTCGCGGTACGGACCAGCGGCGATACCAGCCGGCGAGAGCTCGTGGTCGGTACCGCGACGAACCTCTCGCCCACGGTCTCGCCAAACGGGCGCTGGTTGGCGTACGCCAGCGACGAATCGGGGCGTTTCGAGATCTACGTGAGACCGTTTCCCGATACCCGGACGGCCAAGCGTCAGGTCTCCAGCGCGGGCGGTGCAGAGCCGCACTGGTCCCGTGATGGCCGCGAGCTGTTCTACATCAGCGCTAGGAACGAGCTTGTGGCAGTCCCTGTCGGTCCGGGCCTGGTGTTTTCGGCGGGAGTGCCCAAGGTCCTGTATTCCGTCGAGCAGTATGTGGGTCCGAACAGCGGCAGAGTGGAGTATGACGTGAGCCCGGACGGGACGCGTTTCGTGATGACCCGCTCGGTCGTCGCCAACCGCTCGAACACTGACGAGCTGATCCTGGTGGAGAACTTCTTCCAGGAGCTCAAGACCAAGGTGAAAAAGTGAGACGACTGCTTACACTCGCGGTGTTGGCCTCGGCGCCTGCACTGCTCGACGCCCAAGGACTCGACACCGCCGCCGTGGCGAAGGCCGCCGCCGCCCTGAAACTCCGGAGCATCGGCCCGGCACTCATGAGCGGGAGGATTGCCGATATCGCGGTGCATCCGCGCGACCGGAGCACCTGGTATCTCGCAGCCGGCTCCGGCGGCGTCTGGAAGACCGGCAACGCCGGCACCACCTGGACTCCGGTTTTCGACGACCAGCCCTCCTACTCGATCGGTGAGATCACTATCGACCCCACCAACCCGGAGGTGGTCTGGGTCGGCACCGGGGAGAACGTGAGCGGGCGGCATGTGGGCTGGGGCGACGGGGTCTACCGGAGCCGGGATGCCGGGCGGAGCTGGCAACGCATGGGCCTCGCCGCGTCGCAGCACATCGGCCGGATCCTGGTGGACCCCCGGGACGGCAACGTGGTGCTGGCGGCGGCGGAGGGACCGCTCTGGTCGGCCGGCGGGGATCGCGGGGTATATCGCAGCGCCGATGGCGGCGCCACCTGGACCCAGACGCTGCAAATCGACGAGAACACCGGCGTCACCGATCTCGAGTTCGATCCGTCCAATCCGGACGTGGTGTACGCGGCCGCGTATCAGCGCCGCCGCCACGTCTGGGGCTTCATGGGTGGAGGGCCCAAGTCCGGCATCTGGAAATCCACCGACAACGGGAAGAGCTGGCGACAAGTCACGACCGGCCTTCCCAAAGGCGACATGGGGAAGATTGGCCTCGCAGTGACGGCGGCCGATCCCAATCTGATCTACGCGACCATCGAGGCCGGCGCGAGCGATCGCGGCTTCTACCGCTCGCGGAACAAGGGGGAAAGCTGGGAGAAGCGGAACGACTACATCTCCGGAGGAACCGGCCCGCACTACTACCAGGAGATCGAGGCATCGCCGGTCAACCCGGACCTGGTGTACCAGATGGACGTGTTCCTGCGAGTGACCCGGGACGGAGGTGCCGGCTTCAGCATCCTCGAAACCGCTTACGACAAACACAGCGACAACCACGCTCTCGTCATCGACCCCGCCAACGGGAAGCACCTCCTCGTCGGTACCGACGCGGGGCTCTACGAGAGCTTCGACGAGGGCACCACCTGGCGCCACTTTCCGAACCTGCCGGTCTCCCAGTTCTACAAGGTGGCGGTCAGCAACCGCGAGCCATTCTACGACGTCATGGTCGGGGCGCAGGACCTGGGCACCCTGCACGGTCCGTCGCGAACCATGAACCGCGACGGCATTCGCAATCAGGACTGGTACGTGCCCCTCGGCGCCGATGGCTATGGCGTGGCCTTCGACCCGCGCGATCCCGACATCCTGTACCTGATGTGGCAGGAGGGGATGCTGTACCGGAAGGACCGCCGGAGCGATGAAGGCCTGAGCATCCGGCCGATGCCTGCCGCGGGCGATCCACCGGAGCGGTGGAATTGGGATTCGCCGATCCTGGTGAGCCCCCACAATCCCGACCGGATCTACTACGGCTCTCAGCGGGTCTGGCGGAGTGACGACCGCGGCGGAAGCTGGACCCCGATCAGCGGAGACTTGACCCAGGGACTCAATCGCTACGAGCAGCAGTTCATGGGGCGGGTCTGGAGCGTGGATGCGCTGCACGACAACGGCGCGATGTCGAAGTATTCCACGCTCACATCCATCTCGGAGTCGCCGGTGACTGCCGGCGTGCTGGTGGTGGGCACCGACGACGGACTGGTCCAGGTTTCCTCGAGCGCCGGCGAAAGCTGGAGCCGGGCGGCCCCGTTGCCCGGATTGCCGCCCCGGTCGTTCGTGAACGATGTCGAGGCGTCGGTCCACGACGGGCGGACCATCTACGCCGCGGCCGACGCGCACAAGACCGGCAATTTCGCGCCTTACCTGTTCGAGAGCACCGATCTGGGCCGGACCTGGCGGTCGATTGCCGGTGACTTGCCGAAGGGCACCATCGTCTGGGCCATCCAGCAGGATCACGTGAAGCCTGACCTGCTGTTCGCGGGTACCGAGTTCGGGCTCTACTTCACCCCCAACCGCGGCACTAACTGGTTCAAGCTGAGTGGAGGGGTTCCCACGATTTCGTTCCGCGACCTCAAGCTGCATCGCCGCGACAACGACCTGGTCGGCGCCACTTTCGGGCGGGGAGTCTACATCCTCGACGACTACACCCCGCTTCGCGAGGTCGCCGCGGGTACGCTGGCCGCCGAGGGCGCTCTCTTTCCGGTGCGCAATGCCTGGTGGTACGTCCCGTCGCAACCGGGCCAGGCGCCTTCTCGGCCGGAGCTGGGAAGCGACGACTTCACCGCGGAGAACGCGCCGTTGGGCGCCATCATCACCTACCACCTCCGCGAGGCGCTCACCACCGCCCGCGAGGCACGTGAGGCCCGCGAAAAGCCCCTGCGCGAGCAAGGAGTGGATGCTCCGTTCCCCGGGTTCGACCGGCTGCGTGACGAAGCGCTCGAGAGCGGTCCGAAGCTCCTGCTCCTGGTGTCGGATGCGAGTGGCCGGAAGGTCCGGGTGCTCGAAGGGCCGGCGAAGCCGGGGCTCCACCGGGTGAGCTGGAACCTACGGGGTCCGAACCCTAACCCGGTAAATCTCTCTCCGCCGGGGTTTCAGACGCCGTGGGACGACCCGCCACGGGGTCCGCTGACGGCGCCGGGCCGCTACTCGGTGGAGCTGGTGGTGGTCTCCGCCGCCGGCTTCCGGCGGCTGGGCATCCCGCAATCTTTCGAGGTGAAGCCGGTGCCAACTGCTCCGGCGGGCACTGATTTCATCGCGGTCGCCGCGTTCCAGCAGCAGGCCGCCGAGCTGCAGCGGAGAGTCGGCGGCGCCGGGGCGGAACTTGGCCGAGTGAAGGAACAGCTCCGCCACATGCGCGCGGCGCTGCTGCAGGCGCCGAGGGCCGACCCGGCGCTGTATGCCCGGATCGATTCGGTGACGCGGTCGCTCGCGGGGTTCGAGCTCTTGCTCTCCGGGCACCCCGCGCGCCAACGACTCAGTGAATCAGAGGCGCCGTCGATCAACGAACGGGTGGGGCAGGTGATCGGCGGGCACTGGGAAACCCGGCAGATGCCGACCTCAACGATGCGGCGCGACCTGGGACTCGCGACCGCTGCCTTGGAGGCGCTGACTCGCGACCTGACCGCGCTCCTCGAGGGGGGTCTTGCCCGGCTGGAGGCCGACCTCGCGGCGGCGGGAGCGCCGTGGACCCCGGGGCGAAGGCCGCGCTGACGAGTTGCCTATGTGTGACAACAAGACTACATTGTAACACATGAAGGAATCCCACCTTAGCCTTCGTCTCCCCGCCGCGCTGGCCCGCGCGCTTGCCAAGTGGGCCGCCGCGCGCGGCGTGCCCAAATCGCAGGTGGCGCGGGAGGCGGTGGTGCGGTATCTCTCGCCGGCCACAGGCAATACACCGCAGGCGTTGAGCTTCACGGCGCATGACCTGGCACTCCAGTGGAGCACGCTGCCCCGTTTGCTTCCCGAGGAGGCCGATGCCCTGTCCATGGATATCGCCGCCGCGCGCGAAAGCCTGTCGGCTCCTGGCGGATCCTGGGATTGATCCTTGACACCTCACTCCTGATCGCGGCCGAACGGGGACGTCTTCGCCTCGAGCCGTTTCTCCTCTCGCTGGGTAACGAGCCGGTGCGGATCGCCGCGATCACCGCCTCCGAGTTGCTGCATGGGTGTCACCGTGCCACCGATCCCGGCGTCCGGGCTCGGCGTCTCGCGTTCGTGGATTCGCTGCTCGGGCTCATTCCGGTCCTGCCGTTCGGCCTGGCCGAAGCTCGCCGGCACGCCGAATTGTGGACGCACCTCGAACGGGAGGGCACCATGCTTGGCCCCCACGATCTCCTGATCGGTGCGACGGCGCTGGCACAGGGCCACACTCTGGCGACGCTCAACCAGGCGGAGTTTTCTCACATCGCGGGGATCCGGCCCGCCGACCTCGGCCGCTTCGTCTCGTGACCGCCCCGGATACACTGACACACCTGATCGCCGCCCTCACCGACCGCTACCGCATCGATCGCGAGCTCGGCCAGGGCGGGATGGCGACGGTGTACCTCGCCGAGGACGTGCGTCACCGCCGCAAGGTGGCGATCAAGGTCCTGCATCCGGAGTTGTCCGCGGTCATCGGCTCGGAGGCGGAGGGGATCGGACGGTACCTTCGGCTCATCCACGACCTGGTCCTCAGCAGAACCGAACGGGCTGCGTCGGACTACCGCCGATACCTCGTGGCGTCCGACACTGACAGCGTCGGTGCGGCCGATGCGGGTTTCCGTAATAGGCGGTACATTCGCCCCAGGCCAGGTTCGGCGCCCTCTCACAAAAGGCAAATCATGCTCCGGTACGACTGCGCGCGGTGTCTGACGGTGCTGGCGTTCTGCGCCTCCGGCTGCGCCACGGAAGTCCCGATCGTCGAGGTGCAGGGCGAGTGCGGGACGGTGTTCACGGGACAGGTGTGCACCTGGGCCCGGACCAAGGGAGACAGCGTGCTGGAGGCTGGGGCCGTGGTGCCACTCGCCAGCATCGAAGGGGCCGCCGCGGACGCGCAGATGGCCTGGCCCCCCGTCGCCGAGGCAAAGCTCAAGCTGCCCGAGGCCGTCCACGCAAAGATCGGGCTGACCCAGCTCACCATTTTCTGGGAATCGATGGGGCATCCGCCCAGCCAGTTCATGACGCCGCATTTCGATTTTCATTTCTATGTGGTTCCGCCCGGCGAGGAAATGTCGTACGACTGCAAAGACACAACCAAGCCGGTGGCGCTTCCGGCGTCCTACATCCTACCGGACGAGGTGTTGCCGCCGGACATGGCCAAAATGATCGGCGTCGATACGCTCATCGGCATCTGCGTTCCGACCATGGGGATGCACTCGCTGCCCATCTCCGAGATGGAGCGGAAGGACGTCTTCCGCGGCAACATGGTGATCGGGTACTACGGCGGCAAGCCCATATTCATCGAGCCCATGCTCACGAGGGCGATGCTGCTGGAGAAGAAGTCCTTCGATCTACCCATTCCGACGATCCCCGGCCTGAGCGGAATGTACCCGCGGGTGTTCCACGCCGAGTATGACGAAAAACAGCAGAGCTATCGCTTCATCTTTTCGGGGTTCGCTCCCGGGGCTTAGGCCCACGAGAGGACCTGGTCTTCCCGGAGCCGCTGGCGCTCCCGATTCAGGAAGCCTTTTTGGCCGATCTGCTTGCCTCGCTCCGCGCCGCCCTCGCCGACCGCTACGGGATCGAGCGGGAGCTGGGTGCCGGCGGTATGGCGACGGTGTATCGGGGCGAGGATCTCAAGCACCACCGCCAGGTCGCGATCAAGGTGCTGAAGCCGGAACTGGCACAGGTACTGGGGGCCGAGCGGTTCCTTCGCGAGATCGAGATCTCCGCCCGACTGCACCATCCTCACATTCTGCCGCTGTACGACTCCGGCACAGCGGACGGCTTCCTCTACTACATAATGCCACTGGTCGAAGGCGAATCGCTCCGGGACCGGCTCAATCGCAAGAAGCAGCTGCCGATAGACGATGCCTTGCGGATCGCCCACCAAGTGGCCGACGCGCTGAGCTACGCCCACAACCATGACGTCGTGCACCGCGACGTGAAACCGGAGAACATCCTGCTGGAGAGCGGGCACGCAGTGGTGGCGGATTTCGGGATTGCCCGGGCGATCGGCGCGGCCGGTGGGCTGACCCTGACGGCGACCGGCATGGCGATCGGAACGCCCGCCTACATGAGTCCCGAGCAGGCCGCGGGAGAGAAGAATCTGGATGGGCGGAGCGATCTCTATGCGCTCGGCTGCGTGCTGTACGAGATGCTGGCGGGTCAGCCCCCGTTCACGGGGCCGACGGTGGAAAGCCTCGTGCGTCAGCATCTGGCGGCTGACCCACCCATGGTCTCGGCCATCCGCCCGACGGTCCCGGCCTCCGTAACGGCCGCGCTCCAGCGGGCCCTGGCCAAGACGCCCGCCGACCGGTTCAGCAGCGTGGGGCTGTTTGCCGATGCCCTTCGCGATGCGGAGCAGGGGACCCGGGAGACCGAGGTGTATTTCCGCGCGAGGGCTCCGGACGGCGTGGACGGGTTGTACGCGATCCCCGCGGCCGGCGGGAGTTCTCGACTGGTGGTGCGGTTCGACGATCCGGCATCAAGGGCGAGCGGCCCCGGAGTCACCATCGGCAATGGGCGGTTCTACTTCGCCGTGGCCGAAATGGAAAGCGACATCTACGTGATGAATCTGGTGCGCCGCTAGGACGACCGAGGCGCAACGGCGGAAAGGCGCGAAGGCGCGAAGGCGCGAAGGCGGAAAGGTGATAACTTGGGGGGCCCTTTCTCCTCCGGAGCGACCTCCCAGTGTTCCTCCAGAATCCCAAGGCGGCGACGCAGTACGATGTGATCGTGGTCGGCTCCGGCGCCGGGGGAGGGATGGCGGCGTATCAGCTTGCCGTCTCCGGCCTCAAGGTGCTGGTGCTCGAAGCCGGCCGGAACTACGACCCGGTGCTCGAGACGCCGATGTTCAAGCTGCCCCGCGAAGCACCACTCCGTGGCGGCGGGACCCGGGATAAACCGTTCGGCTTCTATGACGCGACGGTGGACGGCGGGTGGGAAGTGCCCGGCGAGCCGTACACCCAGGCGCCCGGCACCGATTTCCGCTGGTGGCGCTCCCGCATGATGGGTGGCCGCACCAACCACTGGGGCCGGATCTCCCTCCGCCAGGGCCCCTACGACTTCAAGCCCAAGACCCGCGACGGATTCGGCGCCGACTGGCCGATCACCTACGAAGACCTGGCACCGTACTACGACAAGACCGAGATGCTGATCGGCGTGTACGGCGGCGATGACGACCTCGAGAACACCCCGGGCTCTCCTCCGGGCGTGCTCCAGCCCGCACCGATGCCGCGCGCCACCGAGCTCCTGGCGAAGAAGGGCTGCGCACCGCTCAACATTCCGGTGATCCCCGCCCATCTCGCCATCATGACCGCGCGGCAGGACGCCAGCACCCTGCCGCAGAAGCTTCACCCCGGCAACCGGCTGGCTCAGCGGGTGCTCGCGCAATCGATGCGGAGCCGGCAGGCCTGCTTCTATGCGACGCCATGCGGGTGGGGCTGCTCGATCAAGGCAAACTTCCAGTCCACCACCGTGCTGCTTCCACCTGCGCTCGCCACCGGCAACTGCGACATCGTGGCCGACGCGATGGTGCGCGAAGTGACGGTGGACAAGACGGGGCGCGCAAACGGCGTGAGCTACGTCGACAAGCTCACCCGGCGTGACCGGCACGTGGCTGCCCGGGTGGTGGTGCTCGCGGCGAGCGCCTGCGAGACCGCGCGCATCCTCCTCAACTCGAAGAGTCCAAGTTTCCCAGGCGGGCTCTCCAACAGCAGCGGGCTGGTCGGCAAGTACCTGATGGACACCGTCGGGGCAGGACTGCAGGGGCAGATCCCCGCGCTGGAGAACTGTCCGCCGCACAACACCGACGGCGCCTCGGGGATGCACCTGTACATGCCGTGGTGGCTCTACCAAGAGCAGCTCGCCGGCCAGCTCGGCTTCGCGCGGGGATACCACATCGAGTTCGGCGGGGGACGCGGGATGCCGGGCGCGGGGATCTTCGGCGGGCTGGAGAACTTCACCGGCGGATCCTACGGCAGGCGCTTCAAGGAGGACGCTCGGCGCTACTACGGCTCCTTCATGTTCTTCGACGGCCGGGGGGAGATGATTCCCAACGAGGACTCCTACTGCGAGATCGATCCCGACACGGTGGACCAGTGGGGGATTCCGGTGCTGCGGTTCCACTGGAAGTGGTCGGAGCATGAAACCAAGCAGGCGGCGCATATGCTGAAGACCTTTTCCGAGATTATCCAGTCGATGGGCGGGACGGTGGTCGGGGGACGGGTCGAGACCGACGGCGCGCGGGCGATCGCGCGGGGCGGACAAATCATCCACGAGGTGGGCACCTGCCGGATGGGAACCGATCCGCAGACCTCGGTGCTCAACCAGTGGTGCCAGTCGTGGGAGGTGAAGAATCTCTTCGTCACCGACGGCGCGCCGTTCGTATCGAATGCCGACAAGAATCCGACGCTTTCGATCCTGGCGCTCGCCTGGCGGACGTCGGATCGTCTCGTGGAAGAGCTCAAGCGGGGGAACCTATGAAACCAGCTGACGGTGCTCCTGACATGTTGCCCACAGATGGCACAGATGAAGGCAAAGACATCGAAAAAAAAGATGGAATTGAATCTTTGGAATCTGTGACATCTGTGGGCCCAGTGGGCACGAGCGACATGGCGCGCCGAGCCGCCCTGAAGGCGATGGTCGCGGCGACGGGGCTTCCCGTGCTGGCGAGCTCGATGGCTGCTCAAACCCCTCAGCCGATCAACCGTCCAGCCGTCCAGTTTCCGGTGGTCGGCCCCCGCGGCACGCCGACCGATCCCGATCTTCTGCACCCGAAGAAGGACTGGCCGAGGAAGCTCTCCGCGGGCGAGCTCGCCACCCTCACAGTGCTGGTGGACGCGATCATCCCCGCCGATTCAAAGTCCCCTTCGGCGAGTGCGGTGGGCGTGCCGGCGTGGATCAACGAGTACGTCAGTGCGCCGTACGACGGGCAGATGCGGGATCTGATTCGGGTGCGGGGCGGGCTGGCGTGGCTCAACGTCGAGAGCGAGAAGCGATTCGGGCAGCCGTTCGCCCCGCTCACCGTGGAGGAGCGGACCCGGATCTGCGACGACATCTGCTACCTGCCCAAGGCCAGGCCGGAGTTCCAGTCCGCGGCGCGGTTCTTCGATCTGGTGCGGGACCTGACCGCGGTGGGGTTCTACACGACCGACGCGGGGATGCGCGATCTGCAATACATCGGGAATGTGGCGCTGCCGAAGTTCGCCGGGCCGCCGCCGGACGTGCTGAAGCACTTGGGGCTGGCGTAGCGAAACCGCGTGAACAGTGAACAGTGAACGGTGAACGGGAACTGCGGCGTAGACCTGACAACCCGTGATCTCCAGCGGGCGCAGGGAGCGGGCTGAGGACGGGGGCGCTAGTGAGCGCAGCGAACTCGAGCGCCCCCGGAGGGCAGCCCGCCCCCGAGCCCGCGGAGGCGACGCCAGTCTCAGGGTGAGAGCCGCTCGATGATGGCCCGGACGCGCTCGGCGTCGGTCTCGACGCGCCGATACTCATCGGGCTGATACGGTTTCCCCATGAACACGTCGTCCCGACGAAACTCCATCGCGCTGTCGAGAAACCCCGTCGCTCCAACGTGAATTTCCGTCACCCCCGTCTCCTTCACGACCCGGGCGGCGTTCGCTTCGTTGATCCCGCCCCCAGCCATGATCGTGATTCGGCTCCCCGCCTGGCGGACCAGCGCCGCAATCGTCTTCGCACCGCGGAGTGCGCTGAGCGCCTGCCCTGAGGTGAGCAGCCGCTTTATTCCGAGCTCGATCAGGGTGTCCAGCGCCTCGCAGGGGTCGCGGGCGAGGTCGAAGGCCCGATGGAAGGTGACCGCCATCGGGCGGGCGGCGCCGGCCAGGCGGCGGGTCAGGCCGGTGTCGATCCGGCCCTCGCGGTCGAGCGCTCCGATCACCACCCCGTCCGCCCCCGCCCGCTTCGACTCGGCGATGTCCCGGAGCATCACCTCCGACTCGTCTCCATCGAACAGGAAATCGCCGCCCCGGGGGCGAATCAGGACGTGGATCGGCAGCGTCACCCGCTCCCGCACCCGGGCGAGCATGCCAAGACTCGGGGTAATTCCCCCTTCGACGAGGTCGCCGCAGAGCTCCAGCCGCCCGGCGCCCGCCGACTCGGCGGCGAGGGCGGATGCGACGGTCGCCACGCAGGCTTCGACCAGCACAGTTTGAGTTGGAGACATGGTGCGGCAACCTATGGGCGACGGGGCTGCGCCGCTACCGGAGCGGCGTTAGCTTCGCTGCGCGGGGAAGACGGGGAAGACGGGGAAGACGGGGAAGACGGGGAAGACGGGGAAGACGGGGAAGGGGGAGGATACTGTGCGCGCCCTATATCAGGTGATGGTGCGGACCGCCGAGGTCCGGGATGGAGCGCCGGTATTCGCGGAGACGCGGATCCCGGTCCGCTCGCTGATGGAACACCTGGACCGGGGGAAGGATCTCGAGTCCTTTCTGGAAGCGCACGCCGAGTTGAGCCGGGACGTCGTCCTTCAGGCGCTGGCCCTGGGACTCGAGGCGCTGCTCGAGCAGGTGCCGCTGGAGCGGGGGCCGTCGCAGCGGTCGCTGTTGCCGCGGCTCGACGCCGGCGGCGTGATCGTCAACGCCGAGGAACTTTCAGTGGGGCAGGTCGTAGGGAAGCGGGTGCGTTGCCCCGCCTGCCGCGTGCTGGTTTTTCAGTCGTGGCCGGAGGGATGGGACGCCCACTCGGCGACGCGCTGCCGCGGGATCCAGGGCCCCAATCCCGAAGCGCGAAAATCCGAGTTCAAGAGGCGATATGCGCAGCTCTTTCGATGAGGCAGGACGCGAAGACGCGAAGGCGCGAGGCCGCGGAGACGCGAAGACGCGGGGACTCGTGCTGCGGTGCCTCACGCTATGCTGTCTCGTCGCATCGAGTGCCCAGGCGCAAGCCCAGCAAGACTCCGTGCTCCCGGTTGACCCCGCCGTCACCGTTGGCACGCTCCCCAACGGCCTCCGCTACTACATCCGGGTCAATCATCGCCCCGCCAAGCGGGCCGAGCTGCGGCTGGTGGTGAATGCGGGCTCGGTGCTCGAGGACGACGATCAGCGCGGCCTCGCGCATTTCGCCGAGCACATGGCCTTCAACGGCACCACCCACTTCAAGAAACAGGAGCTGATCGATTACATCGAATCGATCGGCATGCGCTTCGGCGCCGACCTCAACGCCGGCACGTCGTTCGACGAGACCGTCTACGAGCTGCAGGTGCCCACCGACAGTGCGCACCTCGTGCGCAAGGGCTTCGAAATCCTGGAGGACTGGGCTCACGGGGTGACCTTCGACAGCACCGAGATCCGGAAGGAGCGCGGCGTGGTCTTGGAGGAGTGGCGCCTGGGACGCGGAGCGGGGCAGCGAATGTTCGACCTGCAGCTCCCGGTTCTTTTCCGCGGATCGCGCTACGCCGAGCGGCTGCCGATCGGGACACCGGAATGCATCCGGACCTGCGCGCCCGCCGCAGTCCGCCGCTTCTACACCGACTGGTATCGCCCCGACCTGATGGCGGTGGTGGCGGTCGGCGATTTCGACGCGAAGGTCATTGAGGACCTGATCAAGCAGCGCTTCTCCGGCATTTCGAGGCGGAGCGCATCGCGGCCCCGGCCGGCGCCGGCGGTCCCACCGCACCAGGCGCCGGAAGTTTCCATCGCGACCGATCCCGAGGCGACCAGCACATCGGTGTCGGTGTACGTCCAGCGTCCCACCGGGGTCCGGGGGACGGTCGGCGCGTGGCGTGACCAGCTAGTGGAGGACATGGCCGCCGGGATCCTCAACCAGCGGCTGTACGAGCTCACCCAGAAGGCCAACCCGCCCTTCATCGGCGCGGGGGCCGGGCGCAGCTCGCTGGTGCGCACCTCAGAGGCGTTCAGCTTCGGCGCCGGCGTGCCGGACACCGGCATCCGCATCGGGCTCACGGCGGTCCTCACCGAGCTGGAGCGGGCGGGGCGGCACGGTTTCACCCAGTCGGAGCTCGACCGGACCCGGCTCGAGTATCTGCGGGGGATGGAGCAGGTTTACGCGGAGCGTGACAAGACGGAGTCGAGCTCGTTCGTTGGAGAGTACGTGGAGCACTACCTTACCGGGGAAGCGATCCCGGGAATCGCAACCGACTTCGCGCGAGCGCAGAAGGTGCTTCCGGGTATCACCCTCGCCGATCTGAACGCGGTGGCCAACGGTTGGCTCGCCGGCGGGGCACCGGTGATTCTCGTCAACGCGCCCGAAAGGAATCGCGCGTTGATCCCCACTCCGGACGACCTGCTCGGTCTCTTTGCCTCGGTCAAGCGGGCCGACATCGCGGCGTACGCGGAGACGGTCTCCGACGCGGCGCTGGTGTCGGCAGCGCTCCCGCTGGTGCCAATCACCTCGGAACGGCGCGACAGCGTCGCGGGAACGATCGAGTGGACGCTCGCCAACGGCGTCCGGGTGGTCCTCAAGGCCACCGACTTCAAGGCCGACGAACTGCTCTTTCAGGCCGCGGCGCCGGGGGGCATCTCCCTCGCGCACGATACGCTGCTGGTGAGCGCGCAGCTCGCGTCGCAGGTGATCGGGTTGAGCGGACTCGGCGAGTTCAACGCCGTGGATCTGCAAAAGAAGCTCGCCGGCAAGGCGGTGAGCGTGTCGCCCTACATCGGATCGTACGAGCAGGGGCTCTCGGGGCGCGTGTCGCCCAAGGATGCGGAGACGCTTTTCCAGCTCGCGTATCTCCATTTCACCGCGCCGCGTCTCGACACCGCCGCGGTGGGCGCGTTCCTCGGGAACATCCGGGCCGCGCTCGCCAACCGCTCCGCGAGCCCGCAGTCGGCCTTTTCCGATACGTTGAGCGTGACGCTCGCGTCGCATCACCGCTGGGCCAGGCCAGTGACCGCGGCGCTGATCGACGAGGTGAAGCCGGTAACGTCATTCGAGTTCTATCGCGCGCGCTTTGCCGACGCCTCAGGCTACACGTTCTATCTGGTTGGCACCTTCAACCCCGATTCGATCCGTCCGCTGGTGCAGAAGTACCTCGGCAGCCTTCCGTCGCGCGGCACCAGCGACCAGGCGCGCGATCCCGGCATTCAGCGCCCCGCCGGAATCGTGGAGCGAACGGTGCGGAAGGGTATCGAGCCCAAGAGTCAGACGGCGGTGGTGTTCGTTGGCCCCGCCAAGGCCACCCGCGAGGAGCGATTCGCCCTCGATGCGGTGAGCAGCATCCTGGAAATCCGGCTGCGCGAGGAGCTGCGTGAGGAGCTGGGCGGGACATACAGCGTCAGCGTGAGCTCGTCGATCAGCCGGATCCCCAAGGAGGAGTACACCGTTTCGATCAATTTCGGATCCGCCCCCGAGCGCGCTGATTCGCTGGTCCAGGCGGTCTTTGCGCAGATCGACACGCTTCAGGCCACCGGGCCCCGCGCCACCGATCTCGCCAAATTCAAGGAGACGTCGATACGCACCCGGGAGACCAGTCTTCGGCAGAACGGATGGTGGCTGGGACAGATGGTGGCCTCGCGCCGCGACGGCGACTCCATGGCCGACCGGCTCGCGCTCGATCCGCAGCTGGCCCGGCTCACCCCCGAGGTGATTCGGGAGGCGGCGCGGCGGTATCTGGACACGAAGCGATATGTGAGGGTGACGCTACTTCCGGAGGGACGGCAGCCATGAGAGTCGTTGTGATGCTTGGGCTCCTTGTGTTGACGCAAGGACGCAACGACGCAAAGGCGCAAGGTGTTGATACGGCACTGCTGCGCGGCGTCGACTCGATCTTCGCTCCCTGGAGCCGGACGACCACGCCGGGGTGCGCGGTCGGGGTCGATAAGGGCGGGATGCCGCTACTGCGCCGGGCCTACGGGATGGCGAATCTCGAGACCGGGACGCCGTGGACCACCAACACGATCTCGGAGAGCGGCTCGGTCGCCAAGCAGTTCACCGCCGCCGCGGTCGTCCTCCTGGCTCGGGACGGTGTGCTCTCGCTCGACGACGACATCGTCAGGTGGATTCCGGAGGTGAAGGGATTCGGAAAGAAGATCACCGTCCGCCACCTGCTGACCCACAGCAGCGGGCTGCCCGATCGCTACACCCTGCACGAGGTGCAGAACCGTCCCGCCGGCGAGGTCGATCACCGCAATGCCGAAGTGCTCAGCGTGCTCGCCGGGATGCGTGAGCTCAACTTCGATCCCGGCGAAGACTACGAGTACAGCAACACCGGCTACATCGTCGCGGCCACGATCGTGGAGCGCGCCAGCGGCAAGTCGCTGCAGGCGTTCACCAGCGAGCGGATGTTCCGTCCACTCGGCATGGAAGACACCCGTTGGCGCGAGGACCATCGCGTGGTCGTCCCGGGGCGGGCGTCGGCGTACTCCGGCACCCTCACCTCGGGATACCGCAACGATCACCCCTTCACCCGCGTCTTCGGGAGCGGCGGCCTCCTCACCACCGTCGGCGACTTCCTGAAGTGGGAGGCGGCGATGCAGGCCGGCGCCGGACCGTGGGGAGCGGTGCGCGATTCGCTGCAGCGGACCATGCGGCTCAATGAGGGAACCGGCATCAGCTACGCGCTGGGCGTCAGCGTCTCCACCTGGCGGGGCGTCCAGGCGGTGTCGCACACCGGGTCCACCGGCGGCTACCGCGCCGCGCTCTATCGCTATCCGGAGCAGAACGTCGCCGTGGCGCTGCTGTGTAACCTGGGCAGCATCAATCCCGGGACGACGGCGCAGCGGGTGGCCGCTCTGGTGCTCGGCTCGGCGCTGGCCGCCGCGCCGTCCGATCCCGCAGCCGTCACGGTGGACGCCGCGACGCTCGCCTGGCTCGCGGGGGCGTATTACTCTCCGCGCACCGAGCAGGCCATGGTCCTCTACGTTGCGAGGGGGGCGCTGGTGGACAGCGCCCCGGGCAACACGCCACTGATCCCGGTGGGACCCAACCGCTTCCAGTATCGCGGAAGCGACCGTACCCTGACGGTGGTTCCCGCCGAAGCGGGCGCACCGCTCAAGCTTCAAAGCTCGGCTCCTAACACGCGGACGATCGAGTACATCGCGGTCCCCCGTGCGACGCTCGATGCCGCGACGCTCGCAGCGTACGCGGGAGACTATCGGAGCCCCGAGCTCGATGCCAGGATCCGCCTCTCGGTCACCCGGGACACGCTGCGTCTCGAGCGCGGGTGGCAGGACGCGCAGAAGCTCGTGCCGGTGTACCGCGACGGCTTCCTGTTTTCTGGAAGCGGTGAGATTGCCCGGTTCGAGCGCGACCGGCGGGGCCGCATCACCGGACTCGTGCTGCATGTCGGCCGGGTGCGCCATCTCCGGTTTGAAGCGGTGAGCGGTGAGCGGTGAGCAGTAAGCGGTTATCGGTTAGCAGTTAGCAGCTTGTATCCTATTGAGGTGTCCATGGGGGATGTCCCACGATACGACCGCCCCGACCCTTCGGAATACGCCTCCTTTTATGCGGGGTATATCGGCAGAGTCCCCGAAGGCGATCTGCTGCGCACGCTCGAGGCTCAGCCTGGCGAATACGCCAGGACCCTCGGCGGGCTCCCCGAGGCGCGGGGCAACTTCGCGTACGCACCGGGGAAGTGGACGATCAAGGAGGTGGTCGGGCACGTCATCGACGCCGAGCGAGTCTTCTCGTACCGGGCACTCCGCATCGGGCGGGGAGACACGACGCCCCTTCCCGGCTTCGACGAGAAGGCCTGGGTTCCTCTCTCGGGCGCAAACGACCGCACTGTCGCCGATCTGCTGGGGGAGTTTCGGGCGGTGCGCACGGCGACGCTGGCCCTGCTACGCCATCTCCCCCCCGACTCGGTCAAGCGGCGGGGGTTCGCGAGCGACAACGAGGTGAGCGTCCGCGCCCTGGCTTGGATTATCACCGGCCACGCCATCCACCATCTCGGAATCCTTCGCGAGCGCTATCTTGTCTGAGGTGGGACCCGAAACGCTGGACCTCCTTCGAGCGGCCCTCGCGGGCCGCTATCGCGTCGAACGGCTGATCGGCCGAGGCGGGATGGCGACAGTCTATCTCGCCCAGGACGAGCGGCACCATCGGCGGGTCGCGGTCAAGCTGATGAACGCCGAGCTGATCCGGGCGGTCGGCGTCGAGCGCTTCGGGCGAGAGATCGCCATCGCCGCGCGACTGAGCCACCCCCACATTCTCCCCCTGCTCGACAGCGGCGCCGTCACCCTTCGGGCTGGTGAAATCGCGTCCCCCTTCTACGTCATGCCGCTGGTCGAGGGAGAATCGCTGCGCGCCCGACTCGAGCGGACGTCGGTGCTGCCGATGCATGAGGCGCTGCGCATTGCCACCGAGGTGGCCGATGCGCTGGACTACGCGCATCGCCAGGGGGTCGTGCACCGCGACATCAAGCCGGAGAACATTCTGTTCTCCGAGGGCCATGCCGTGGTGGCGGACTTCGGGCTGGCGCGGGCGCTGGGGGAGGCGGCGCCAGGCACGCTCACCGAGGCGGGGCAGACGCTGGGCACGCCGCAGTACATGAGCCCGGAACAGATCACCGGCGACGGTGAGATCGACGGGCGCTCGGACCAGTATGCGCTGGCGTGCGTGCTCTACGAGACGCTGGCCGGCAAGCCGCCGGGCGATACGTCGAACGTGCGCTCGCTCCTCATGCGACGGCTCTCCTCGGCGCCGCCCAGGATCAGCGAAGTCGCGCCCCAGGTGCCGCAGAACGTGGAAGGCGCGTTGCTCCGGGCGCTCGCCATCGAGCGGGCGGATCGCTTTGCCACCGCCGGCGAGTTTGCCGCGGCGCTCGG
>CAZHSO010000004.1:33034-64603 GCA_964535105.1 uncultured Gemmatimonas sp.
TGCCGACCTGGCGTCGATGCAGGGACAGATCGCCCAGATGGTGGCCGACTCGCTCCGGCTCCAGGTCACCGGCGCCGAATACGCCTCACTGGGACGGCGGCCGACGGGGAGTGCCGCGGCCTACAATCTCTATTTGCGGGGCCGCAGGCTCCAGCTCCGGGGAAGTCTGCTGGGCGCCAGGGACGCCCAGGTGCTGCTCGACTCGGCGGGGTACTACGGGCGGGCGGCGATCGCGCTTGACTCGAGCTTTGCCCAGGCATACGGGCTCCTGGGCACCTACTACTTCGTCATGGCGTTCCGGGGCTGGGCGCCCTTCGCGGTGTACATGGATTCGGCGGACTATGCGATCCGGCGGGCCCTTGCAGTGGACAGCACGCTGGGCGACCCGTGGGTCAACCTGATGGGCAAGGCGATGTACCTGGACGACGACTGGCCGGAGGCCATCTCGCTGGCCCGCCGGGCGCTCCGGCTCAGCGGGTACGATTCCCAGGTGCTGCAGGTCGCGGGGATCGTGATCGGCGAGGTGGAGGGCCGGATCGATTCGGCGATCACGCTGCTGCGTCGCTCGGCTGAGGTGGAGCCGTCGAATGCCGGGATGAACACGCTGGCCGATCTCTTCATGCGGGCGGGGCGCTACGACTCGGCGGTGGTGGCGGCGCGTCACGCGCTGGACCTGGACCCCACGGTGCCCGGCCCACGCCGGCGGCTGATCATCAGCCTGGAACAGCTCAAGCGCTATGACGAGGCCATCCAGTCACGGCGGGAAGGCGGGGATACCGCCGGGGTGGCGGCGTACGCGCGGGGGTATGCCGAGCAAGGGGCCGCGGGTTATGAGGCGGTCCGGCAGGAGGATCTGCGGCGGCAGCTCGTGGTGCTGGAGGCTCCACTCAACCGGCCCTTCAAGCTTCCCGAAGACACGGTGCCGCAACTCCGGGAAGCGCGCATCGCCGCGCTCCATGCCCAGCTCGGTGAGTGGACTCAGGCGATGGATTGGGTGATGAAGCTCCGGGAGCACCGGCCCCGGCGGTTTCGGCTGATCGTCACCAACCCGCTCTTTGCCGGGCTCAAGGCCGATCCCCGATTTGGCCAGCTCGTCAAGCAGGAGGGGCTGGAGGGGCTGCTACGACGGTGAGCCCCGGAGGCCAGCCCGCCCCGAACCCGCTCGGTGTATCCCGCTCACTGCTCACCGCTCACTGCCTTATCGCTCGCAGACCCTCCGAAGCTCGCGGTTCACCGAGCGCTCATCGCCGCTCATCTTGTAGAAATCGTCCAGGAACTCGGTCGCTTCCTTGAGCCGGGCCGGCGTCAGGTCTTTGATGCCACGCAGGACCCCGTACATCGTGTCCTTTTTCTCCCTGAACAACGTGATGGTCCCGTTGAGCAATTCTGGCGGATGGCACCCGCCGCGATAGAGCCGGTCGGTGGTCCGCTTGATCGGGAGTCTCGAGTCCGGGAACGAATAGGGCGCGTCAACGAGGCCGGACCAGTCGAAGTCGTAGGCCATGGGGTACCAATTGACCGAGGTGTCGGTCTGGATGATCCGGTAATTGTGGAGCGCCCAGAGCGAATGATCGGTATTGGCGATCATGTACTGGAAGACGTCGGTGATCGCCATCTGCCGGGGATCCATCTGGTCGGCGGTGCCTCCCTGCTGCATCAGGATCTCGCCGCGGACCTCCCTGGCCATGTCGTCCTCGTCCTGGGTCCAGAAGGCGGGACGGGTGATGGTGAATTTGGGATCCTTGGGGTCGATCCAGGTGACCGACGCGAGCCGCGCTTGCAGGCCGATCGGCGTGAGGATGTTGTACATCCCGTAGATGGCGTATTCGATGTAGATATTCTGGGCGTAGCGTTCACCCTTCTGGCAGTGGGGGGTCAGCTTGAGCGAGCCCTCGCCGCCGAAGAGACTCCCCCGGGTTTTTTCCTTGTCGAACCAGACCTTGAGCGGCGTGACCGAGCAGGTGCGGAGCCGGAAATGCCCCCGGGTGCCCAGGTCGACCGGGGTGGACTGAGTATCGCCCTTCTCGCCGAGCCAGCGGAGCGTCGCCGGGTATCGCTTGGTGCTCGTCGAGTCGCGGTCCTTGAACACCGTCTTGAAGTCGGCTTCCAGCCACATCACCAGCGGCTCGGTGGACCGGAACAGCCGGCTCGGACGGCTCGATGTCGAATCCCGCTTGGGCTTGGCGGCGTCGGGGCTCCCGGCCTGGGCCACGAGGCCGGCGGGAACGATGGAAAGCAGCAGCGCAGCGAGCAGGTGCGAGGGGAAATGGGCGCGCATAGTTGATCCGGGGGTGGGGAACCATTCGATGATAGCGCGGTGTCGGAGGCGGCGCGAGGGGGGTAGTTTTGATGACGGGGGTTGGGAGTTGGGAGCTGGGGATTGGCGAATCCCCAACCCCCAACCACCAACTCCCATCCCCCAACCCGGGCTTCACTAAATGTTCCTCCGCTCTTGGCTTCCCGGCCCCCTCCTCGGCGTCCTGTTTTGCGCCACGCCTGCGAGCTCGCCGGTTCCGTCGGCCGAACCCGAGGCGCCTGCCCAGCAGGCTGCCCGGCCCACCCTCCTGGTGTTCATCACCGTGGACCAGATGCGGGCCGATTACCTGGACAAGTGGAAGAGCCAGTTCACCGGCGGGCTCAAGCGCCTCGTCGATGGCGGTGCGCTCTTCACCAATGCGCACCAGGACCATGCCATCACGGAGACGGCGCCCGGACACGCCAGCACGATGTCGGGCCGGTTTCCGCGGAGCACCGGGATCGCGCGCAATCTCGCGGGGGTCAATGACAGCACGCCGTTGCTCGGCGGCGGCCGGGGACTCGGTGCTTCACCGGCGCGCTTCCGCGGCACCACGCTTACCGACTGGCTCACCACTGCCGACCCGAGGACGCGGGCGCTGTCGGTCTCATTCAAGGACCGGGGTGCGATCCTGCCGATCGGGCGATCGAAGCAGGAGGTGTACTGGTATTCCTTCCCGGGGATCTTCACCACCAGCCGCTGGTACCGCGACAGTCTTCCCGATTGGGTGAATGCCTACAATGCCAGCTACCCCGAGAGGTATGCAGGACGGGTGTGGAATCTCCTGTTGCCGGAGAGCGCGTATCCCGAACCCGATAGCGTGCCGATCGAAAGCGGCGGTCGCTCGTTCAGATTCCCCTACGCCCTCTCGGTCAGCTCGGACACCGCAGCGGTGCAGATTCTCAGCTTCCCGTTCCTGGACGAGGCCACGGCCGGGCTGGCGCTCAAGGGACTCGAGATTCTGGGACTCGGCAGGGGCCCGCAGACCGACGTCCTCGCAATTTCGTTTTCGGCGACCGATCTCATCGGGCATCGCTGGGGCCCCGATTCGCGGGAGCTCCACGACCAGGTGGTCCGTCTCGACCGCACGATCGGCGTCTTCCTCGATTCGCTCTTCAAGCTGCGGGACGCCGGGAAGGTGATCGTCGCACTGACCGCCGATCACGGTGTCACTCCGTTTCCCGAGCTTTCGCAGAGCCGCTACAACCCGCCTCCGATCCGGGTCAACCTCCGCCCCGCCATGGCGGCGACGCGCGCGGTGCTCGCCGCCGGCGGAGTGGATACGCTGGCGGCCGAGCTGGAGAGCGGCTCGCTGGTCATCGACCGCGTCGCCGGCATGACCCCCGCACTTATCAACGCCTCGGCCGACAGCTTCGTCGCGGTGGCCAGGCGGATTCCCGGCGTCATGCGCGCCGAGCGGTTCTCCGAGCTCAGTAAGCACGATCTCGGCAAGGACCCCATCGCGCGGCGCTGGCTCAACATGTATTCGCCGGACGTCCCGGCGGAGGCGATCGTGGTGCTGACACCGGGAAGCACGCGGGTGGAGTTCTCGATCGCCATGCACGGCAGCCCGCTCGACGACGACAGCCACGTGCCGATCCTCTTCTACGGCGCGCCGTTCAAGCCTGGCCGGTATCCGGCGTTTGCGCGGACGGTGGATATCGCGCCGACGCTGGCGCAGGTGCTGGGCGTGACGCCCGCGGAGCCGCTGGATGGTCGGGTGCTCACGGCGGCAATCAAGTGAGGCCCCGTAGCTTGAGGAATCCACAGATTTCACAGATTACACCGATTGTTGTTCTCTCCATGTTATGGGGGTTTGTTGGTCTTGAAGGTCAAAGCACCAAGACCGTACAGCATGGAGTGAGGCCGGCGCGCCTTGCGATCAGGAACGCGATGATCATCGAGGGGAACGGCACGCCCGCGTCGGGTCCCTATGACATTCTGGTCGAGGGGAACGTCATCACGAATGTCGTGCCGCTCGACCCGGTGGCGCTTCGGGGCGGCGCACGGCGCCCCGCGGCCGACGCCGAGATTGATGCCTCGGGCAAGTACGTGCTGCCGGGGCTGATCAATATCCATGGGCATGTGCAGGACGAGCGTGGCGGCCTCCCCCAGCCGCTCGAGTACGAGCTCAAGCTCTGGCTCGCATCGGGCGTCACCACGGTGCGCGATGTGGGGAGCGATATCCAGAAGACGCTGGCGCTCCGGGAGGCGAGTGCCGCGGGACGGGTCGTGTCGCCGAGGATCGTGGTGTATGCGTCCTTCGGCGGGGGAGGCGACGGGGTGGACACCCGCGGCATCCGCACCGAAGAGGAAGCGCGGGCGCGGGTGCGCGCGATCAAGGCGATGGGCGCCGACGGAATCAAGATCGTCGGGATCGACCGCGACATCATGGCCGCGATGGAAGACGAAGCCAGGAAGGCTGGGCTGCCGATCGCGCATCACGTCGGGGTCGAGGAAACGACGGCGTGGGACGACGTCAAGTTCGGAACCCGGAGCATCGAGCACTGGTACGGTGTGCCGGACGCGGCGCTGGTCAATGCGGTGCAGGGATTCCCCTCCGGCTACAACTACAACAACGAGGTGGACCGGTTCCGCTGGGCGGGGAGGCTCTGGCGGGAGGCCGATCCCGACCGGCTGGGGAAAGTGCTTCAGGCGATGGTGGACTCCAACGTTGCGTGGAATCCGACGCTGGTGATCTACGAGGCGAGCCGGGATCTGCAGCGCGCGCAGGGCCAGCCGTGGTTCAAGGACTATCTGCACCCGACGCTCGAAGAGTACTTCCAGCCGAACCCGGCGAACCACGGGTCATACTTCATCGGATGGAGCTCGACCGATGAGGCGTACTGGAAGGAGAACTACCGGATCTGGATGGCGGCGCTGCGCGATTTTGCCCGGCGGGGCGGGGTGATCGGCGTCGGCGAGGATGCGGGGTTCATCTACCAGATGTACGGATTTGCGCTGATCCGCGAGCTCGAGCTGCAGCAGGAGGCGGGATTTCCCCCGATCAAGGTGCTGCAGCACGTGGCGATGAACAACGCGAAGATTCTGGGCATGGAAGGAAAGATCGGCCGGATCCGGTCGGGGCATCTGGCCGATCTGATCGTGGTGAACGGGAATCCGCTCGAGGATCTGAAAGTGCTTTATCCGACGGGCACCGAGACGATTCGCGACGGGAAGACGGTGCACACCGGCGGGGTGGAGTGGACCATCAAAGATGGGATCCCCTACCACGGGCCGACACTGCTGCGCGAGGTGAAAGAGCTGGTGGCGCAGGCGCGCGCGGCGAGGCCCTGAGTTTCGCGGCGGACTCGGGGGCGATGGGGTCCTCCAGGGCGCTCGAGTTCGCTTCGCTCACTAGCGCCCCGATCGGCCTCACCGCTCCCCTCGCCCGACCGATAGCCGATAGCCGATAGCTGATAGCCGATAGCAGTTCTCCCAGAGGTGTCCAATTGCACTCTCAGATTCAGGTGACCCTCCCGCCCTGGGTGGGAGCGGTGATCGCGGGGCGGGATGTCTTTCCCACGCTGGAGGACCGGATGCGGCTGGCGGTGGATCTCTCCCTCGAAAACGTCATCCGCACGACTGGCGGTCCGTTCGGTGCCGCCATCTTCGAGCGCGACAGCGGCCGTCTGGTGGCCGTCGGAGTCAACAGCGTCACCCGCCACAACAACTGCACGCTGCACGGCGAGATGGTCGCCTTCATGATGGCGCAGGCCCGGCTCGGCAATTTTTCCCTCGGCGCGCCGGGAATGCCGGCCCACGAGCTGGTGACGTCGTGCGAGCCGTGCGCGATGTGCCTGGGCGCGATTCTCTGGAGCGGGGTGACACGCGTCGTCTGCGGCGCCGCCCGCCAGGATGCGACCGAGCTCAAGTTCGAAGAGGGGCCGGTGTTTCCGGAGTCATACAAGTATCTGGAAGATCGGGGAATCGAGATCGTGCACGGGGTGCTCCGCGGGGAGGCCCGCGCGGTATTGGAGTTGTATCGCAGCGGGGGAGGACCGATCTACAATGGATAGGGGTTGGGGGATGGGAGTTGGGGGTTGGGGAAGAGCCCTCACCCTGGTATTGAGCTCCCTGGCGAGCGCCGCCCTGCTCGCTGCACAACCCCCCACCCCCAACTCCCAACCCCCATCCACCGTTGTTGTAGTTCTCGGCACCGGCAACCCTAACCCGGACCCCGACCGCTCGGGACCGGCCGTCGCCGTCGTGGTCAACGGCACCGCCTACCTCGTGGATGCGGGCGCCGGGGTGATGCGGCGGGCGGAGCAGGCTCGGCGCAACGGAATCGCCGCGCTCAATCCCAGCAAGATCGGCGTCGTCTTCCTGACCCATCTACACTCCGACCACACCATCGGCCTTCCCGACATCATTCACACCGGTTGGGTGATGGGGCGCGAGGCGCCGCTCAAGGTGTTCGGACCCAAGGGTACCCGGGACATGACGCTGCATCTGCAGGAGGCGTGGCGTCTCGACGTTCGGATCCGCTCCGATGGGCTGCAGCCCCACACCGCCAACGGGTGGCAGGTGGAGAGCCGGGATGTCTGGGAGGGCGTCGTCTACCGCGATTCGAATGTCACCGTTACGGCGTTTCCCGTGCCGCACACCAACTGGGTCGAGGCGCTGGGGTACAAGTTCGTCACCAAAGACCGCACCATCGTGATTTCGGGCGACACCCGGCCGAGCGATGCGGTGGTCGAGGCGTGCAACGGCTGTGACGTGCTGGTGCACGAGGTCTATTCGGCGGAGCAGTTCGTGGCCCAGAAGCCTGAGTGGCGGGCCTATCACGCCGACTCCCACACCTCCACCACCGCACTCGCCGAGCTGGCGACTCGCGCCCGGCCGAAACTGTTGTTGCTCTATCATCAGCTCTACTGGGCAGCGACCGACGAAGATTTGCTCCGCGAAGTGCGGAAGGGCTATGCCGGCGCGGTGGTCTCCGCCAAGGACCTCGGGATTTACTGAGGATGAATCTCTCCCGACAGCTCGGGCTCGGCGCCGCGGTCTCGCTGGTCATCGGCGAGGTGATCGCGGTCGGGATCTTCCTCACCCCGGCGCAGATGGCGCGTTCGGTCGGGTCGCCGTTCTGGTTGCTCGTCATCTGGCTCGCGATGGGAGTGATGGCATACTGCGGCGCGCTCTGCTACGGCGAGCTCGCCGCCCGTCATCCCGAGGCGGGGGGCGGCTACGTCTATCTGCGCGAGGCCTATGGACCGGGCACAGCGTTCCTATATGGGTGGAAGTGTCTCCTGGTGCTCGATCCCGGCCTCACCGCGGCGTTCGGGATGGGCCTGGCGAGTTATGCCGGTTTCGTCACCGGGCTTTCCCTGGCCGGGCAGAAGCTCCTCGCGATCGGGGCGATCGCCGCGCTGGCCTTCGTCAACATACTCGGGCTTCGCTTCGGCGCCCGGGTGATCGCGACACTCACGGTTGCGAAGCTCGGCCTGCTCGGTCTCATCATCCTCGCGGGGTTTCTCTCCGGGGCGGGGAGCTGGTCTCACTTCACGCCGTTCGTCGGGCAACGCGCGGGCTCATTGCCGCTCGGCGCCGCCCTCGCTGGCGGGATGGTCTCGGCGTTCTTCTCCTTCGCGGGATGGTGGGACGCCGCCAAGCTCGCCGGCGAGGTGAAGGATCCCGGCAAGACCCTTCCGCGCGCGCTCGGCCTCGGCGTGCTGGTGGTGACGCTGGTGTACGTGCTGACCAGTGCCGTCTTCCTCTACCTGGTGCCACTGGAGCAGGTCACCTCGGGCGAAGCGTTCGCGGCGCAGGCGGGCGAGGCGATCTTCGGCCCCTCCGGAGCACGGATCTTCTCGGGCGTCGTCATCGTCTCGGTCGCGACCAGCCTCGCGGTCTATCTCATGGTGGCGCCCCGGGTGTATTACGCGATGGCGCGGGATGGGCTGTTCTTCAGGGGCGTGGCCGAAGTCTCTCCCCGCTTCGGCACGCCGGCGCGCGCCATCGTGATCCAGGCGGTGCTGGCGAGCATGCTGGTGGCGCTCGGCACCTTCAACCAGGTCGTGGCGTACCTGATTTTCGTAACGGTGCTCTTTGTCGCGGTCACGGTGGCGGCGTTGTTCGTGCTGCGGCGCCGTCCCTCACCGCCGGGCGCCTATCAAACCACCGGTTATCCGGTGACCCCGCTGATCTTCCTGGTACTGGTCGCGGTGTTACTCTTTCTGCTGGCGAGCAACAATCCGCTGCAGGCCGCGCTCGGGTTGGGGGTCGTGGCGCTGGGATTTCCCGTGTACTACTTGGGGTTTAGGGGTTCGGGACTGGGGCGTGGGGGACTGAAGACTGACGACTGAGGACTCTAGAATGACCTGGATCAAGACCGTGCCGATGAGCGAAGCCGGCGCCGCCCTCAAGACCGCCATCGAGCAGCAGCGGGCGCTCTATCCGATCGAGTACGCCGCGCCGGTGCATCCCACGGGGGACGGAACCTCGGCCATCGTGGCGTCGCACAGCCTGATTCCGGGAGCGCTCTTTCATGCCTTCGCGACATTCGGCGAGCTGATGTCGCCGAAACTGCCGCTCACCCGGGCGCAGCACGAAATGATCACGACGATGGTGTCGGTCACCAACCGGTGCCGCTATTGAATTGATTCGCACGCAGAGTTTCTGCGTCGAGTCACCCTGGATGACACGCTGGTCGCCGCGCTGACGGAGGATCACCGGACCGCGCCCATCGCGGAGCAGGACCGGGTGATGCTGGATTACGTGGTGCAGCTTACGAAGGACGCGACGCGGATCGGGCCGGTGGACCACGAGCGGCTCCGGGCGGCCGGGTTCGATGACACCGGGATCCTGCAGATCACGCTGATCGCGTCGTGGTTCAACTACATCAACCGCGTGGCGGATGCGCTGGGGGTCGGGCGCGAGCCCTAGGCGTCCGGCTCATCCCCGCTCCCGCCTTTGAATCCATCTTTGAGGTGATCTTCGGATTCATTGCTGAACAGCGACTTCAGGTCCTCGTCGGTCTTGCTGGCGCGGCCGGTCAGCTCCTCGGGAATCGGTGCGCCTTCGAGGTCCGGGGGGAGCTCGGTAGCGGTGTCGAGCTCGTCGGTGCTGAGCGGAGGAAGAGAAGCAATGGGCCGGGAGGGCACGTCCAGGCCAATGCTCTTGGAGTCGCGCGGTTCGTTTCGGTCGGACATCGGAGCCTCCTCCAGATAAGTGTACTTCACAGGATGGAACGACGGAGGAGCGGAAAAGGCGCACACCCGGAAGGACGCGAAGACGCGTAAGACTTGGGGCGGCCTACAGCGTGTTCAAGGCGAGCATGAGGCCCGCGAGTGGAAGGATCGTTCCGAGCCAAAAGCCAAACATCGAACGCATCATTCCGGTTTGCGCCGCCCCAATACGGTCAGTAAGCTTGGTTTCCAGTGAGGCGGTGGCTTCAACGAGCTTGGTGTTAAACTCTGCTCGCAGTTCAGTCAGACCCTTCTCGAGCTTGGCCTCGAGCCCAGCGACGCGCTGCTCCAGCTTTGCATCGAACCGCGCAAAATTGAGCTCGTTCAGCTCCCGCAAATCGGCACGGTAGGTGGCGTCCACGGCGTTAATCCAGTCCACGAGCTCGTTCGTCACCTCCTCGCCCAGGCGATCGTAGAAGAGCTTGGACAACCTGGCTGTGACCGACATCGGCAGCGCCTCGTGATTGAGCCGCCGACATGATAAAAGCTACGCTCGGCGGGGGCCCCGCCGAAAGGGCGCGATCAGGTACCAAAACGACAGTGCGAACCCCCCCGCTCGCGGTTTTTTGGTTAGGCCATCGCCCACTTTCGTACCATTTTGTTTCCGACAGTTCTCCGGGAGACCCCATTGGCGGTACGCTGGAGAATTGACCGGGAGGGCCGAGCTTGGATCGGAACGGAATTCCCCGCTCGCTTGGAGCTCACCCCGGAAAAGTTCGAAATATGGGAGGGAAGGTTGTTCTGGGGGGAGAATGACCGCATCAACCTCCTCGCTCTGCTGCTTGAAAACGTCGGAGTGGACGCCACAGTACGCCTCGGGGCCCTCGAGGTGTGGGAGGCGGCGTTGCAGTCCTGCAAGGGCCAGCCGCGGGAGCTGATCTCTCGCCGACCCAATGGATGGGACCACGACTATAACGGCGAATACCCCTTGTCCTGAGCTGATTTCCCTCGAGGCCGAAATCGCGCGCGGGAATCGAGGCTCATGTTCGCCGGCCTGGCCGGGCTCATCATGCTTCTGGCTTGAGGCGGACGACGAGGCTACCAGTCGGTCGGCTTGTAATCCTTCAAAAACTGCCCCCAGACGTGCTCCCCGGTGTTGATCCCCGTGATGATCGGATCGACGATTCGCGCCGCGCCGTCCACGATGTCGAGCGGCGGATGGAACCGGTGCTCGGCGGTCTTCTTCGCGGCGAGCTCGACGGGATCTTCATCCGTCACCCACCCGGTGTCCACGCTGTTCATGTGAATGCCGCCGTGGTGATAATCAGTGGCCGACGTGCGCGTCATCATGTTGAGCGCTGCCTTGGCCATGTTGGTGTGGGGATGGCGGGTCGTCTTGAACTTGCGATAGAACTGGCCCTCGACCGCCGAAACGTTGACGATGTGCTTGTCGCGATTGGGAGTGCGCATCATCAGGGGCTTGAGCCGCGCATTCAAGACGAATGGCGCGATCGCGTTGACCAGCTGCACCTCCATCAATTCGACCGACGATACCTCGTCAAGCATGAGCCGCCACGAATTGCGCCCGCGCAGATCCACCTGCTGCATGTCCTGGTCGAGTCTGCCCTCGGGGAAGAGCTGTTTGTCGGCGGCGTGGTCCTCCGGGAGGAGCGCCACCTGGGAGAGCTCGGCCGCATGGGTCAGGCCGGCGATTTCGGAAAGGCGCCGAGCCTCGACCGCGGGCGCCGGCTCCGAACCCGGAAGCATGTGATAGCCGCGCAGCCCTTCGTACGCACCGAGCAGCCGGCGTGCCTTGGGTGGAAGCGTGCCCTGGGCCGCCGTCTCGACCGCCATCATGTGGGCGTAGAACTCGGGCGGGCGGCGCACCGTCTGACATGCGTTGTTGACGATGAAGTCAAGACGGTCGTGGGTGTCGAGGAGCTGGCGGCAGAAGGCCTCAACGCTCGGCGTATGGCGGAGATCGAGCCCGAAAATCTCGAGCCGGTCGCCCCAGTCTGCAAAGTCTGGCTCCAGGGCGTAGCGCAGCGCCGAATCGCGGGGAAAGCGGGTGGTGACGATGAGACGCGCGCCGGCGCGGAGCAGCTTGAGCCCCGCCTGGTAGCCGATCTTGACCCGGCCGCCGGTGAGGAGCGCCACTCGGCCCGTGAGGTCGGCGAGCTCGGTACGCTTGGAAAAGTTGAAATCGGCGCAGGCGGGGCAGAGTTTGTCGTAGAAGTGGTGGACGGTGGAGTAGTCGTTTTTGCAGATGTAGCAGTTGCGGTAGCCTTCAGTCTTCAGCCTTCGGCCTTCGGTCTCGTTTCCCTCGGAGGGCGGGAAAAAGTTGGGTGTAGTGAATACGGTCTGGCGCCTGAGCGTGCGGATGCCGGTCTGGGCCAGGACCTCCTCGTCCTTCCTGATGCGGGCGCGCTTGCGCTCGCGGACGGTGGCTTTGACGAGGAGCCGGCGGGCCTTGGCGTCGGGATGGTAGACATTGGCGGCGGCGTCGAGGAGCCGGCGCCGGTCATCCGTGGGCACGAGTGCGAGCAGGCCGCGGTCGGAGACCAGCGATTCGAGCAGCTCGGCTGCGGCGCGGACCCGGTCGGTGAGGACCGGGGCGATTTGTGAGGTGGTCATGGGGCGGAAGGGTAATCGTCCAGGCGGCTCTTGCAAGATTGTGTGTCCTTGCGAAACGAAACTGATCAATGGCCTGGCGCGTGCCTATGGTAATCTCGTAGCACGCCATGCCGAACGATCCAGTACTCCCCATCGAACGGCTAATTCACGTCATCAGAGGACACCGCGTCATTCTCTCCGCGGACCTCGCGCATATTTACGGGGTTGAGCCGAAGGCCCTCAATCAGGCGGTCAAGCGCAATCTCGACCGATTCCCTTCAGATTTTGCGTTTCGCCTGACTCGGGTAGAATCGATGGCCAAGACCCTCAGTGCGTAATGGCGAAAAACCACCCGGCGATCACCGGACCGCGCGGCGGACGGGCGCCCGCGGCCGGCGGTGGCGCGCCGGGTGCTGGCGCTGGTGCCGGACCGTACTCCGGCTGAAACAAGTAGGCCACGTGCCGCACCGGATCGACGGAAATGGTCTTGGCGCCCGGCATCGTCGTGAGGGTGGCCACCACGGTGTATTGGTCCGGCGAATCCTGGTGCACCACGGTGACGTTGCCGTCGCGCCCGGCGGGGATGTAGATGAGCTTCTCGGCGGGATCCCAGCCGAGGGCGTCCACGCCGTCGCCATTCGCGATCGTCGCCACGACCTTGCCGGTGGCCGCGTCGACGACCACGGAAGTCTTCTGGCACCCGGAAAAAATCCGGTTGGTGGCGCGGTCATAGGCGATTCCGGTCGGTGCGTTGCAGGGCGCCAGCGGCCACGACGCGAGCACCTTCATCGTCTTGACGTCGAGCACCTGGATGGTGTTCTTGCTCTCGTTGTTGACGAAGAGCCTCCCCTTCCCATCGCTGGCCGCGCCCTCCGGCGCATTGTCCTCCAGCTCGGCGGTGCCCACGATCTCCCCGGTGTTGGCGTCGATCGCCGTGGCGGTTCCGATCGGACGGCTGTGATTGGTGAGAATGATCCGGTCCGAGCTCTCATCGTACATTATGCCGTCGAGGCCGCCGATACCGGTCGGGATCTTCCGGATCGCGGTCAGGGTCTTGAGATCAAACATCGTCAGCGTCGAATCACCGGCGTTGGTGGTGAAGCCGTGATTCCACTTGGGGGCGAGTGCCACGCCGTGAATCCGGGGCGTATCCGGCAGGTCGGCCAGCACCTTGCCGGTGGCGCCGTCAACGACCATGAAGTGAGTACTGCGGGAGACGAAGACCCGTCCGGTGCCACGCTCGGCGGTGATGTAATCGGTGCCTCCCTCGCCGCCGATGTTGTGCTTTTCGACCTTGAAGGTCTGCCCGACGGCGGGTGCCGCCACCGCGACAACTAGCAATGCGAACGCGGTCAGGGACGATCTGGTCATGCGAGCCTCGATGGTGAGTGCGAAGAAATCTGTCAGCGTGCGGTGATGATTACCCGGTGCCAGGCGTTGTTGCCGTAGCCTTTGACGTTCCGGGTCTCTTCGACGGTGGATGGCTGCGTCGCCCCGCCGCTGTCGGTGGCCCGGGCCGCCAGGGTGTAGATGCCTGGAGTGAGCTCAACAGTCGCCTCCCAGAGGCTCCAGGTCCAGGGCTGGCCTTCGCGGGTTATGCTGGCGTGGACCCAGCGCTGGCCGCTATCGAGTGACAGCTCGACCCTGGTGAGCGGGCGGGCTTCCGACCCCATCGCCCAGCCGCGGACCTTGACCGGGCCGGCCTGTACGACCTGGTCGGGCGCCGGGTCTAGGATGACGGCATTGAGAGGGACCCCACGCATGGCGATTCCGGCGGAGACGTCCCGGGGCTTCGCGGCGTCGACCTCGCGCTGCACCCGATAGGCCTGGGACTGGAAGTAGCTGTCGGAGGGCTTGGCGAGGAGATTGATCCGTCCCAGCCATTTGACGCTCCGGGCGCCGATCCATCCGGGGACGACCTCGCGGAACAGGTCGGCGAGTGACACGCCGGTCGACTCGCCGGTGCTCACCGGCTCCGGCCCCCAGGGGAGCTCACCAGGGAGGGGACCGGTGCCGAGGTATTCGTCGCGGCGGAGCCCGGCGCAGACGAGGGTGCCGGGGACGGGGGCGTGGCTCCGGGTGAAGAACTGATCGGTCGGGGTGATGAAGTGGTCGACGGTGGCGAAGGGCCATTCGCCGGTGTTGAGGCCATCGGTGTCGTGGACGATGCGGCGGGTTCTGGTCACCCGTGGAATCTAGCGGCTCACCAGATTCGGCTGATGCCGTAAGCCGGGGGAGAGCCCACTGATGAAGCGGGCCGGGGGCGGGACGCAACTCGGCATCGCACATGGTACGGACGGGAGCGCGGAAGAAAAGGAACGTCGGTCCGGCGGCTGGCAATCACGGCTTCACGAACACCTCGCCCCCCTTCATCACGAATCTCACTCGCCGCACCGCCTCGATTTCCTTGAGCGGGTCCCCGTCGAGGGCAATCAGGTCGGCCTGGTACCCCGGGGCGATAGTGCCGATCTCGGCGCCGAGCCGCAGGGCGACGGCGTTTCGCGACGTGGCGGTGACCAGCGCATCCATGGGGGTTTGCCCCGCTTTCCGCACCCGGCAGACCAGGTCTTCCGCATTGCGGCCGTGGGCGCCGGCGGTGGCGTCGGTGCCGTAGAGGAGCTTGAGTCCCGTTGTGGCGAGTGCGGTCCGGACGAGTCTGGGCAAGGTCGGGCGCAGTCGCTCCATGAGCGCGAAGCTGGCCGAGTCGAAGCCCTGGACCCCTTCGAGCCGAGCCCGGTTCTCGATGTAGTTGTCGAGGACGAGGGCGCACTGCGGGTCGAAGAACAGACCGCGGGCGGCAACGAAGCTCAAACCCTCCGCTGTGGCAAGGAAGCCGTGTTCCACCTGGTCGCATCCGGCGGTAGCGGCCGCCTCTATGCTCGCATCTGACTGGGCGTGGACCACGGAGCGGAGCCCAAGCCGTTTAGCCCCGCTGCAGAGCGCCGAGAGCTGCTTGGCGGTGAACACCGGCGCACCCCCATCTCTGACGGAATTCGTCGCGAAGATCTTGACGAAGTCGGCGCCGCGGGCTTTCTGGCGCCGGAGGAGGCGCCTGAGCCTTCTCGGGGTCAGGGCGGTGTCCCCGACCGGGGTCAGGGAGGTCAGGATGCGGGGGCCTGGTGTGGAGCCGGCATTGATGTCATCCCGCAGCTCCTTGTCAGCGTCGGAGCCCATGCTCGCCACGGTGGTGAACCCGGCGCGGAGCGTCGCCAGGGCGTTGGCGGCTCGCCCCGCCGCCTGCTGCTGTGGAGTCTCGCCATCACCACCGGTATTCACCTTACCCAGGCGGTTGATGTAGCCGCTGATGTGGACGTGGGCGTCGATCAGGCCGGGGAGCACGGTATAGCGGGAGAGGTCGTGGGTTACGGCGCCCGCCTGCCAGGGTTCGACCGCGCGGATCCGTCCGCTGACCACGGTGATCAGGGCGTCGCGCATCTGGCCTCCGCGCCCATCGAGCAGGAGGCCGGCGCGGATCGTGACCGGGACGGGAGCCGGACGACAGGCGGCTCCCGCGACGACGGCAGAGGCGCACAACAAAAGAAGCGCCCGGTTGCCCAGGCGCTTCCTTTCCGACTGGTCCGAGAGGGGTAGTCTAGCCGACGGCCGCATCACAATTCGAGCACACGATGCCGAGCGTCAACTGCGCGAGGGCCGCCTCTTCCCGGAGAACCGGCACGACGAACTGCTTCTTCATAGCGCCTCCAAAAGGGGGTCCTGCTAACCTCTATGATGCCGCTTGCCGGGACCCGGCGCAAGAGGGGGATGGATGCCACAATCGGGCGCGCGCAACGGGTTGCAGACGGCTCCGGGCTACTTCGCCGCCGATCTGCCGTAGCGCCGGCCCCGGCCGCGGCCGATCGCTTCGAGGAGGCCTTCCCGGCCCATCTGCACTAGGACCCGACGCACCCGGGCGGCGGGCACATCGGGAAACCGGGCGGCCAGCTCGCGGAAGGCAAACGGGTCCGGGAGCTGGTGCAGCGCCGCATCCCGCACCTGGTCGTCGAAGGGGAGGCCGCGCGGTGTGGGCTCATAACCCGCAAGGGTTTCCCGGACCAGCGAGAGCTGTGGGCTGGCCTCCCGGGTGCGACAGGCGACGAAGAAGCGGTGGCACCAGACGTTGGCGAGCTTCCGGTTGCCTGCGAAAACGATCGAGAGCCTGGGGTGCAGCGCCGCGAGCTCGGCCAGTACGCGCGCGGTGTGGACGGCGGGCCAGCGGCCGCCGAGCCGGGTGTCGTCGAGGAAATCGCCGTACTGCGCCTCGATCACCAGCGCCGAGGAGTCGAAGCTGGAGAGATCTTCCAGCAGGTGGTGCAGCGCCTGCAGTGCGCCGAAGTCGCCCAGCAGGTTGTCGAAGCTCTTCCGCTCGACCACCGCCACCGGGCGCTCTTCCTCCAAGAGGGCATAGTCTCCCGCGGCGAGCCGGCGGCGGCGGATGACGGCGCCGGGGAAGCGCCAAGGATAGCGCTCGCCGCTGTCGATGGCGATGGTGAGGAGCTGGTTGTCGGGAAGCAGCTCCATCCGGGTGCGGGAGCGGTGGGCCCGGATGCCGCTCTCGGTGCGGAAGAAGATCTGCTCGAGAGGGGTGCCGTCGCTCTTGTGCTTTTCGACCGCCAGAAACTCGCAGCGCTTCCGGTTGGCGCGGTCGAGGACGACGGTGAGCTTGCGGCCGACCTTGCCCAAGTGGGCGACGGGGACCCGCTCGAGCGGTGTGAGCGGCTCATCGGGGTCGAGCGAGTGCTCGCGGAGGCAGAATATCTGCTGGCCGGGGCCGGGCCAGGCCGACTGGGCGCGGACCGCGAGAATCCGGCGGCCCTCCTGCTCGATGGCAATGCGGAAGGGGAACCGGGGGTGCCCGGTGCGCTCGACGGTCCAGACGGCGCTCATGGGGAGAGAATCTACGGCAAAGCGGGAGACGGGACAGCGGGTGCGTCGAAGCGGAGGCATCCGTCACTCGAGCTTGAAGCTCCTGGTCGGAAAGGTCGGGGAATGCGGTGCGGAGCCTGCCTCGGAGATCGACTTTTTCTAGAATAGCAGTTTCCTTTGCGCCCCGAACGGGGCAGGATCAACCTTCGCGGGCGGTGTAACTTCAAGGATGAGCTCGCCGGGACACTATATCGACGGCCGCTTCGTCGCCGCGCATTCCGAGCGCCTGATCGACGTGATCGACCCCGCCACGCAACAGCTCATCGGGCAGGTGAGCGACGGCGACGCGTCCGACGTCGCTGCCGCGGTGGCCGCCGCGCGGCGTGCCTTCGACTCCTCGCCCTGGAATGGCGTCACGGCGCAGGAGCGTGGCCGCATCCTGTTCCGCCTCGCCCAGCTCATCCGCGAGCATGCCGGAGCGCTCGCCGAGCTCGAGACCCGCAACAACGGCAAGCCGATCGTCGAGGCCGAATTCGATATTGCCGACGCGGCCACCTGCTTCGAATACTATGGTGGCATGGCCACGAAGATCCACGGCGACGTGATCCCGGTGCCCGCCAACGCGCTCTGCCTCGCTTTGCGCGAGCCGATCGGGGTCTGCGGCCAGATCATCCCGTGGAATTATCCCCTGCTCATGGCGGCGTGGAAGTTGGCACCGGCCCTCTGCGCCGGATGTACCGTCGTTCTCAAGCCGGCCGAGCAGACCCCGCTCACGATTCTCGAGCTGGCCCGGCGCTTCGAGTCTGTCGGCCTTCCGCCCGGCGTCGTCAATATCGTGACGGGCCAGGGTGAGACGGGTGCGCTCCTCGTGGCGCACCCCGACGTCGACAAGATCGCCTTCACTGGGAGCGCCGAGGTTGGCAAGCATATCATGAGAAGCGCCGCCGACACGCTCAAGAAGATTTCGCTCGAGCTCGGCGGCAAATCCCCCAACATCCTGTTTGCCGACGCCGACTTCGAGGCGAGTGTCGACGGAGCGCTCTTCGGGTTGTTCATCAACCAGGGTGAAGTCTGTTCCGCGGGCAGCCGGATTCTGGTGGAGCGCTCGATCTATAAGAAGGTCGTCGACGCGATGGTGGAGAAGGCGCGCGGCATCCGGCTCGGACCGGGGCTCGATCGCCGGACCAAGATGGGGCCGCTGGTGAGCCGGGAGCAGCTCGACCGGGTGCTCGGCTATATGGAACTGGGGAAGGGGGAAGCAAAGACCGCGCTGGGCGGCGGGCGCGCCCGCGGCCCTGAGCTCGACCGCGGCCTGTTCGTCGAGCCGACCATCTTCTACGACGTGCCCAACTCGGCGCGCATCGCCCGCGAGGAGATCTTCGGGCCGGTGGCCGCGGTGATTCCCTTCGACGACGAGGCCGAGGCCATCCGTATCGCCAACGACAGCGACTACGGCCTCGCGGCGGCCGTCTGGAGCCGGGACATCTTCCGCGCCCTGCGCACCGTGAAGCAGCTGCGCGCCGGCGTCGTGTGGGTCAATCACATGCAGCCCACCTTCGTCGAGGCCCCCTGGGGCGGCTACAAGCAGAGCGGGATCGGGCGGGAGCTCGGCAAATGGGGGGTCGAGGAGTACCTGCAGGTGAAGCAGGTCCACATCAACCTCAACGAGCAGCCAATAGGCTGGTACTGACACTCCGGGCGCGTCCTCAACGGATGTTCCATCCGTTGACCGGGCCGCTGTGAAAAAATTTCGCCGGCGTCATCACCCCGCCTTGCTTGAACACGACCCCATCCTTGAGCACGAACTGCACGTCGCGCAATGCGTCGATGCTCTCCAGCGGATTGCCGCTGACGGCGATGAGGTCCGCCGCCAGCCCCGGCTTGATCGGACCTCGGCGCCCGATGAGCTCGGTGACCTTGTAGCCGTTGATCGTCATCGCCCGCAGGATGTCGGCATTGGGGATCTTCGCCGCCTTCCAGGTCTCGATGAACTCGATGGCGACCTCGCCGCGGGTTTTGCCCGGGACGTAATAGTCGGCATCGGTCGAGAAGGTGAGCGGGACCTTGTTGTCGTAGGCGTTCTTGAGGCGGAGAACGGTCGCGTCGTAACGGACCTGCGTGGTGTGTCCGGTGAGCGAGATCGGCGTCTCGGTGCCCGCGCGAAAGATGCCCTTCTCTGCCATCAGCTTGTGCATCTCGTCGTTGAGGCCGCTGTCGTGCTCGATGGACCAGATCCCCGCCTCGATCGCCCGCCGCGCCCCGTCCACCGTCTGGACGTGCCCCCCGACCTTGAGACCGGCCTTGGCGGACTCGCTGATGAATAGTTTCATGTCGTCGACCGAGTATCCCCAGGGCTTGCAGTCGACGCAGATCTTGATCACCCGCGCGCCGAACAGCGCATTCTGGCGCACCGCCTTGATGATCTCGTCGGGGGTGTCGGCATCGAGATACTCGGGATAGACGATGTTGTGGTCTTTGGCCATTTCGGGCGTCGGCCAGAACTGTCCCCCCGATCCGCCGATGATGAGCCCGGAGTTCACAATCGCCGGCCCGGGAAGCCATCCCATCTCGATGGCTTGCCGGAGCGCCGTGTCGACGTAGTTGCCGTTGTTCCCCATGTCACGGACGATGGTGAAGCCGCTCGCGAGCATCTGCATCCCGTTCGAGGCGGCTTGAATCGCGCGAAGCGGAGACGACTCCGCGATATAGGTGTAGTAATAGATGTTGCGCTCCGGCACTTCCTTGTAGGTGAGGCCCAAATGGTTGTGCGCATCCACCAGCCCGGGAAGCACGCTGAGCTTCGAGAGGTCGATGACCGTGGCGCCGGCGGGGATCGCGACGTTTGCGCCGATCGCGGTGAAACGGCCGTCCTGGATCAGAATGATCTGGTTGGTGGCCACCGTGCCGGTTTCCGGGTCGATGAGCCGGCCGGCGCGGATGGCGTTGATCTGGGGAGCCGGGGCCGGGGTCTGCGCGGTCGCCGGCCAGGTTGCGAGGAGGGCGACAAGACAGGAGAGTGACACCGCGCGAAGCATTCTCAGACAAGACATGAGGCACTCCTTCTGGCGTGGGCAAGCATGGCCATACGATAGAGCCTCGGCGGAGGGGGTGGCAAGGCCGTGGGTGGGCGTTTCGGCGTGGAGATCGACGCGTCGGGACCTGTTGTCCATTGGAGATCGGCGTGTCGGGACCTGTTACCCACAGATGACACAGATTTCACGGATTTATTGCCTGCGACCCTCTTTTCCATACACGTGATGAGATCCCGTGATTCGGCGGAGTCGCCAACCAGCGGCCTCCAGTATGGAAATCACGTCACGGGAGTTTTGGCTTTCTTGCTCGTAGTACGATATCGCGATAGATTAACATATCGTTTAACAGGCCAGGCTATGACGGTCGTCACGGTGTCCCCGAAGTACCAGGTGGTGATCCCTCAGCAGATTCGGGAGGCCCTGGGCCTCCAGCCGGGGCAAAAGGTTCAGGCGCTTCAATACGGGGATCGGGTGGAGTTCATCCCGGTCAAGCCGCTGAAGTCGATGCGGGGGTTCCTCAAGGGCATTGATACCTCGGTTCCGCGTTCCCGGGACCGGGTGTGAACGTCGTCGACTCCTCGGCCTGGCTCGAGTACCTGGCCGACGGCCCGAATGCGAGCTTCTTCGCCCCCGCTATCGAAGCGGTGGATGAGCTCCTCGTCCCCGCGGTGGTGGTCTACGAAGTCTTTCGTCGTGTTCTACAGCAGCGCGGCGAGGATGCCGCATTGCAAGCGGTGGCGCTCCTCCACCAGGGCGAGATTGTGGACGTGGACTCGGCCCTGGCACTTTTTGCCGCCCGCCTGGGCGCGGAACACAAGTTCCCCTTGGCGGACAGCCTGGTGTATGCTGCGGCCAGACTGCGGGGCGGCCTCCTCTGGACTCAGGACGCCGATTTCAAGGAGCTGGCGGAGGTGCGCTTCCGACCAAAGCGTGGGTCGAAGTAGGAATTGCGGCGGGCGGGTGACGGCGTCATTGGAGCCCCGTCAGGGCTTCATCCAGAGGCTCGCCGAGGCGGCGCTCGAATTTTGCTTCGAGGAGGGCCATTGCCTCCTTGAGGTTGGCTTCCAGAGTGGCGCTGCGCTGCTCCAACTTCGCGTCAAATCGTGCGAAGTTGAGCTCGTTGAGCTCCCGGAGGTCCGCGCGGTAAGTGGCGTCCACCTGATTAAACCAATCTACCAGCTCATTGGCGACTTCCTCGCCCAAGCGGTCACAGAAAGCTTTCGAAAGTCTGCCGGTCACCGGCATCGGGCTGGTCCCGGGAAGGGTCAGCCGACACCATACAAGCTACGCTCGGCGGTGGCGTAACCGAAAGAGCGCGGCTCGCGGTAAGAGCCGCGCATCCGCGATCGCTGCGTCGGGACCTGTTGCCCACAGATGACACAGATTTCACGGATTGGTCAGGACCGCTGTTTTGGTAACAACAGCCGGTTGGTGAAATGGGGGGCGAGCAGCGCCGGCGGGGCCACGACGATCTCCAGCGCCCGCTACCTCAAGCTTCCTGCCGCCACGCTGGACTGGGGTGAGGTGAACACGAAGGGGCGCGCCTCGCCGCCCACGGCCTACCTCGCCCTCGCCCGACGGAGTACCGCCGCCCTCCCGGCCGAATCGATCACCCGTCCATCTGCCACGATCGCGTGGATCCTCCGGGTATTCCGGATGCTCGTCGTGGGGTCGGCGTCGAGCAGCACCAGGTCGGCGAGCTTCCCCGGCTCGATCGTCCCCAGCGAATCCTGCATCCCCAGGAAGCTGGCCGCGCCGAGGGTCGCGGCGTTGAGCGCCTCGCGGGGGGAGAGCCCCGCCTCGACGAGCCAGGCCAGCTCGTCGTGGAGGCCGAAGCCGGGGGCGCTGTTCCGGAGCGGCGCGTCGGTGCCGGCCAGGATTCCCACTCCGGCCTGGTGCAGGGCGCCCACCAGCATGAGTCGCCGCGCAAAGACCGCCCGGCCCACGCTGTCGGCGCCCTGGGGAATGCTGTCCGGCATCGGGAAGATCGCCGCCACGTAGCCCCGCAGGGTGTCGGGGAGGTAGCGGGCGAGGGAGTCGCCCGGGACGGCGCGTCCCGGCCAGAGCGCCACCTCGTACTGCGCGGTGAAGGTCGGAGTCACCCAGGTGCCGTTCCGCTGGAGCCGGGCGTAGAGCGGGGCGGGGTCGGCGGAGGAGCAGCGGCCCAGCGCTCCCTGCACCGGGAAGCGGGGCTCGAGCGCCAGCGAGTCGGCGGGGGTGCAGGGGGTCGGGATGGTGAGGAGGTGCTCGATGCTCTTCATTCCCGAATCCGACGCATCGGCGGCGCCCACAACCCGGGGCACGTGGCCGCCGAAGGGGAGCCGGTGGTCGCGGGCGCCGCGGGCCGCGGCAAAGAAGCTCTCGCGGGTCAGGCCGGTGTGGAACTTCACGAAGTCCACGCCGAGGCTGGCGAGGGAGTCGAGCGCGGCGACGGCGTCGGCGGGGGTGCGGACCCGGAGGTGGGCGATCGGCTGCTCGTTTCCGTCGAGGTAGGGCCCCGAGAGGATGAGCCTCGGCCCCAGCAGCCGGCCGGAGCGGACGTCGGCGCGCATGGCGGTGAGCGCGGCCCATCCACCCCCCATGTCCCGCACCCCGGTGACACCGTTCACCACATAGAGGGGGAGCACCTCGCGGCCGCCGGGGACGTCGGTGTGAACGTGCATGTCCCAGAGACCGGGGATGAGAAACTTGCCCAGGCCTCGGATGATGCGGGCGCCCTTGGGTGGCCGGGTGGAGGCGGCGGGTCCCACTGTCACGATGCGGTTGCCACGGATGATGACGGTCTGGTCGGGACGGTCGGGGAAGGCGCCGTCGATCAGGGTGACGTGGGTGATGGCGACGGGGGGCGGTGCCTGAGCAGCGGTGGCCGAGGCGAGGAGAGGAAGGAGGGGGAGGAGCAGACGGTGCATGCCCCAGAATCTAGGCGGGGAACGGACCGCTCAGGGGCGAGCCGGCCAACTCCGGCGCCCCGGATTGACTCGGCGCGCGCTCGAATGGTACTTGTATATGACCCCTCCGGAGCCATTATGTCGGACGAAATAGGCCTCCTCAGAACCGACGTCGAGATCGAGAGCCACACCCGCCCGGGTGAACGCAGGCTTCTCCGCCAGGTGCTGGTGGACACCAGCGCCGAGCTGTCCTGGGCGCCCGCTCCGGTGCTCGAAAGCCTCGGGCTCACGCGGGTCAGGGAAATCGCTCAGTCCAATCCGCGAAAGATCTCGGCCAGGTCGATAGGAACAGGTTCGGGCGTCAGCGGGGGACGCCAGGGCAGGAAATCCTCCTGAACTTGATCGAGCGCGGCGCCAGGCTGCGAGACCAAGACGACCTTGCGCTCGCAATCCACCAGCCAGACCTCTCGCACCCCGATCTGCAGATACGCGTCCCGCTTGACGTCCCGGTCGTAGATCACCGATGAGGGACTCCAGACCTCGACCGCGAGCCAATGCTCCCGAACCTCCTCCCACTTGCCGGGGATTGCCGGGGCACGGAAAACCAGGATATCGGGCTGCATCCTGAGGCCCGGCTGAATCAGAATCTCGCCGGGAGACGCCACGTACACGTCCGACCAGCGTTGACAGCGTACCGTCAGCGCTGCCGCGAGCCTCCAGGCAACGATCTGGTGAACCGGCACCGGTGCCGGAGTCACCAGCAGGACCCCATCCACCAGCTCGTACCGATTGCCGTCGTCGGGCCAAGCGAGGATCTCGTCCACCGTGAAGCGTCGGGCGGTAACGGCCATGGCCATAATGTGCGTCCTCGGCGGGGAAGAGGGCAACTCGGCATCTCCCAACCATCGGACCGGCGCGCTGTCTTGCCCTAACCAAATTCGCCGGTCAGGGCGCTGGATACGCCCGGCCATTCGACTTGACATCCTTTTTACGCGTGCAATCGGTTGCCCTGAAGTGCCCGGTTCCTTGCAGGCCTGTTCGTATCGAGCCTAAGTTGATCGCGACGACTTCTTCAGGAGAGCTCTGAGTGAATCTCACACCCGGCCCCCAGGTACCCGAGATCCAGATGGCTCGGGCGATCCACGACCTTGAGTTGCACCTCATCCGCCTCGAGGGCAACCTCGAGCTCATTCTGCGGGCCTGAAGGCCGCGTTCGAGTCTGAGGTGGGACTTCACATCTGCTACGAGCTCGGGCTGCCGGCCCGGACCCCTCGAGCTCGCGTCCTTTACATACTCGGTGCGCTGCGGTCGCAGAGCGAGTGCCTCCCTTTCGACCAGGTTACCGAGATCCGTACGTTCGCGGGAGCGTCCTGGGAGACCCGTCATGGGAAGGAGAGTTGGAACGACCCCTGGGACCTCTTCCGGGTGGGCGCGCTGACGCGAGCGCACCGAGGATCCGACGAGGATCGCGATGTACTCGTCGTACCCGACTATGCGGCTGGCTTTCTCGTGTTTCCGGGACAGCGCTGCGAGCCGGCGGCCTTCGGCTTCACACACTCTCCCGCCGAGGCTTGCGTCAACCAGTACGCCTCGGTGGTGAGCGACGCGCACTTGCTGCGCTGCCACCTTGGCCTGATTGAGGTGTTGGATACCGCTCGGGGGCTGGGAATCGAGGTGACGGTACGCGACGAGACCGGCTACGACGAGCATCGTGACGAGAAGAAGCTTCTCGAGAGCGTGCAGGAGGCCAACCGGTTGATTGCGGGAATAGCGGGCCGGATGGCGGACGCGCTCGATTCCTCGAGTATCAAAGCCGTTGCGCCGATCTTCGAGCATCCACGCTTCGAACACCTCGAGGGGGAGGGAAGCTGAAGGTCGCTGGAAGCCGCAGACGAACCGCCGCCACCGGTCACTACATCAACAGAAAAACTTGATCCTTCCCCAGATTGTCGGGTGCCGCTCGGTGGTTTGACTACGGTGAGCGGTGAGCGGGACCCGCATTGGCAAAGATCGGCCGCTTCGCTGCGCTCAGCGTGACACTGCGATAGTGACCCGGGCGACGAGTGGGGCTCGCCATAGGCGACGTCGGGCCGCGAGGGGGTCGCAGGAAGCACAGAATCCGGTTGGCCCGCAGGCGCCGTGGGCGAGTCTCACTCTAGCTCGGGGGCGAGACTGGCCCTACTCCACCCGCGGGCCCGCCATGCTGTGATGCCGAAGCTTGCCGAGCAGATTCACCAGCCCTATTTCTTCAATCGTCCTGCAGCGGGGTGCCGGCAGCGCCAGCGAGGCCACCACGATCGCTAGCGCCTGGGCCCGGCTCACCGCCACGTTCAGGCGATTTTTGTTGAGCAGGAATGCCGCCTCGCGGGGCGAGTCCTCCAGGCTCGAGCTCGCGAGCGACACGATCACCACCGGCGCCTCCTGTCCCTGGAACTTGTCCACGCTGCCGACTTGGCACCCCGAGCCCAATGCGTCGTTGAGCCGGCGCACCGGGATTTCGGACGCCATAATGTCGGGACTTGTATTTAAGTCACGACGTTTTGTATATTGTCTCCATGCCTATTGAAGACCCTCGCCGGCGCGCCATGCGCATCATCAGCAAAATGGGAGTGGTGCGGCCTATCGATCTCGAGGCTCGAGGGGTACCCCGGAGTGCGCTCTACCGGCTGGTGCGGGAAGGGGCCATCGAACGCCAGGTCCGGGGGCTCTACGTAGCCGCGGGACACCCTTATACCGAGAACCATGGCCTTGCTCAGGTCGCCACGCGGGTCCCCGCCGGGATCGTGTGTCTCCTCTCGGCGCTTCGCTTTCATGACGTGACGACCCAGAGCCCCCACGAGATCTGGATCGCGATTCCCGAAAAGGCCCGGAAGCCGAAGCTGGAGTATCCTCCGCTTCGGGTGGTGCGCTTTTCGGGGAAGGCGCTCACCGAGGGCATCGAGACACACCGGGTCGAGGGCGCCCTGGTTCGGGTGTATTCCCTGGCCAAAACGATCGCCGATTGCTTCAAGTACCGCAACAAGATCGGTCTCGACACAGCACTTGAGGCGCTGCGCGAAGGCTGGCGCACGGGGAAGTTCACCATGGATCAACTGGACCACTCGGCGCAGGTGTGTCGCGTGCAGCGGGTGATGAGGCCATACATCGAGGCGCTGGTGGCATGAGCCCAGCCACGACCGGGCTGGCGCTGTCGGTTCACACCCGGTTGATCGCCCATGCGAGGAAGCTCGATGTGGATCCGAATCTCGTCCTGGTCCGGTATGCCGCCGAGCGGTTTCTGTTTCGGTTGTCCCGGTCACGGCAGGGAGATCGATTCGTGCTGAAGGGCGCGATGCTGATGCTGGCCTGGTTCGGGGAGACAATTCGCCCGACGCGCGACGCCGATCTCCTGGGACTCGAACCCCAGAGTGACGAAGCGCTGCTCGCGCTGTTCAAGGAAGTCTGTGCGGTGGCCGTGGAAGCCGACGGGATGCATTTTGACCCTGGCACGGTCCGGGTGTCGGCGATTCGGGAAGGCGACGCTGGTGGTGGCCGTCGTGTGACGCTCCAGGGCCGGCTCGGGAATGCAAAACTCGGCGTTCAAGTGGACGTCGGCTGGGGCGATGCGATCACACCGGCAGCTCGATGGCTGCAATACCCTACGATGCTGGATCTTCCGCAGCCACGGCTCCGTGCCTATCCCCCGGAGACCGTCATTGCCGAAAAGTTCCATGCGATGGTGAAGCTGGGCAGGCTGAACAGCCGGATGCGCGATTTCCACGATGTGTTGGTGCTCCAGGCGGAGCGCGACTTTCGGGGGAGCACCCTGGTGCGGGCGGTGCGCGCCACCTTTCGGCGGCGGGAGACCGCACTGCCGGCCGGGCGACCGGTGGCGCTGACCGAGGAGTTCGCACAGGAGGCTGCACAGCGGTGGCGGGCATTTGTGCTGAAGAACGGACTGCGTTTCGCTCCGCAGGAGTTCGAACCGGTGGTGGCCGCGCTGGATCATTTCCTGAGCCCGGTGATCGAGGCTCTTCCGGGTGCCGGCACGTTCACGGCGCGGTGGCAGCGGGGCGGTCCCTGGACGGGGGTGAAGAGGGGTCGACGAAGCTTTGCACGCCGCTAATCGGCGCGCCGGAACTTGTTCCCCACAGATGACACAGATTTCGCAGACCTAGTGTATGTCCAGTCGATAACGCCTTCTGAAGCCAACCAACTGGAGCCAAATTGTGACTTCAAGATTACCGAAGCGTATCGCGAACGCAGGCCCTTGAGCTCAGGGAGGAATGGCGGCTCACGCTTGAGGGTGCCGATTCGGGCGAGGTTCTCCAGTTCAACCGAGGTCACCATCTGTCCCCAGCACGAAGACGCGCGGCTGGGAGGTGATACGGCTGACGAAGGAATCTTTGCGCGAGCGTTTTGTGCGCCAGGTGGCGGGCGTCATCACGGTCGGATTGACCGGCCGGCCCAGCTCGGGCTCGAGGGTCTGTAGAGCGGAGAAGATGTCGGCGTAGTGCACCGAGTCGGAGATCACCATCAGGTCGATATCGCTGCCGGCGCGATCGGTGCCCTTGGCCACGGAGCCGTGGACGAAGGCGGCACGGATGGTCGAGGCATGGGCGGCGAGCGCACGGCGCAGCGGCTCGGCCAAGCCGACGGTCTTGGTGATCAATCCGTGCAGCTCGGCGAAGATTGGAGAATCGGCGCGCGCCTGGTAATGGAGCTGATTCCCGGAGCGGGTGACCGTAACCAATCCGCTGGCCTCCAGGCGCTTCAACTGCCGGTGGACGGCGCCGGTCCCGCCCTGCGCGAGGCGAATCAGCTCGGCGCTCTGGAATCGACGATCGGGCTGGCCGAACAGCAATCCGAGCACGCGCTGCTGGACCGGGGTGAAGAGCGCGCCGGCGAGACTGGGCGAGGGGGCAGGGCGGGTTCGGGTCGTTCCCATATTGGGAATGAATATACCCAAATTGGGAATATCGACAAGGAAAGACCGAGCGGAACATTCCTCAAGCTGCAGCCATCGCTTGCGGAAGCTGGCACCGTATTTACGCGGGGCGCTTCACGCCCCCGGGCATCCAGCCTTGAGACCGGTGCGAACCGCGGGGAGCACATGGGCGCGAAGGATCCGGGTTCCCAGCGAACCGCCGGTGGTGAAGTCGTTGTAGCGGCCGGCGAGGATCGTCACCGCCATGTCGAGGCCCGGCATCACGAAGATCCGCTGTTGCCCGTTGCCGACCGCGGTGCGCACCTCGATCAGTCCGGCCGGAGTCGGAAAGCAGTTGTACCACCAGAAATGGCCATAGCCGAATTGCCCGGTCGAATCGGCGCCGGTGCGGGGACGAAAGGCGAAGTGCCGGCGGGTCGAGTTCTCGACCCATCGCGCCGGGATGACCTGCTTACCGCTCCATTGTCCGCCGTGCAGAAACAGCGAACCGAACTTGGCCATGTCCCGGGCGCGGAGCCGGAGGCCGGAGGCGGCCGCCGGCATGCCGGCCAGATCGCCGACCCATTCCACCGTGTCGATCCCCAGGGGAGCGAACAACTTCGCGCGAGCGTACTCCTCAATCGGCCGCTTGGTGGCCCGTTCCAGCACCGCCGCCATGACATGGGTGAGGCCGCCGTTGTAGTTCCACTCCTCCCCCGGCGGATGGACAAAGCGCGGCGACAGCGCGAACCGGAGCGGCTCCGGGGCGCGGGTCATCCGGATCTCGTCGTTCCGGGGATCGCTGTAGGGGATCTCCTCGTCCCACTCGAGTCCCGACGACATCCCCAGCACGTGCGCCAGCGTCATACGCCGCCGCTCGGCGGTGTTGAGCTCCGGATATTCGGGGAACCATTCGACCACCGGCTGGTCGAGCGCGGTGATGGCGCCCTCGCCCATGGCGATCCCGATCAGGGCGCTCACCACACTCTTGGTGACGGAGCGCAGGTCGTGGATCGTGGCGGGGCCCATGGTCACCCGGCCGAGCGGGGTGCCCCAGCGTTCGTCGAACCCGTCGAAGTATTCCTCATAGACCAGCCGCCCGCCGCGCTCGATCAGGATGGCGTGCACGCCGAGCTCGGGCCAGCCGCGGACCGCCTCGGTCAGCGCGGAAAGACGGGCCGGGTCGAGACCGGCGGAGTCGGCAGTGCCGGTCTTCCAGCCGTCGGCCAGGGTCGCTGGGCGACGGGGAGTGGATGGGGTGGGATTCTGAGAGACGCCGGCGGACGTGAGGAGGAATGCGGCGGCGAGGGCGGCCGTCAGGAGAAGCGGGGTCGCGCGGAGGCTACGGGTTGCGCCCATGCCCTAAGTTACCATTTCATGTGACGATTGTCCGCCATTCTGCTCAACGAAGCCGCGTTTCGACCTTGGCTTCCAGGCGGGCCATTGCCGCCTTGAGGTTGGTTTCGAGGATGCCGATTCGATGCTCCAACTTTGCATCCAGCGCGCTAAATCGCTGTTCGATCCTGGCGTCGAGGTGGGCTACGCGCAGGTCCAATTTCGCCTCGAAACGGGCAAGGGTGAGCTCGTTCAGCTGCCTCATATTTCCGCTGTAGTCCGCTGAATTGAACCAGTCCACGAGTTCCTGGGCGCTCTCCTCGCCAAGGCGGTCGTAAAACAGCTTCGAGAGTCTCGCGGTCACCGGCATCTTTGGTCCCGAAGTGGCCTGGCGACACCATAGTGGGTACAATCGCGGAGGGCATAACCTGAAAAGCGCGAGCCCGATCAACGCTGGGTGTGGCAGAGTAGCACCGCGAGGGGTCGAACGTTACATAGCCAGCCGAGAGCCGAGGATTACGAGAGCAGTACCGACCCAAAAGCCAAACATCCATCTCAGAAGACTCGACTTGGTGTCGCCGATCTTGTCGGAGAGCTCGTTCCGGAGCTGGGACATCGCTTCGGTCAATCGCTGCTCGAACTTGGATTCCATGACAGTCAGCCGCTGTTCCAGCTTCGCGTCGAACCGGGCGAAGTTGAGCTCGTTGAGCTCGCGGAGGTCGGCGCGGTATGTAGCGTCCACTTGATTGAACCAATCTACAAGTTCGTTGGCAATCTGTTCGCCCAAGCGATCATAGAAAGCCTTCGAAAGCCTGGCGGTCACCGGCATCGGACTAGTCCCGGAAAGGGTCAGCCGACACCATACAAGCTACGCTCGGCGCGGGACTAACCGAAAGAGCGCGGCTACGGACAGAAGCCGCGCATCGGGGATGGTCGCGCCGGAACCTGTTCCCCACAGATGTCACGGATTTCGCAGATGGACCTGCGGGGAAGTGGTGCGCGCCAGCGAACGCGATAGTGACCCGGGCGACGAGTGGGGACTGGGGGAGCGACCGCGGCCGGCGAGCGGCTGCGGGGCCCGAGCGGAACGTCAGTGCCGCGCGGTTTGCGGCACTGCAGGGCCGCGAGGGTCAGCCGCAACGCTTGCCGAGTCAGGTCGCTCCCGCCCTGCTGTGATACCGCAGCTTCCCCAGCAGATTCACCAGCCCCATTTCTTCAATGGTCCTGCAGCGGGGAGCCAGCAGCGCCGGCGAGGCCACCACGATCGCCAGCGCCTGGGCCCGGCTCACCGCCACGTTCAGGCGATTCTTGTTGAGCAGGAATGCCGCCCCGCGGGGAGAATCCTCCAGGCTGGAGCTGGCCAGCGACACGATCACCACCGGCGCCTCCTGTCCCTGGAACTTGTCCACGCTGCCGACCCGGGCCGCCGGGCCCAATGCGTCCTTCAGCCGGCGCACCTGCATGTTGAACGGCGAGACCAGGAGAATGTCGCGATCCAGGGTGAGGGGATGGGTGCGCCCGGCCTGATCGATCCAGCATCAGGTTGTTGGCGGAGAATCCAGTCAGGCGATCTCCGGGATACCGAGCCCTCGGCAAATCTTCCGTGCCAACAGATTGGGGATCTCGATATGACGGGGGACCGCTTCCATCGCTCCATTCGCGGGATTGGTCCAGAGAGAGTGCGCGCGGCCTTCTCGCTTGAGAACACAGCCGTGGCGACGGATGTGCTGGAGGAGGGCGTTGCGCTTCACGTCGCGTGAACGTCGACGCTGATCACTTCTCGTTCGGCTTCTGCGGGGACACCACGCAGCCCATCGTCGCGGCGGTCTTCCAGAATTAGAACAATGGCCTCCGCCAGGCTCTGGCGGGCTTCTTCTTTCGTTCGGCCTTGCCCGTTTGCCCCTGGTACCTCGGGGCAAAAAGCAACGATCCAGTCCTCCTGGGCCTCGAAGACTGCCGTAAACTCGTGCCGCATGTCGCTGTCTCTCCGGGAGTCGTGCTTCAAGATACCTCCGATGGAAACGGGACATGGTACGCGCCTGGCCGGTTGCTCCCGCCATGACAGCGGTGCGCATGGACCAATCTGGGAGAGGCGCCACTGGACGACGGTACCATATCTCCGCGGCGCGGTGCTATTCAGGGGGTAGGCCATCAGGCGGGTTTGCAGGACCAGGTGGTTACGGCAGGAACAGCTCGATGGGCTGGCGGGAGACGTGCTCTGTACTCAGTTTCGCGCGGGGAGAAGGCAATTGGCGCAGGAGAGCAACGCGCCAGGACCTGTTGCCCACAGATGACACAGATGACGGGCGGAGGTGCCGTGGCAGGCGTAGAGGCGGGGGGCCTAACCGAAAGAGCGCGGCTCGCGGCAGAAGGCGCGATACCGACCCGGGCGACGAGTGGGACTCGCCATAGGCGACGTCGGGCCGCGAGGGGATCGCAGGACGCAGGGAATCCTGTTGGCCCGCAGGCGCCGTGGGCGAGTCTCACTCTAGCCCGGGGGCAAGACTGC